>CAUEUD010000247.1 GCA_959020865.1 Eubacterium limosum | reverse complement strand
GAATATGAACGCTTTAACTAAATTAAAAATCGTGGTTGCTGGAAGCGGCTACGTTGGACTATCCATAGCAACATTATTATCACAAAAGCATAATGTTGTAGCTGTTGATATCATCCCTAAGAAGATTTGTAAAATCAATAATCGTATTTCTCCCATCCAAGATGAATACATTAATAAATATTTTAAAGAAAAAGAACTTAATCTTACAGCAACTATAGACGGTAAATCCGCTTATAAAGATGCCGATTTCGTCATAATTGCCACCCCCACAAACTATGATTCAGAAAAAAACTTTTTTGACACATCAGCCGTTGAAGAGGTAATTGAACAGATAATGGCAGTAAACTCAAACGCCATTATGGTCATTAAATCAACTGTTCCTGTAGGGTATACCGCAAGAATTCGTGAAAAGATGAAATGCAAAAACATACTGTTTAGTCCAGAATTTTTGCGCGAGTCAAAAGCTTTATATGATAATTTATATCCTTCACGCATCATTGTTGGTACAGATTTAAGTGACAAACGTTTGGTTAAGGGGGCGAAAGATTTTGCAGCACTGCTTCAGGAAGGAGCAATTAAAAAGAATATCGACACATTATTTATGGGCTATACGGAGGCAGAAGCTGTTAAACTTTTTGCTAATACTTATTTGGCGCTTCGTGTCTCTTATTTTAATGAATTAGACACTTATGCGGATATAAAAAGTTTAGATACAAAGGCAATCATTAATGGTGTATGCCTTGATCCCAGAATTGGTAATCATTATAATAATCCATCTTTTGGTTATGGTGGTTACTGTTTACCAAAAGATACAAAACAATTGTTGGCAAATTATCAAGATATTCCACAAAATATGATGACAGCGATTGTGGAAAGCAATCGAACGAGAAAAGACTTTATTGCAGATCAGGTATTAAGAATGGCTGGATATTATGGATATGGCTCGAAAAATGAATGGAGGCAGGGTATGGAGAAGACGCTTATCGTTGGCGTATACCGTCTTACAATGAAATCCAACTCTGACAATTTTCGCCAAAGTTCGATTCAGGGTGTTATGAAGCGTATAAAAGCGAAAGGCGCCACTGTGATTATCTACGAGCCAACATTAGATGATGGTACGCGTTTCTTTGGTTCGGAGGTAATAAATGATTTAGCGGCATTTAAAAAGAAGTCCAACACAATTATTGCCAATCGCTATGACGGTGAGTTGGATGATGTAAAAGAAAAAGTATATACACGAGATATTTTTTCTCGGGATTAATAAAGATGATTTTAAAACAAAACTTACTGATATGCAATAGCCTGGTGTATTGCATATCAGTCCACCATTCCACCCGCTTAAAATATGGGACTAACCCTCCCATCATTTTAAAATAAATGTAAAACGATTACGAAAGTAATCGCAGAAAGGAAATGCAAATGGAAGCAAACACGCAGTACCATTTCATCAACTACGATGACGCTGTCAAGGCCTATGAGGGGGATTATCCGCGGCTGACGCGGGACAAGGTGGCGGAGCTTTTTTCGGATTTGAAGCGCGGGGCGCCAGTGGCGTTTATCAACCGGGGAACGCCGGCCCAGCCCATGACAGCCATTGTATTCGCGGATGAGACAGTGCTTTTGTGGCCGCGGTCACCGCATTTTGTGGTGGACGCTATCGGACGGTATTTTGACAAGGACATGAAACAATGTCGAAGAAACAATCGAAAACGATTTGGTTACAGGCGGCACTTTCCAATTATTTTGGGTGAGGAGCTTCAGCTTTTACCAGTTGTGACAAAACTTCCTGATGGCGGCAGAGGAATCAGTTTTCTCTGCCGTCATTTTTTTATCCATTTGAGCGAGGAAAAAATGCTGGTGTCACTGAATGGATTGGCCGTTGCTTACTGCTGTTCGTCAACTCTGATCAAGGATAAAATTTTGGAGTTGATGCGGCTTTGCCAGGCGCTATTTATAAAAGAGCTGCTTAAAAATGGGCACAGCTTTAGCCTGGCGAATAACCCCGCCTGCCGCAGCTGTGCTTTGCTTGGGGTGTGTCATGACCTGTTTTATGCAGCCTATGGTTTTTAAGGTTTCAAAAATTAAAAAAGAAACTCTTCAGATCAAACCTTTGGCCTGAATCGGAGAAAAAACAACGATTTTATATCATTTTGATGCAAAAAAGTCTCAATTTACGGGGCTTTTTTGTTTTTTTGAGGGGATTTTCGCGTTGAAGGAACTTTGATTTGTGTTGTTCAAATGCTTTAGAATGGCATTAACACCCCGGTAAACGGCGGTGAATCACAAATCAGGAGGACTGAAATGAATCAGACCAAAAACCTTAAGAAGCCTGCGGACATGAATGAAATGGAGCGCGTAAAAGCGCGGAAGGATTTACGCTATTACCCGGTGCCGGATTATTTAAAGGATCTGGGCGTCTCGAGCATGGCGGATTTAACCGAGGAGATGCCCCTGGTTTACCACTGTGACAATCCATTTTTCCAAGAGGACAAAGGTTATCCGATCCGCGAAACACCCGAGGAATTATGTAGAGAGACCTTGGCCGGAAGCCTTGGGCGGATTTGCAGGGTAAAGCTGGGCAACAGCGCACATCCGCTGCATATTTTTGAAGCGATGTGTGACGGCAGACCGCTGAAAGAATGCATCTTTCCGGATGGCACCACCCATCTGTGCGCCCAGGGCGAGATTGAGTCTGAAGGCGAGACGCCGCTTTCCAGACTGGACATCGAAGCCTTTAAAAGTCCGGAGCTGAGGGCTGTCACAGATCAGGCCCTCCTCAGTGATTCCATCGACATGAAGCGTTGGGTGTACCGCCTGCGCGACCCATGGTCGGACACATATTTTGTATTGATTGAAAAAGGAGAAGCCCATGAATAAGCATATGACTTTAAAGGTGAATCGTTTTGAAAGCCCTCTGTTTGGAAGCATCCGCACCCTGGTGGAAACAGTGGATGTGCAGGCTCACAACAAAGCCATCGAGAGGGAGATCCGCGAGATTCAGAAACGCATCATGTATGATGTAGACTGCGAGCTTGTCAGCAAAGCCATGGACCGGCTCATCGCACTCAAAAAGCAGATGCTGAGGATCGGGGACGGGCGGAAAGAATGGTTTGTGGTAAAGGATGTCTGCAGGGCCCTGGGGTATAAGAGCCACTGCGGGGCGTTGCGCACCCATGTGCCCAGTGAGGATGTGACAAAGCGGGAAATCCGTGACGCCAACAATCACCGCCAGAAAATGCTGGTCGTCAATGAAAGGGGACTGGATGCGCTGATCCTCGGTGGACGGCTGCACGCTGCCCCATTTTTCAAGGGGTACATCAATGGGGTGATACTCCCCTCGATCCGGGGAATAAAACCGTGGGTTCCCTGGCCCTGTGCGGGGACAGGGTGCGCTGGCCTTATCCCCGTCCCCTTTGGAGTGAACCATGAATTATCTGACTGAGCTTCTGGCTTTTTACAGATGGCTGGAGACCACGCTCATCAGCCCGATCCAGCAGGCTTACTGGCATCTGCTCATGTGCGCCAACAACAGGGCTGCCGTCCGGGATGAGCTGGGGGACTGGTACTGGCCTGTGGATTTTAATCTTCCCAACACAGTGGTCATGCGGTTTCTGGGCCTTAAAAAGCACTATCAGGTCGTGCACCTCAGAGACCAGCTGATCCGCACCGGCAGGGTGCAGTATGAAAAGCACCCTGCCCAGAGGGCAGGCACCTATCGCCTGCATCCTTTTAACCAGGAGCTTGAGGCGATCTGGATTACTGCGGAGAAGGGGTGCGTGCGCACCCAGGTCTGGAACGTCGCGGGCAGCCCATCCGCACCTGGGCCGGAAACGTACATAAATCCTTTAAACAATAAACAGGCTTTTCTATCAGGTAGTATTCCTGAGGACACGCTGTCCCCCAACGGCTTTAATCTGCTTCCTGAGATCTCTGAGGAGGAAAAGGCAGCGATCCGGGCAAGGTTCCCGGACAACGATGTGGCAGCTTTTTATGCGATTTGGGAGGCCCGGGAGAAGAAACAGGTAGAGATTAAAAATTTACGGAGGTGATGGGATGAATCGATATGGCACAGGTCCCGGTATCCTGCACAAGCGCAGGCCCTATCTGGTGGAAGCGGAATGCCGGGTGCAGGTGGGCTTTTATGCCCGGACTGTGGAAGAAGCGGAAGATTTATTTGGCGAGTACTGCCAGGCTGTGGAGGACAGACACCCGGAGATTGTTTTGAGTATGACGGATCTTTATGAGGATGAATAGGAGGGGTGAATGAATCAATACAAAGAGATTGACGCGTTGGTAGAAACCTATAAAAATGGACAGAAATATCCCAAAAACAGCCCGGAGCGGGAAAACGCAAAGGTGGCGGGAGAAATGCTTGTCATAACCTTTAAGCCCCTGGTGTTGTCTGTGATGAGCAAGTTTCAGGTGCCGGATGAGCAGTTTGAGGATGGATTTCAGGACGGTCTTCTGGCCTTCATGAAGGGATTGGATCGCTTTGATCCTGAGCGTGGTGCTGCTTTTAATGCTTTTATACGAACCCATCTGTGTCAGTATTACAGAAAATGGAAAAGTGGGCGCTTTAATCTGTCGGTGACGGCCCAGAAGCGGCTTGAGGACAAAGCGCCAGGAACGCAAGGGCTCACCTTTGCTGACACGCTGCCGGATGAAGCGCCCGGTCCAGAGAAAGGTTTTATCTGGAAGAAGGAAAACGAGAGCAATCAAAGGAAACTGGAAAAGGGCCTTTCTCGGCTGACAACCAAGCAAAGGGAGGTGATCAACGACCATTACACATCGGGATTGAGTCTTCGGGAGATAGCTGATAAACAGGGCAAAGCACATCAGTCGGTATGTGAAACGCATACGGCCGCCCTGAAAAAATTAAAAAAGTTTTTTGAATAATACCCTGCCGTTTTTCAAAAATCCGGTATGTATAGAGTGTAGGGCAAAACGCCACACAAAATACGAACCGAAAAGGAGAAAAACACATGGCAATTGAAAAAACAGTGGAATCGGTGGGGATGAAGATCACCGTCAATCATGGCGAAGTGGG
>CAUEUD010000246.1 GCA_959020865.1 Eubacterium limosum | reverse complement strand
ACGTTTATTAACCGAAGGTGTTATGGGCTCTATGATCGACCAGATCGTGGGCGCACAGGCATTGATTGACAAAACAGCTACCTCCCTGGAAGGTTTTAAAATTATCGATGACCAGAAGTTTGATATTGTACTGGAACAGCCTTTCAGTCCATTTACTTCTACGATTGCAACAGCTTACGTAGCCATCTATCCAGAACAGGCCTGTAAAGATGCGGGCGCAGACTGGGGTAGAACAGTGCTTTACGGTACTGGCCCATACAAAATGGACAGCTATGTTGCAGGACAGGGAATCGAATGCTCTAAATTCGATGAGTACCATGGCGAACCAGCCAAAAACGCCGGCGTTTCTTTCAAATTCATGGAAGATGCCAACACACAGGTTATGGAATTCCAGAAGGGCAACATTGATATTGTTCAGTTAGACGCTACCTTATATCCACAGTATAAGGACAATGCAGACATCAAGGACAGCATTCACTCCTTCATGCCAATCGGGGAAATCTACTTAACACCGAGTGTTGAAATGATCCCTGAAGTTAAAGTAAGAGAAGCTTTAAGCTATGCGATTGACAGAGAAGCGATCTGCAAAGATTTATTAAACGGTACTGCTGTTCCGGCTAAGACTTTCCTTCCAGAAGGCCTGATCGGATACAATGAATCAGCACCTGCATATGAATATAATCCTGAAAAAGCAAAACAGTTATTGGCAGAAGCCGGATATCCGAATGGTTACACCATTGATGTGCCATTATCTTCAAAATATCCTTTCAAAACCAAAATTGCAACCGCTATTCAGGACCAGGCACGTGCAGCTGGCTTCACACTTAACTTAAGCGAAGTTGACGGCGCTGCTTACAACGATATGGATTTAGGCGGACAGATTCCATTGGGCGTCAGCAACTGGTATGTTGATTACATTGACCCAGATGGAATGATTTATCAGCGTTTTGCACCGATCGTTACAATGACACATTCAAGTAAATATCAGAATCCTGAATTTGATGCTCTGTTGAACGAAGGTCGTCAGATTACCGACGAATCAAAACGTCAGGAAATCTACTCAAAAGCTGATCAAATGATTACACGTCAGGATTACGCTGCTATTCCGATTTGTCATGAAACCAAATATTATTTGATGAACTCTGCAGTTAAGAATTTTGAAGTTACGGATATGTTCCGTTTCCATTTTGAAACAGCAGAATTATCCTAAGTGATATAAAGGGTTATTTATAAGTTTAAAGACACGGTAGGACAACTCGTAAGGTTTTGTTCTGCCGTGTATTTTAAATGGTATAAATTAAAAAAGGAGGAAAACAGTTTGGGTAAATATATCCTAAAAAGACTTGGGCAGACATTGCTGGTTCTTTTCGCAATCAGCATCATTGTCTTCTTATTGATGAATGTGCTGCCCGGTGACCCTGTAGCGTTGATGCTTGAAAAACGTGCAGATCCTGCTACTGTTGAGCAAGTGCGTCATTCGTTAGGATTGGACAAACCTTTATTCCAGCAATATTGGGATTTTCTAGTTGGAATTTTTCACGGTGATTTGGGGACTTCTTATTTCACAAAAGAGCCGGTTATGGAAACATTAACCCGCAGCTTTTTCATTACGCTTCAGTTAGCAGCATGTTCTTTTGTCTTTGCCGTAATTATTGGGGTGACTTGTGGAATGCTGGCTGCTATTTACAGAGGTAAAGCACTGGATTCAACATTAATGACACTCTCTATCGTAGGTATTTCCGCACCATCTTTCTGGGTTGCCATTATTCTACAGATTATCTTCGGCCTGCAGCTTGATTTACTGCCGATTTCCGGGTTTTCATCACCCATTTATTTTATCCTGCCGAGTATTGCGCTAGGGACGCGGTACGCTGCGTCCATTGCCCGTATCACACGTACGAGTATGCTGGACGTTATCGGGCAGGACTATATCCGTACCGCAAGGGCAAAAGGGGTAAAGGAAAGTGTGGTCATGTGGAAGCATGCCTTCAAAAATGCCTTGATTCCGATTGTTACCCTGTTGGGAACACAGCTCGGCTACATGCTTGGCGGTTCCATGCTCATTGAAAAAGTATTTACAATTCCAGGAATTGGTAATGTTCTGGTTACGAGCCTCAATAACCGTGACCTTCCGCTTCTGCGCGGCGCCATGCTCTACGTGGCCGTTGCCTTTGTACTGGTAAACCTTCTGGTCGATATTTCTTATGCATTCATTGACCCAAGAATTCGAGTTACGGAGGGTAAAAAATAATGAAGACACCAAATCTTGGATATAAACGAAACAACTACGCTGAGGAGAAGACAGGACAGGAAATCGTCGTCCAGTCAAAGAGCTATTGGAAGGACAGTTTCAACCGCCTGAAGAAAAATAAGGTTGCCATGGTCTGCATGGGGCTTATTATCATTCTGGCGCTTGTCGCCATTCTGGCTCCGCTCATTTCTCCCTACGATCCAAACCAGCAGAATTTGGCCATTGCCCTTCAGTCACCTTCAGGTGAGCACCTGTTTGGCACCGATGAATACGGCCGCGATATTTTATCCCGTGTTATTTACGGTACCCGCGTGTCCCTTTCAGCAGGGATTATTGCCCAGATTATCGCAACCATTTTGGGTGTTACCCTCGGTTCGCTGGCGGGCTATTACGGTGGTAAGGTGGATACTGTTATTTCCAGAATCATGGAAATCTTCGCAGCTTTCCCAGACCTGCTGTTAGCTATGGCAATCATGTTTGCGCTTGGCACTGGCCTCACCAGTCTGTTTATCGCCCTCGCGATTGTCAACTGGGTGCAGACAGCCAGAATGGTCCGCGGGCAGGTTATGCAGCTCAAGGAAAAGGAATTCGTTGAGGCCTGTATTGCCAGCGGCGGCAGCGGCTTCCGCATTATCATGAAGCACATGATTCCAAACTGTATTTCAACCATTATTGTATTGATAACCCTTGGTATTCCAAGTGCGATTCTGACCGAGGCGTCTTTAAGCTTCCTCGGTATTGGTATCCAGCCGCCAGATCCGAGCTGGGGCTCCATGATCAGCTACGCACAGCCATATATCAACAGCGACCCGCTGTATAGTATATTCCCAGGGATCGCCATTATTATCACAGTAATTTCCTTTAATATGTTCGGTGACGGCCTCAGAGATGCCCTTGATCCGAAGTTGAAGAATTAAGATCAGAAAGCGGTGATTACGACATGAAATTATTAGAAGTAAAAGACCTTAAAACCTATTTCTACACCGATGAAGGTGTCGTTAAATCTGTTGATGGTGTTAGTTTTTCTGTAGATAAAGGCGAAACACTTGGGGTTGTAGGTGAGTCTGGCTGTGGTAAAAGTATCACATCGATGTCGATTATGCAGCTGATTGGAAAGCCGGGGAAGATTGTCAACGGCGAAATTGATTTTAAAGGTGAAAACCTGCTGAATAAAGATAAGGAAGAGATGCGGAAAATCCGTGGTAAGGAAATTGCCATGATCTTCCAGGAACCTATGACCTCCCTGAATCCAGTTTATACTGTGGGACAGCAGATTATGGAAGCTGTCCTGATACATGAGGATATGACCAAGGAACAGGCCCGGGAACGTGCGATCCAAATGCTGGATCTCGTCAAGATTCCAGATGCCGAAAAGCGTCTCAATTCCTATCCCCACGAGTTTTCAGGCGGGATGCGCCAGCGTGTTATGATCGCCATGGCCCTCTCCTGTAATCCTGAATTTTTGATCTGCGACGAACCGACAACGGCACTGGACGTTACCATCCAGGCTCAGATTCTTAACCTGATCAATGAGCTCAAGGAAAAAACCGGTACTGCAGTCATGATGATTACCCATGACCTTGGGGTTATCTCTGAGGTTGCCGATAACGTTATGGTTATGTACGCGGGCCAGGTCGTTGAGTATACCGATGTGGACACCGTGTTTGAAAAACCGCTGCACCCTTATACCCAGGGCCTGATCAATTGTATTCCAAAGCTTGGCGGTCAGGAAGAAAAGCTTTCGACCATCAAGGGAATGGTTCCAAGCTTTAACGATATGCCGGAAGGCTGCCTGTTCTGCCCGCGCTGCGAATATGCAAAGGATATTTGCCGCAAAGAACGGCCAGAGCTTGTTGACCTTGACGGCCATCAGGTACGCTGCTTTAAATATACCGATCGATGGGAGGAAGAAGACTAATGGCAGAAGAAAAAAATAATGTGTTGCTGGAAGTTAAAGACCTGAAAAAATGGTTCCCCATCAAAGGCAGCGGATTTGGCAAGGAAAAAGCTTTTGTCAAAGCGGTGGACGGCGTCAGCTTTACCCTTAACCGAAGTGAAACCCTCGGTATCGTAGGGGAATCCGGCTGTGGTAAATCCACCATGGGACGCTCGGTTCTCCGTCTGATTGAGCCGACTGAAGGCCAGATCATCTATGAGGGTGAAGATATTATGACCCTGGACCGCAAGGCCCTGCGCGCAAAACGTAAGGAATTTCAGATGATGTTCCAGGACCCCTATGCGTCGCTGAACCCGAGAATGACGGTCGGTGAAATTATTGGCGAACCTCTGGAAATCCAGACCGATATGAACAGCAAGGAGCGTGAAGCAAAGGTTCTTGAGATCATGGACCTTGTTGGGCTCAATACCCAGTATATCCGCCGCTATCCACACGAGTTTTCAGGTGGACAGCGCCAGAGAATCGGTATTGCCCGGGCAATCATTTTACAGCCAAAGCTTTTGGTGTGCGATGAGCCTGTATCCGCCCTCGACGTTTCCATCCAGGCACAGATCATTAACCTGATGGAGGACTTGCAGCACCATATGGGGATTGCCTTTATGTTTATTTCCCATGACCTGAGTGTTGTGCGCCATATTTCAGACAAGGTTGCGGTTATGTACCTGGGCCATGTTGTCGAATATGCGGAGAAGGATGAGCTTTACAATAATCCGTCCCATCCTTATACCATTGCATTGCTGTCTGTTATCCCGACGGTTGAAAAAACCAAGAGAGAAAAAATCATTCTTCAGGGGCGGAGAAGCCCGCTAAATTTAGAAGCACTGTTAAGATCAGCCCGCACGCCA
>CAUEUD010000245.1 GCA_959020865.1 Eubacterium limosum | reverse complement strand
AAGAAAACATCATTTCAAAAAAGATTTCCCATACAGATCAATATTCTCCCCTGCTGCGTAGAGCACGCTTTTTCCAACGGGTTCGTCCTTCATGGTGTAATAATAGGTGGTAAAGCAGAACACGGGGTCGTCTCTGTCCACCAGCAGCTTGTTCTGGATAAACCGGTTGGGGGTATCCATGGTGATCTCGAGGACTTTTTTGATCTCAAAGCCATCGAGGATTTTATTGATGGTCTGGAGGTTCCTTTCGGTCATGTCCGCCATGCTTTCCGGATTATAGCGGCCGTTTAAGAGGAGCGCGGTAATGATGTAGCAGATGGGAAGTGTGTCGGAGTACAGGATCTGGCGCATTTCCACGGCTTTCATTTCTTGCCGGATCTCCCGCATTTTAATGAGGGACAGGCTGATGTCCTCCACGCTGATCTCGGTGATTTCTTCGTTAATATTGGCCTGGGGCGCAAAGCTGATGAGGTACTGCTCCTTTTCGCATTCCCGCACAAAGGTCCCTACCCGCTCCACTGCGCTCAGATACCCCTTGTTAATTAAGGATGAGATGCTCTTGCGGACTGTGACGATGCTGGTATTATACTTTTTCGCCAGCTCGGCATAGGTGGGGAGTTTTTCTCCGGGCTTCAGGTTGCCGTAGTGGATGTCATCCATAATATCATTGATGATTTGATCGTATATTTTTACTTTCATTGATGTCACCTGCTTTGGCCTTTACGGCAGATAGGTAATGCCGGTCAGCTTGCAGCATTCCTTCCTTATATAAAGCTTGCGCATGCCCAGCGGGTCGTCGTTATCCATGAGGTTCTGGGTAATCTGCATGACAGGGGTGTCTTCTGGGATGTTCAGCTTTTCCGCGGCCTGGGCGTCACAGCCCACTGCCTCGATATGGATGCGCTCCTGGGTAATATAAAGGTGGTTCCGCTGGTTGACGATTTCGCTGAAGCTGTTGTACTCAAAATCGTCGTTCCAGGGAGAAATGCCGGGGAAATAAGGAATAAACTGATTGTCGTAAATGACAGGCAGGTCGTCCCTGAACAAGAGCCAGTTGATGAGCACAATACGGGAGTCCGGCGCGACCCGCAGATGGTAGACCAGCTCGATGGTGGGCTTGATGATCTCTGAGCCCAGCAGTTCTACGCGGTTGTAGGGCTCCTTTAAAATATTTTCAGGCTTCAGGGAGAGGACAAACTTGTCATTGGTTTTAGCCAGCACATAGTTGCCCTTTCCGGGAATGGTATAGACATAGCCCTCCTCGATCAGGTTGCGCAGGGCGTTGCGGATGGTGATCCGGCTGACCTTAAATTCCTCGGCCAGGGTATTTTCCGGCGGCAGCGGCGTATCCGGCAGATAAATGCGCTGCTTGATTTTATTTTTTATTTTATCGCAGATTTCGTCGTATTTATAGCTTATGGGAAACGCCCCCCTCCACCCACTGCTTACAGAGGTTTACGCCCTCGTAAACATCTTTGGTAAAAGCGTCGGCGCCCACGTACTCCACAGCGTCCTTGTGCGTTGACAGACCCCCGAGGATGATCTTCACCTCGTCCCTCAGGTTTTCTTTTACCAGAAGCTCGTTGGTTTCCTTCATATATTTTACGCCGTTGGCCATAATCGAGCTGATGGCAATCACATCGGGATGGGATTTTTGGGTTTCCGCCACGATTTTTTCCGGCGAAATGTCAATGCCCAGGTCGATGACCTTAAAGCCGGACATGAGGGCCGCGCTTTTAAAAATGGATTTTCCAATGTCGTGGAGATCGCATTCGATGGTACATAAAAGAATGGTGCCGATGGCCTCCTCAGGGTTTTCCTTTTCGAGCTTCAGACAGTCGAGTTTCAAAATTTCCTCAAAAATAATGCCGGCCATCATGAGGTCTGTGACGCCGTAGCGGCCGGTTTCAAAATATTTTCCCACCTCATCCAGTCCAGCCTGGACGGATTCGATGATCTGCATCTGGGAGGCGCCTTCCTTAACGGCGTAGCGTACCAGCTTGATGACCTTTTTTTCTTCCAGTTTTTTTACAGCGGTTACGATGGATTCTAGCAATGGGAATGCCTCCTTTTTAATCGATGAATGCTTTGGGCAGATAGCCTTCGACACGTTTTTGCTGCGCGCGGGTAAACGCCGGCGCCACATAATTTTCAAGCCGATCGTCGATGATGGCGCTTGTTTCTTCCAGGATGTCCTGTTCCCCGTCGGTGTTTTTACAGGGATAGGGATAGTAATGTTTTCGGATAAGCCGGAGATTACTCATGTTGATATAGTTATCGGTACAGCCGTTTTTTTTGATGGCGTCAAGCATCAGCGTGACAGCGTTCACCTCAAAGCCGCTCAGATAATGCCTGATGGTGCTGTGGAGTGCTTCGTCCAGAATGTACTTATTGTAGTTGATGGTGTTCAGGGAATCCTCCATGCCAAAGGCGTGCATCATGCAGTCGACGCCGGAAAACAGGCAGGAAAAAAGATTCATAAAGCTCTCAGCACCGCTCTGATAATCCAGATATTTCGAGTCTGTAAAGACGCCGCCGGACCGGACTGGGATTTTATAAAAGCGCCCCATCTCGGCTGCGGCCATGGTAAAGAGCGCAGTGGTTGGCTCGCCAGGAGAGGCGACTGCATTAAAAGGGTTTACGCCAAAAAGCGGGAAACCATAGACGATGGGAAGGCCTGGCCGCACCATCTGCGCCAGAACAATGCCGGCCAGCACTGCGGCGTTGCTGATCAGGAAGTTGGCGGCTGGCAGGGGCGGCGCGGTCAGCCCGCTCAGTCCGCTGCCGCAGGCCACCATCAGAGGCTGGCTTTCCTCGCCGTGTACCAGAATGACGTCGGCAGTACCCTCCCCCATGATCAGCGGCGCGGAGATATTGATATTTCCGATGAGGATATTGCTGTCCTGGGAATCCCAGTATTCTCTTGCGAAACGAATGCTCTCCCGTGCTGACGGACCGTCCTGGGTCATGGAAAAGGTGGGCTTGTCGGAGTATTTCAGGCACATGGCCATTTTATACTTTTCTCTGAAGTCAATGGGAACATCCATGGGCTCAAGGACATAGGGGCAGGCCATGCTCATTTGGCTGCTCTCCTGGTTGAGCTTTGTAAAATTGATAAAGTCTTCGCGCCCTGCCAGATGGCTGACGTTGTTTTTCTTTGCGTAGGTGGCGCCGTAGGGCGGCATGGTACAGGTAGTGCCGTCGCCCACGGTTACTCGGTGTCCGGGAGTGTTAAAGGTAAAGGAGGAGGGCACGTCGACAAGACGGTCTTCTACGATTTTGGGCGGGAGAAAGACCTTTTTGCCTTCTGCCTTTGCGCCATTTTTTTTAAAGACGCTTCTTGCTTTTTCAGAATGGACAACAATACCTGTGTTTTCCAAAATATCCAGAGAATATTCATGAATTTGCTGGCACTCTTCTTTTTCAGAAAATGAATAGCGTAGTTTCATGGGTGACCTTCCTTTTAAGTATAACCGGGTAACAAAAATAAAATCTGATACCACTAATGATACCAGATTTTATCCGAAAAATGAATACTATATATAGAGGGTTAATTAAAACTTTTCGTCTTCAGGCAGATAACGGTTTAAGATATCTTTCTGAGTCTTGGTTAAGTCAGGTAATGTATAGCCTGCGACACGTTCTTCAACTTCTTTGCTGGCGCGTTCGCGGAGATCGCCGATTTCATCGAAGATTGGCTGCGGGTTGCCGGCCTGGCGGTTAAAGAGTTTGGTCAGCCAATGTTCCTGACGGTATTCTTTCGGTGTTCTTCCGGACAGGTAATTGCCCAGAGGACCGGCTTTCTTGATGGCGTCAAATACTTTTTCAGCCTTGACATCGGAGATGTCGATGCCTCTGTTGAGACGCAGTAAAATACGGTTGACTTCTTCGTCAAGAACAAATTTTTCATAGCTGCCCAGTGCGTAAGCCTGGAGAATACCAGCATGATTCAGGACAAAATCGGATTTTCCGAGATAGGTCGTCATAAGAATCATGAAGCTTTCAACACCGGCCTGATAGTCTGGTTTTAAGGAGTCTGTGCCGGCAATACCGGTTCTTACTGGCAGCTGGTAGTAACGGCCAAGGGCCAGAGAAGCCATCTGGATCAGCTGGGCTTCCGGTGCGCCGATGGAGCAGGCGACGCTGCGCATATCGGTAGCGGTAGAAACCGTTCCGTAGATAACCGGTGCGCCAGGGTTGATCAGCTGAGTTAAAACGATGCCGGCCAGAATGGTGGCATTGTTCTGGATAACAGAACCGAGAAGCGCTGCCGGAGCGGTCAGGTTGGTCATGGAGCAGGTGATGATGGTAACCGGCTGTCCTTCTTCGACCAGACCCATGATATTGTCAAGAACTTCATAGGAATAGCCAAGCGGTGACAGCGCGCAGGTATTGGTCAAGAGCACTGGGCGGTCCCAGATGTCGTAAAATTCTTTATAAAGGTTGGCGATGTCCTTTGCTTCCTGTTTTAAGCTCTTGCCCCGGACATTCATGCTGTTGGCGACGTTGCCGTAGGTCGGTTTCTGAGAATATTTCAGGCACATGGCGACCTGTGGCAGGTAGAAGTCTTCTTTGGTCTTGTCCAGATCCGGTGTATCGTAAGCGGAGTTATTGACAAAGTCAGTGACATCGCTGGTATCCATTAATTTCAGGAATTTAACCATGTCGTCTTTCTGAGCAACGCGGTATTCGTCATCTTCAAATAAGAATTTCGGTGGTCCGTAGCAGCCGACGGTCTTTGGACGGAAACGTTCGCCGATTTTTGTTTCGCCGTTTGGTGTGTAGACGGTAAAGGTCTTGGGTGCGGTTTCCAGTGCCTGGTTCAGCAGGTCTTCATCAATTTTTACAATACTGCCTTCAACGGTAGCGCCGTGTTTTTTAAATATTTCCAGTGCTTCTTCACAATCGAAGGAAACCCCTACTTCCTTCAAAACTCTTAATGAGTATTCGTGTAATAATTCAACATCTCTGGTAGAAACATATTTGTCATAAAATCTTCTGTTAACGTACATGGTACACCTCCAAATTTAATAAATACATGTATTTCACAAGCACAATATATCACGATATGGAAAGGTTGTCAACACTAAAAA
>CAUEUD010000244.1 GCA_959020865.1 Eubacterium limosum | reverse complement strand
TAAATTGGATTTTCTGGCTCACTAATGACATTGCCCGGCACAATGCCAATGATCGGGGCCACTGCCGAGCCTCCCTGTGAGTCAAAGGTTATATTGTCATCTAATACAAAAGGCCACTCCTTCTCTATCATTCCAGCCTCTTGATTTTTCCACCCTTCAAAAATATAATTATCTCTAATCTCCGCTATTTGCGTTATATTTTGCCCAGGACATTTCCAAGCGCCGTTATCTTTATACCGCTCAAAGCTTCATTGATCTTCAATCGGCAAATCTGAACTCGTATTGGTATTATCCGCAATCTCTTCTGGCTTAATTGGCAGGGTCTTTATGACTTCTCCGTTTATACTTGCTATTATTTGAGATAAATTATCTGTCAAGAGAGGCGTATCGACACCGAGAATCATTTTTGTTGTATACATTAGCACTTCACCTTTATCTGTATTCAATACTTCTTCCACGGATTTTCTTCATATTCGCTATATTGCTTTGCTATAAACCATATTAATCTCACTCTGTCCATTGCAGTTCTTCTTTTTAAATTATATTTACCTACCGCTAAGGCATCTGTTTTTCCATCATTTCCCGAATGCGGTGAATGAGCACATGATTCGCAAACCATACGGTTTCATAGTGCATAAAAGACAGCACATTTGCATCCCAGAAAAATTGGATTTCCGGGGCAAATTCATCATCTGAGTTCCAGAAACGAAACAAAAGCTCTAATCCGCAAAACACGGGGATTTGTGCCGCCAGATCACCACCAACAACAATCACTCCTCCTAGCTTCTCCAGCACTTCACGCAGCAAAGTGTCTTGATGGTCAAACTGTTTCATTTCCTGATTGAAAAAGCCTGAATTAGCACCGGGCGCTGTGCCGTATAATTTCGAAATACTTTGCATATTCACAAACTGTCCAGAAGGCACTGCATCTGGCTTCGACCAGCACAGAAGATCATATATCGTCATTGCTTCATTGTAATCTGCTTCTCTGAACACATCAGTATGCATCGTACTGCATTCGACAATGCCGGTTTTTCGTGCAATTCGACAAATCCCCCCCATAAAGCCAACCGTCAGATACCTCTCATTGGCATCTATATTAAAACGTTTTATCATATCCTCTTGATTGTATTTTAAAAATTCTCCCTGCATTTGCCGCTTCATTTTTTCATAATTCGATGCCATTTCGTTCTCACCTATAACTTTCGTTTTTTTGCTATATCTAAATTATACCGTTTCCCCTTAAGTACAACAACGGTTTTATTCTCTCTCATGCACGTATGCCTTTTCACGTTTATGTTCCCGTCCAATTCAATGATAGTAATGCTGGTAAATTTTCACACTAACGCCATTCATAGCTAAAAGCAATATCAATCGTATTTTTTAACCTTTTGCAAAATATTACCAAATAAAAAATATCTTATAAACCCTAATTCGACACCAATTCAAAAAAATGATTTGACCATTTTTCAACTGTCCGTTATCATTAAACTACAAAGATAAAAACACAGCCCGGTTGGTAGTCCGGGCGCGGCGACGCCGTCAGTAACCTGCCTCCTTGGTTGTCCGTTCTTTGGTGATTTTACTTAAAGGAGGACATCAGTATGGTCACTATTTCAAGCAGCTTAACGGTATTTTTTGAGGAACCCTTTTGGGTGGGTGTGTATGAGCGCCAGTACGGAAACCGGCTGGAGGTTTGCAAAATCACCTTTGGCGCGGAGCCGAAAGACTATGAGGTCTATGACTTTTTGCTCAGGAATGACCACCAGCTGCGGTTCAGCCCTCCTGTCGCTCAGACGGCGCAGAGCCGGAAGCAGAACCCGAAGCGGATGCAGCGCGCCATTAAAAAGCAGCTGAAGAGCCAGGGTGTGGGCACAAAGGCCCAGCAGGCTCTCAAAGCCCAGCATGAACAGCAAAAGGTACTGCACAAAAGCCGAAGCCGCGAAGAAAAAGAACGCCAGAAGCTTGAGCGTTTTGAGCAAAAGCAGCTGAAGAAAAAAGAAAAACACCGGGGGCACTAGCTTCCGGTGTTTGGCCCCGGCCGGAAAGCTTTTCCGCGCCGGGTTTTTTTATCTTTAAAGGCTTTTCTGTTTTTCTCTCTGGCTTTCTTCCCAGAGGGTCTGGGCTGTTTCTCTCCAGTTGTCGGCATAGGGGCCGCATTTATCACATAAATGGTCAACGGCTTCAGGCGACTGCAAATCGGTTGATTTAGCGCCGGTCTGTTTGACCATCGCCCGCAGTTTTTCGGGATTTTCGAGCATGGGACAGGGCCTTAGCATATTTTCATTGAAGGGCTGTTCATCATGATAGGCCATGAAAATAGGGCTCTTGAGGGCGTCGAGCAGAGATGTGTCATGGATATTGGCATTGGAATAATGAATGAATACACATGGCTCCACATCGCCCGCTGCGTTGATGTGCAGGTAGTTCCTTCCCCCTGCGATACAACCGCCTACAAACTCGCCGTCATTTTGAAAATCCATGCCAAAAATGGGCTTTGTTTCTCTGTAATGACGGATGCGGCGGTACATTTCCTCCCGCTGTCCGGGATTTGGCAGAAGCTCCGGCACAGCGCCGTTGCCGACGGGCATATAGTGGAAAAACCAGATGAAGAGCGCGCCAGCCTCAATAATCATATCGTAAAATTCCTCACTGCTGATATCCTCAAAATTAGCGCTGGTATAACAGGTGGAAACGCCAAAGGGCAGATGATGCTCCTTCAGCAGTCTCATGGCTGTCCTGACTTTTTCATAAACCCCTTCACCTCTTCGGCTGTCATTGGCCTTCTCGAAGCCCTCAAGGCTGATGGCCGGTACAAAGTTCCTGACCCGCAGCATATCCTGACAAAACGCCTCGTCGATGAGGGTGCCATTGGTAAAGGATAAGAACTCACAGTCCGGATGTCGCTCACACAGAGTGATCAAATCCTTTTTACGTACCAGGGGCTCACCGCCTGTATATATGTACATGTAGGTTCCCAGCGCCTTCCCCTCACGGACAATGCGGTCAATGGTCTCAAGGTCCAGGCTCTGCTTGTGCCCGTACTCCGCGGCCCAGCAGCCTGTGCAGTGAAGATTGCAGGTTGAGGTTGGGTCAAGCAGAATGGCCCAGGGGACATTGCAGTTTTCCTTTTCCTTTGTCTCATCCTGGAGGGCGCTTCCCTTCAGGCTGGCATTTACAACAAAATTGTTAAAAAAGGCTTTTCTGACGCCTGGATCCAGCTCATAAAACCGCAAGATCAGCTGATACCAGTTGTTCTTTTCATCAATGGCGGTCCGAAAGGCTGACCGCTGACCCTCATACCAGCCCTCTGGCGTAAACCGGTCCATCAGCTCCATCACTCTGGGAATATTGGTTTCAGGATCCTTTTCCAGATAATGAAGCGCCACCCCGGCGGCAGCGGTGAAGGTCTTGTTCTTAATTTTACTGACAATGTTCATTTTATTTTACCTCCTGTTGTATGGATAGCAACGTTCTTTTTCTTTGTACCCACCACCGGTCCGCATACACATCATAACAACCAAAAATAATCGAAAAAAGGTAACGAAAATCATCCGTCACCTTTCTTTTTAAAATATAAGTATATGTTTTAGAAGTTTAAAATCTCTGCAAAATTGTCTTTTAACTGTGGGTAAAGCTTGTCAAAGGCTGAGTAGACTGTGTCATATTTATCACGCAGAGCCGGATTTGGCGCATAGTTTTCTGCGCGCATGGCGATGATTTTATCACAGGCATCCTGAACGGTTGGGTACATACCCGTTCCAACAGCGGCCAGAATGGCGGCGCCGAGGGCTGCTGCATTTTCGGAGTTCATATCCGGCAGGCAGACAGGCATACCGTAAATGTCGGCCATGAGCTGGCGCCAGAACGGGCTCTTGGAGCCGCCGCCGCACATACGCATGATGGCTGGTTCAATGCCAGATTCTCGGATGGCGGTAAGAACGTCACGCAGGGCATAGGTGATGCCTTCCATGACGGCACGGGTAATGTCCGCTTTGGTATGGGTTGCTGACAGGCCCACAAAGCCAGCGCGGCACTGCAGGTCAAAATGCGGTGACTGTTCGCCTGTGAGGTAAGGCATATAGATGAGATTGTTGGCTCCTGGTTTGGAGGACATGGCGTCGCGGTTGATTTTATCATATTCCAGATCGTCAGAATAGAACAGGTTGCGGTACCATTTTAAGGAGTTACCGGCAGAGTTGACTGAGCCCATGAAATGCCAGGCGTTCGGTACCGCCATACAGAAGGTGTAAACACGGGCTTTTTTATCCATCATGGGTTCATCGGCGTAAGCAAAAACCGTTCCGGAGGTCCCGATGGTGGTCATGGCGCGGCCGGTAGCCACAACGCCTGTCCCGACAGCGCCGGCTGCATTATCCCCTGCGCCGCCGACCACAACGTTTTTTTCAGAAAGCCCCAGAAGTCCGGCGACTTCTTTGGTCAGGGTACCGGTAACATCCGGTGACTCGTAAACCTTGCCCAGAACGGATTCTTTAATTTCGAGGGCATCCAGAATATACTGTGACCAGCAGCGGTTGCGCACATCCAGAAGCTGCATGGCGGAAGCGTCTGAAACCTCGGTGGCATACTCGCCGGTCAGGCGGTAGCGCAGGTAATCCTTCGGCAAAAGAATATGGGCGGTTTTTTTGTAGATTTCCGGCTCGTTTTCCTTAACCCACTGGATCTTGGCGGCTGTCAGGCCTGGACGAACAGGATTGCAGTTGATTTCCATCATCTTTTCGTCGGTAACAATTCTGCGGACAGACTCGCAGGATTCTGTGGTACGGGCATCGTTCCAAAGAATCGCGCGGCGCAGCGGCTTTCCTGCCGCGTCCAGCATGACCGCGCCCATCATCTGGCCGGACATCCCGATTCCCTTGATGGCGTCTCTCGGGACACCGGATTCGTCAATGACATAGCGCATGGTGGCGATGGCAGCTGTATACCAGTCCTCCGGGTCCTGTTCGGACCAGCCGTTATTCGGCTGGTAAACCGGGTATTCCTGCGCCATCTGCGCGATTTCCTTCCCGTTCTGATCAAACAATACGGTTTTGACACTGCCGGTCCCCAAATCCAATCCAATTAAATATTCCATCATATTACCTCCCTCAGTGTAATGA
>CAUEUD010000243.1 GCA_959020865.1 Eubacterium limosum | reverse complement strand
GGCGGCTTACAGGATTAATGACAAGCAGATCCTGCTCCAGACTCTGGATTTTTTTCCACCCATTGTGGATGACCCTTATCTCTTCGGACAAATTGCCGCGACCAATGCCCTGAGCGATATTTACGCAATGGGCGGAAAGCCGCTGACCGCGATGAATATTGTCTGTTTTCCAGAAAAGGAGGACAAGGGAATTTTATCCGAAATTTTGAGAGGCGGCGCAGATAAGATACAGGAGGCTGGAGCTGTTTTGGTAGGCGGACACTCAGTCGAGGATCCAGAGCCCAAATACGGCCTGTCCGTGGCGGGCATAACGGACTGCCTGCACCTTTATGGGAACTGCCATGCGCGGGAGGGGGACAAGCTCATTCTTACTAAGCCGATCGGCACCGGGATTATCGTATCCGCGATCAAGGGTGGTATTGCGACAGATGAATCGCGTGAAGCAGCGATTTTGTCCATGACGACGCTGAATAAGACAGCCTGTGAGGTTATGGGCTTATACGATGAGGTGCACGGCTGTACCGATATTACCGGTTTCAGCCTGGGCGGTCATGGAATCGAGATGGCAAAGGCCAGCCATCTGAGTATGGAGCTTGAGGCTTCGGCCATTCCGCTTTTGCCTGGAGTCATCGAACTGGCGGAGATGGGTATTGTGCCTGGCGGCACATATCGAAACCGGGAATACTTTGGACCAGATTACAGATCATCGGTGAGTGGGGGCATGGAGGACATTGTTTTTGACCCCCAGACTTCCGGTGGTCTGTTGATCAGTGTGGCGCCCTCTGAGGCAGAGAATCTTTTAAAAACCCTGAAGATTGAGCTGAAAACAGACTGCGCACTTGTGGGACAGCTTACAGACAGGCAGGATAAGGCCCTGATCATAAAAGAATAAAGGAGGAAGCACGATGACTAAAATAATCGATGCCATGGGTAAGGCGTGTCCTATGCCAGTTATCATGGCCAAAAAGGAGATTGAAGCAAACCATGACAGCTTTATCATAACCGTTGACAACGCCATTGCCGTGGAAAACCTGAAAAAACTGGCGGCCAGCCAAAACTATGATGCTGTAGTAAGCGGCAGTGGAGAACGCTTTGAAGTCCGGTTTATTACAGATGGCCGGGAAATACCAGAGACAGAGATGAATGTAATGCCTGATGGCAGCGCCGCCATTCGGGGAACAGGTAAGTGGGTCGTCTTTATGGGAAAGGACTATATCGGCGAGGGCGACTATGAACTGGGAAACGCTTTGGTAAAAATGTTTTTTTATACCCTTTCCCAGGCCGATGATGTGCCGGAGAGCATCTTGTTTATGAACAGCGGCGTTAAGCTGCCGGCCCTGGATGAGCAGGTGGTAGCCCATTTACAGGCTTTGGAGGACCGGGGTGTAAAAATATTGGTCTGCGGAACCTGCCTTGACTATTATAAGCTCAAGGATAACCTTAAGATTGGTGAAATCAGCAATATGTATGAAATTACAGAAAAGATGCTTTCCGCCTCAAAGGTCATTGCCCTGTAATCATGAAAAGACAGGATGATTATTTGCTGACCTTTGCCAATACCCATGCAGCGATGACGGCCGAGGGAATCTTAAAGGGCCTTTTTGAAATCACGATTATTCCGACGTTAAGGGAGATTTCAGCGGGCTGCGGTATTTCCATACGCATTAAGGCATCGGATATAGAAAACGTATTAAAACAGCTGAAAACAGCGAAATTTGATGAAGCACTGATGGACACCTACGCAGTGCACCACAGAGACGGAAAAATCTGTCCAGAACCAATGTGTTTAAAATAAAATCAAACGAGGCAGTAAAATGGAAAGTGTAAAAACAACAGAGGCCGTGGGTCTGATACTATGCCACGACATGACACAAATCATAAAAGATGCGTTTAAAGGCCCGAGGTTCCAGAAAGGCCATGTGATTCAGGAAGAAGATATACCGGTGCTTTTATCCATGGGAAAGGAGCATGTATATATTTGGAAAAACGACCCAGGCATGGTTCATGAGAATGCCGGGGCCGAGGTGTTGTATCGGCTGTGTGCAGGCGAGCATATGTTCCCTTCGGAGGTAAAAGAAGGAAAAATTGAGGTGATCGCAGAGATCGATGGATTGCTGAAGGTGGACAGCAAAAAGCTGAAAGCGCTCAATGCCCTGGGTGAGCTCATGATTGCCACCAGGCATGGGAATTTTCCGGTTAAAAAGGGCGATAAGCTGGCAGGAACCCGGATTATTCCACTGGCCATTGAGCAGGATAAGCTGGACCGCGCTGTGGCACTGGGGGGCGGAGAGCCCATTCTCAAGCTGCTCCCTTTTAAAAGAAAAAAGGCGGCTATCATCAATACTGGAAGTGAACTTTATGCGGGACGGATTGAGGATGCTTTTGGTCCCGTGATCAAGGATAAGCTGGATGAATATGGCGTCGAGGTTATGGCACAGGAGATTCTTCCCGATGATGAAACGCTGGTTTCAGGAAAAATCAGTGAATTCATTGAAAAAGGCGCCGAGATGGTCATCTGTACCGGAGGCATGAGCGTGGACCCGGATGATATTACGCCAAACGCCATAAAAAAGACGGGCGCCGAGATTGTCAGCTACGGCGCGCCGGTATTGCCGGGGGCGATGTTCTTACTGGCTTATGAGGGAGAAATCCCCATCATGGGGCTGCCGGGATGCGTGATGTACGCCAAAAGAACAGTGTTTGATCTGGTGCTCCCAAGGGTACTGGCAGGGGAAAAGCTGGTGCAGGAGGATCTATCCGCTCTGGGTGAGGGTGGCCTGTGCCTGAACTGTGAAGTCTGTACCTATCCAAACTGTGGTTTTGGAAAGTAGAGGACAACATGAAGGATTTTTACAAAGCGCTTAAGCTTTCAAAAAAGAGAAATGAACCTCTGGCAGTCGTTACGATCATTGATTTCCATGGCTCTGCGCCCAGAGGGACGGGTGCCTGGATGGCTGTTTATCAGGATGGCACCACCACCGGTACCGTGGGTGGCGGTGCCATGGAATACGATGCTCAGCAGGAAGCACAGAAACTGTTTAAAACCAAGACTTCCTTTATGAAGGAATATATATTGAGGCCAAATGAAGCCGGTGATCTCGGCATGGTATGCGGCGGAAACGCCACACTGTATTTTCAGTATTTATCTCCTGATAATCCACAGACAGAAAATCTGATAGAGGGGCTGGGCAGAGCCTTTGAATCCAATGAGGATGCCTGGCTTTTGACCAGTTGGGAAAAGCCTGCGGTATTTGAGATGATCGTGGTTGATGAAAGGATGAAAGAAACAGCGCCTTTCGATGCCAAGTTATTTCAAAAAGAAAGCCGATTGCTTAAGAAAAATAAAATCTGTGTCTTTTCACAGCCATTGCTGCAAAACGAACGGGTTTATGTGTTTGGCGGCGGGCATATCGCGAAAGAGCTTGTGCCGGTGCTCAGCCATCTGGACTTTAAATGTGTCGTTATTGATGACCGGGAGACGTTTGCCAACAAGGAGGCCTTTCCAGACGCGGACGAGGTCTTTGTCAGTGATTTTAAAAATATCCGCACATTTTTAAAAATTGGCCCTTCAGACTATGTGGTCATCATGACCAGAGGACACCAGAACGATTATCTGGTAGAGGCACAGGTCCTTAAAACAAAAGCCCGCTATATAGGTGTTATTGGCAGCAGGAAAAAGACAGCGGTTGTTAATGAAAAGCTCATGAGGATTGATGGCTTTACACAGGAAAGACTGAATATGGTTTATACGCCGATCGGAAAGGCAATCAAAGCAAAAACACCAGCAGAAATAGCGATCAGTATCGCCGCGGAGCTGATTGAGGTGAGGGCATCAGAGAGAGTATAAAAGCTTTTAAATCATGGGGGTGATTGTATGGCAGAGGGTTATTCGCCCTTTCTGATTTCATTAAAAACAGCTCTTCTGGCAAAATACAATTTGAAAACGGCGGGGGAGTGACCTGTTTGCTGGGTGCCTCTGGGTCGGGAAAAGCATGACTCTGCGATGTATTGCGGATATTGAAAAGCCGGATAAAGGACGAATCATAGTCGGTGGTATTAGCTGCTTTGATGCTGAAAAGAAAATGAATCTTCTGCCCAAAAAAGAAACGCTGACTATATTTTTCGAAATTACGCACTATTTCCGAATAGGACGGTGAGCCGGAATATTACAGCCGGTATGAAGAAAGGTGCGGAGTGTACACAGAAAATCTCGAAGCAGATGTTCGAGCGCTTTCAAATTAATGAATTAGAGAATCGTTACCGGCACAGCTTTCGGGCGGACAACAGCAGTGTGTGGCGTTGGCAAGAATTTTTGCGCGCAGCCCGAAAGTCCTCCTGTTGGATGAACCATTTTCTGCTTTGGACACTTTTTTTAAGTGGAAACTGCAATGTGAAGTTTCAAAAATTTTGAAGGACTATGAAGGGACTGCGCTTTTTGTCGCGCATTCGAGAGATGAAGTTTTTGTCATTTGCGAGCATGTTGCAATAATTAACGAAGGAAGAATCGACCAGGTTGGTGCGTTTCGAAATATTTTTGCCAAAATAGAATCTGTATGCGCTACGAAACTAACTGATTACAAGAATAATTCAAGAATAAAGCCTCTGAGAGACCACTGCTTTGAGGCCGTGGACTGGCGTGTGTGCTTTGCTCGGACGTTTCACTTTCGCAGGATATTACCCATGCGGGTATCCGGTCGCATTTTTTTGAACCAGCAGGGCATCCGGGTGAAAACACCATTCAGATAGAGATTGAAAATATTATTGAAGCCCAGTTTAAGGTGTCTGTTCTTTTTAAACCTCATGGGAAGGACGTGAACCATCCGATGTGCTGGGATTTTGAACATGATCACTTTGGAAAAAAATCTGAGCGTGAATTTCTAAAAGATTAATAAAAGAATAAAAACACAAAAATGTAAAAAGGTCAATTATTACTGTTTTGGTGAGAACTTTAGTTTTTGAATTTACCGCTTGCGGCACACAAAACAAAACATAAACAGGAGACAGCACAGACAATATCAGCCTGACGGTGCATCAAAGCAGATAAATGCTTTGGAACAGGAGGGACTTCTGGCAGATGGAACCCGTGCGGATTTGCTGAAAAACAATCTGGTTTTAATTGTGCCCCAGGGCAATAGGGAGATTATGACCATTGAGGATATGGGTAAAGTTGTTTTTGA
>CAUEUD010000242.1 GCA_959020865.1 Eubacterium limosum | reverse complement strand
CGCCGAGGGTCCGATTGCCGGCGATACCGCCGCAGACAGGCTCATCGAAATCATGATGCTCCAATCGGCAAGCATCCCGTTCAGCCGTTTTGGCCGATATTCCCAGAAAGTAGACGAGAAAATCACGAATACGCAGATAGCGCTCATAAATATTTAATGCTTCTTTGAGTCCCCTCTGCGTTAAGCAAACATTATTACTCTCCACGCTGACCAGATCATTCTCTTCCAAAAGCTTGATCATATAGCTGACACTGGCTTTAGTATAGCCCAGAAAATCCGCAATATCTGTTTTTCGCACTTTATCGAGTCGCTGATGAAGAATCAGAATAGCCTTCAGATAATTTTCTCCTGCTGAATAATTTGACATGGATAATCTCCTCATTTTGTATTCGAGTGAATTCATTCATTTATAGGATAACCCAGTCTGATTTTATTGTCAAGAAAAAATGAATACATTCACTCATCAAAAAATGAAAAAGCCGCTTAGTTTTTACCAAACGGCTTTAAAAATCAGTTTTTATTCTTCTCATCCCATACAAGCAGCTGTTCAGGGTTTTCAATCTTTAACAGGTCGACCAACATTTTTCGGATGAAGATAACGAAATGGTGTATGTAAGCTTCAACATTTTCTGCTGGAATCTCCTCATGAAAGGTGTGCAGCATGCCAAAAACGATAAACCTTGTGGTCGTCTCCGGGTTTTCACAATGAAATGTCCCCTCACGAATCCCCTGTTCCATAACTGGAATCAGATCTTCCACCATTTTAGCCGCTACCTTATCAATTCGGCTGGCTCTTATTTCACTGTTTTCGTGATAGTTTGCTTCAAACTCCTTATGTTTCAGAGTATAATCAAAAAGATATTGTATAAAATAATGAAGCTTATCAATCGCAGGCATATCAGGTTCATTGAGAATCTGAGTCTCACGGAGCGATTCAGTAGCGTAGAACTCACAGGCGGCTTCAAAAATCTCTGTTTTCGATTTAAAATATCTGTAACACAGTCCCATAGATACATTCATCTGCGCTGCAATGTCCTGGATGGTGGTATTTTCAAACCCTTTCTCAGAAAACAGCCTAAAGGCTGTTTGAATAATTTCCTGACGGCGCTCCATCGGTTTTTTGGATATGCGCGGGCGGGTTGGGCTGTTGGGTGCACATCCTCTATGATTGTGCATATGATTTCGACGTTGTGACATAATAGGCCTCCGGTAGTATCAGTGAATAAATTCATTATTGCCGACTTTGTCGGTTTTGTCAAGATTTTTAGAACCAGACTGTTAACCGAACAAATAAATATTGCTTTCTGCTCCTTTATGATATAATGTTATCATTAGATTATATAAAAGGAGCACTTTGTGAAAAAGGATAAGACATCAAAAGAAAAATCTGTTAAAAACATTCAGGAAAACAAGGGAAAATTTCTGCTGTACTTGCTGTTGAGAGCCATGGTTATTGTTGTGATGATCGCTCAAATTATAAACAAAAACTGGGATAATGTGTTCCTGTGTGTGTTTACACTGGTTTTATTTATGATTCCTTCCTTTGTAGATAAAGAGCTGCACATCAAGATGCCAACCACGTTAGAGGTTATTATTCTTCTTTTTATCTTTTCGGCTGAAATCCTCGGTGAGATTCAGGAATACTACCTCATTTTTGACCATTGGGACGCAATGCTGCATACCATTAACGGCTTTCTAATGGCCGCAATTGGCTTTTCACTCATCGATATTCTTAACGAGAATGAAAATTTCAGCCTTAGCCTGTCCCCCGTCTTTGTGGCAGTTTTTGCGTTTTGCTTTTCGATGACGATCGGTGTTCTGTGGGAATTTTTTGAATTTTCAGCGGATTGGTTTTTTCATACGGATATGCAGAAGGATACCATTATCCACAGTATCAGTTCAGTGATTTTTAATCCTGAAGGTAAAAATGTCGCGGTCACCGTTCCAATTGAGAGTGTCGTCGTCAATGGACAAACATGGAATGATGGCGACTATATTGACATTGGCTTGATCGACACCATGTCCGATCTCTTTGTTAACTTTATCGGGGCGGTCGTTTTTTCAATCTTTGGTCTGTTTTACATTAAAGGACGTGGTAAGGGAACCTTTGTAAAACGCTTTATGCCAAAACTTAAAAAGGATAATAAAAAAAGTCCTAAATAGGACTTTTTTTATCGCAATGATTCCATATTTTTTCTAAATCATTAAATTCAGTTTCAAGAAGATACATTTTCACCCCTCTGATATTTTAATTTCAAGATTATTTTGCCTTTTCTGTTTTCTTTTTATTCAATTTCAATGATATTCCCTTTTCTTCCGCCATGGTCTGAAACAATTTGACAACCTGTTTAGCGCTCTCTTTTATTGGTATCTCGCCGCTAGTTTTTTCTTTTATCTGTGCCATCACACTTTTTATATCTTCAAGTTCTAAAAGGTTCACAGCTGTACAGTAAAAGGTTTTCCGCCTGCCATCGTTATAATGCTCTAAAAGATAACGCAGAATTTCAATCTTTTCATTCAGCGTTATCTTATAGTTTTCCAGGCCGTCATGCTCAGCTTTATGAAAATCCTTTAATACGTGGCGATATGTAATAAAGCTGTCATATGGACTGACAGTCTCATAGCGTTCACAGGGATAATCTCTGCATTGAAAGCAGAATTCGACATTTTCATGTTCCTGGCCGCATCTCTTAATCGCGCAGGAATGATGTCCTTTTCCTCCGCAGCCGGGACAGCCGGATTCTCTCACATGGTACATAGGGCACAGGCCACAGTTGAGACCGCACATAGAAAACTGCGGATACGCTCGTTCATTTTTTACCATTTAGCTTTTCTCCTTTAGATTTTCCATCGGCTTTATCTATTATATTCCAGCACCGTTTATATTTTCAGCCTTTTCGGTGCTGGCCCGATAAATTCTGGAGGATTCTCCCCAGGGATGATAGCCTGTGCCAATACACTCATAACCGTAATGCTCGTAAAAGCCGACATGATCTGTACAGACATAGACATAAGAATATCCGGCCTTCCCGGCGTCTTCGCGCGCCCTTTCAAGCAAACGCGATGCATAGGCATGCCCTCTGTATTTCTCTTCAATATAAACAGCGCAAACCCAGGGCCATAGATCCATACGACTCACAAAATCATTGGTAATCAGTCCAGCTCCACCGATAATCGTATCATTCTCAAGCAAAAGATACCAACGCGGCAGCGGTGATTTTGTTGTAAGTCCATGAACAATACAGTCCGCATAAATCATTTTATTGTGATCTGTTGCCCACCGGCCCTGAAAAAAATCGATGGCAGCTTGTGTATAAACGGGCTCTTCTCTCAATGATATGACTCTCATGCTTCTACCTCCTGTTTATCGATTACCCTTATCTTAACACAGAAAGAGGCGCGGGACAAATACCCGCGCCTCTTATACTGAGATTTTAAAATTCTTATTTGGATTCCTGTGGCCCTGCATGTTTGTGCTGTGATAGTGGCATAACATGTATATTGCTTCTCTGCTCATTTTCTGCCCAGTAAATATCATCTGCAACCTTTGCCTCAGGATTAAAGGTAACCCCTTCAAAAATGTGCTTGATAAATTCTTTATACCCAACACGGTCAATAAGATGTCCGCCATGGAGATATTCGGGTTTATAATCCAGCGCCCAGGCTGAAAATTTCTGCCAGTTTGCAAACATTCCCAGTACGACTTCCTCTGTTACCCAGTTCATAAACAGCTTCCCCGAGCGCGGGCTCTGTTTGCCGGTACGGCCCCCCAGCGTCACGCGGTATAATTTCTTAGGATCTCTTGTCCATGCTCCAGTAGGACAGATCAAAGTACACTCACCACAACCTACGCAGCAGCAGGCATCCTTATCAATCTTCCCGTCTTTATTGAGCGTAAGCACGCCGGTGGCATGGCTCTGGCAGGCATCCACGCAGGAGCCACAGCCAATACAGCGATCATAGTCATAAACCTGTTTGTTAACACCCATAATACCAAAATCATTAAAATTAGCCTTTGCGCAGTCATTTGGGCAGCCTGCGACAGCAACTTTAATGTGATAGTGTGAGGGAAAGATCAATTTTTCAATTTTTTTTGCGAGCTCATAGGTGTTGGTATTTCCCTTAATGCAATGTGTATTTCCAATACACGCCATAACATTGCGGGCTCCGATGGTTGGGTATCCGTAATCGTCTGCCTCCATCTCGCAATCGCAGATTTTTACATCTACGTCTTCAATATAAGATTTGATATAACGATTTACTTCAGGAATATTTTCATATTTGACTCCTGGAATATCCAGAGTCTGTCGGGTTCCCATATGAAAGGAGCCATTGCCCCAGCGTTCACAGATTTCAGCCACAGCCTTCAGATGCTTTGCCTCAATCACTGCGCCTGGCACACGCATCTGCAGCATAAATTCGCCGGGGACTTTAGACTGTCTGAAGCAGTTTGTCCGTACTTTTTTTACGTCAATATCATGATTCATTTTTTTGCAGCTCCCTTCCATTAATCTACCAGGTACTTAGCCTGTGTATAATTGAATACAGGACCATCCAGACAGACATAAACCTCATCAATCCGGCAGTGTCCGCACTTTCCTACTGCGCAGGACATACGGCGTTCAAAGGAAAGCCAGATTTTTTCATCCGGCACGCCGTTTTTGCCGCATTCAATACCTGTAAATTTCATCATTGGTGGTGGACCTACGAGTACAACCTCATAATTATCGCCAAACTCTGAAAAAGGGACCTGTGAAACAAATTCTGTCACAAAACCTTTATGCCATCCTTCGATTTTTTCATTATCAAGGGTATAGAGGGTTGAAAAGGACTGACGCCAGTTTTCCAATTCCTGGCGGAAAACAATCCCAGCTTCATTTTTAAAACCGCAAATCAGGTTAACACTCTCAACATAATCTGGATTTTCGGTAAAAAAATGAAGCATACTGCGAACTGGCGCAAGGCCAGTACCGCCGGTAATAATGACCATATGTTTTCCCTTAAACTGGTCAATCGGCCAGCCATTGCCATAGGCGCCGCGCAGGAACAACTCATCACCAGGCTGCTTTTCGAAAATCTCATCTGTTACCTTTCCAACAGAGCGAATCGTAAAATCCAACCAGCCCTCACCAAAGGAGCTTACCGAAATGGGCGCTTCACCAATCTTTGGAAGTGAAAGCTGAAAAAACTGGCCGTGTTTTGGACGCATGTCCGTTTTTACTTTAAATGTATACTCG
>CAUEUD010000241.1 GCA_959020865.1 Eubacterium limosum | reverse complement strand
CAAGGAGGCTGGTGATGCTCCATACAGTTGGTGAGCGTAAAAAGGAATTAAGGGCTCCTGCTTCTGTAATCCGCGATTGCGATGTGGGAGGGCGTATTACGCCTGGGTGAAAAATGCCTGGAGTTCCTCTGGCGTTTTATCCATGAGCGCGTCAACGGATTCTGGTGCCGCCAGCTTGGTGGCGATATTGGCTAAGATATCCAGATGGTCATCGCCGGCTCCGGCAATGCCGATCACGACCTTTACGGTGACGTCGCCCCAAGAGGTGCCGTCTGGGAAGAGCTGGACCGACAGGCCGGTTCGCTTGATTTTAGCCTTTGCCTCCTCAACGCCGTGGGGGATGGCGATACCGTTTCCGATATGGGTCGCAAAGGATTCCTCGCGCTTGATCATGGCTGGGATGTAGTCTGCGTCCACGCAGCCGCTGTCCACAAGCATCTGGCCGGCGCGGCGGATCACAGCCTCCTTGTCATCGGGGGCGCAGCCGGTCTGAATGCTGTTAAGGGGCAGGATTTCGGAGGCGTTATGGGCCGTCCTGGTCTCAGGACAACTGCTGGCCGCTTCGCGGTCGGCTGGGGTGTCAGTCTGGGACAGGCGTGCGGCCAGCACATCGTACTCTGGCGCGTTCATGAAGTTGGTGATCAGCACAAGCTCTGCCTGTGGGGCACTGTGAGCGGCCCTTTCGCGCAGGTCCTGATGGGTCACGACAATCTGGGCGTGGGACGGAATATCGGAGACAGAGGCGTGTTCTACGCAGATGTCGTCTCGGCCGGCCGCATTCAGCTTCTTGCTGAGAACCGTGGCGCCCATGGCTGAGGAGCCCATACCCGCGTCACAGGCAAAAACGATGTGGCGGATGGCAGAAACGTCGGTATCCGGGCTCAGGACTGGGGCGGTCTCGCCCTTGGCGGCGGCTTTCATGGCGTCCTTTTTGGCGATGGCGTCCTCGAGGTTTTCGTCTTTGCCAAAGATTTTGAGCAGTGGCAGGGCAATGGCAAAGGAGACGACCGCTGCCACGGCCACACCGGCCAGCACGCCCAGGTAGCCGCCGCTTTTGGGAACCATGGCCATAATGGCGAGAATGGAACCCGGTGAGGCCGGGCCGACCAGGCCAGCGCCCAGCAGGTTAAAGGTAAAGACACCCGCAGCGCCGCCGCCCATGACCGCCAGAAGCAGGACGGGGTTCATGAGCACATAGGGAAAATAAATCTCGTGGATACCGCCAAAGAAATGGATGATAATGGCGCCTGGCGCCGTATCTCTGGCGCTGCCCTTCCCGGCGAGGCAGTAGGCCAGCAGAATACCAAGACCTGGCCCCGGGTTGGATTCCATGAGAAAAAAGATGGATTTTCCGGCTTCCTGAACCTGTTGTAATCCGAGGGGTGTCAGAATACCGTGGTTGATGGCGTTGTTCAGGAACAGCACCTTGGCCGGTTCGATAAAGAGACTGGCAAGGGGCAGGATGCTGTGGTTCACAAAGAACTGGACGCCGGCAGCCATAGCGCCGGTGGCAGCCAGCATGGCCGGCGCAAAGACATAGTAGGACAGAATGGCGAGGATGCCGCCGAGAATGCCGACCGAGAAATTGTTGATCAGCATCTCAAACCCGGCCTTGATGTGCCCTTCGACCAGGGCGTCAAATTTTTTGATGACCCAGCCGGCAAAGGGCCCCATAATCATGGCGCCTAAAAACATCGGCACCTCCGTGGCGACAACGACTCCCATCGTGGCAATGGCAGCCATGACGCCGCCGCGGGAGCCGCCTGTGAGCTTGCCGCCTGTGTAGGCAATGAGCAGTGGCAGCAGATACTGGCTCATAGGGTCCACCAGCTGTGCAAGCTGTTCGTTGGGCAGCCATCCGGTTTTAATAAAGAGGGCAGCGATCAGCCCCCAGGCGATAAAGGCGCCGATATTGGGCATAACCATGCTGCTTAAAAAACGGCCGAAAACCTGAACTTTCTCTTTCATGATACTTCTCCTTCAAAATTTACAAAATCATTTAAAATGGTGTCGGCTCGGTGATGTCAGCTACTCTGTGCGCTCAGGCTTCGGCGCAAATGCCGAAATGTCTGAAAAGGATGGCCTCAGCGTCGTCATTCCACAATCCGTTGTGGGCGTCGCAGCAGTCTGCCAGCTTTTTAAACAGCGGATCTGTTTCCCCCAGTTTAGCAAAATCTTCGATGGCCGTCAAAGGCATATCGAACTGAGTGTAGGTGAGCTTTTTGCCGCCCGGAATTTTGGGCAGCCCCAGAGTCGCCTCTGCGATACTGTCAATGCCGCCGATATGGGTGACCATCACCGACGGGTCAATGATGCCTTTGGCGGCCAGAGCGTTGGCCTCGATGAGGTCATTGTTGTCGCCGCCGGTGGTGCCCATGATGTGGCTGCTGGTGTAGTGGACGTTGTACAGGTTAATATCGGCCATAAAGTCCTTGTTGGTGGGGCCGGCAAAGAAGTTCATGCAGCCGTCAAAGGCCAGCAGCCGGTCGCCCAGCTCAGCGACCTGACGGATCGGCGCGTACACAAAAACATCGTCGTAGCCGTGTCCCTCCGAGATGGCCATCAGGCCATCGTAAGCGTCCTCCAGAGCGGCGGTATTCACATAGACCAGCTCGATGCCCTTCTGCGCTGCGCTTTCCGGTGAGATCACCGCTCTGGCCCGTTCGATGCGGGCATCGTCGATGTCAGTCACCACAATGCGTTTTGGCTTGTTCTCAAAGTTGAGGCCGTATTCCACTGCGCCCAGCCCCATAGGCCCGCAGCCGCCCATGATGAGAATATTGCCGCCTGCCTTGGTGCCCATGGCATGGCTGTGGTCGCGCTTGTTGGTGTGGTAGTTTGAGTGGTACCCGCCGATAATGCAGCTCATGGGCTCGCCCAGAGACGCCTTGTAAAAGCTTTTTCCCTCATAGGGCATCAGGCAGCCCAGCTCCATGACCTCGTGCGGCATAATGCAGTAGGTGGTGGCGCCGCCGCACCATTCGTAGGAGTAGCCCGGAGAATCAAGCTTTCCCTTGTAGTTCAGGGCTGGCTGCTGTGCGAATTTCTGGCCCGGCTTAAACTGATCCTTCCATTTTTCACCAACCTTTACAATTACACCTGCAAACTCATGGCCGATGATGACCGGGTTAGTGTCCACGTTCTGCGGGCAGCGCTTATGGGCCTTGCCCTGGTCCACCAGCTTGTAGGTCGACATGCAGATGCTGTCGCTCATGACCTTAACCAGAATTTCATCCTCCCGGATCTCTGGCAATTCAAATTCCTCCAGCCGTAAATCATCTTTTCCGTAAAGACGGACTGCTTTCGCTTTCATGTTTATACCTCACTTCTTTAAAATCACAATAATTCGCTATAAAAATAAACTTATTTCACAACTTATCCAAAGTATAACATTGCGATTTATTGTTGTCAAGCGAAAAATCAAAATAAATCACATTTATTTAGTTGTGATTGGTTGGAAAAATGTGATAAAATAGTAAAAAAGAAAAGGGAGGCACACTTATGAGCAAATCACTGACAGCAGACCGGCGGAACCGCATTGCCCAGATCCTCATGAAGGAAGGCAGCATCAAGGTTGGGAACCTGTCCGAGCGCTTTGGCGTCTCTACCGAAACCATCCGAAAGGATATCATCTATCTGGAGGAGGAGGGCATTGCGACCAAGAGCCACGGCGGCGCCATCGCGAAAAGTGACTTTGTGGAGCGCCCGCTCAATGTTAAGGAATCCGAGCACGCCGACGCCAAGGCCGCCATCGCCACAGCCGCCATCCGGCTTATCCAGCCCGGGGCCGCTGTAATACTGGACACGGGAAGCACCACTGGCGCCATCGCCAGACAACTGCTCCTGAAGGAAGGGCTGACCATTTTCACCAACTCGGTGACCATTGCAGCCATGCTGGCAGAATCTGACAATGCGGTATACCTGTTTGGCGGTTTGGTGCGCAGCAGCAGTAAAGCCGCGGTTGGCGACTGGGCCACCAGCGCGCTGGCGGCCGTGCACGCCGACATTGCGTTTCTGGGCTCTGACGGCTTCAAAGGACTGGCAGGCCCGTCCACGCTGTCCTACGAGGAGGCCGAGTTCAAGAAAAAGGTCATCGCTGCCAGCACAGCCACCTACACGGTGTGTGACAGCAGCAAATGCCAGAGCGCCGGGCTGTTTGCCTACGCCGGCTGGAAGGACGTGACCGGGCTGATCATCGACCAGAACATACAGGAAAGCGCCGCGGAGGACATTTCCAGAGAGACAAAGCTGATCCTGGCAAAGAACTGACTCCGGCGGTCTGCATTTGATTTCAGAAGTCCCCAGCGGACATTCATAAAAAAGGCGGTATATTCGATGAACTATAAGATTATTTATTTTGAGGGCGAGGGCTTCACCTCGCTGGCAGATTTTAAAAAGGCCTGCATTCTCGACATTGACCGTGTGCCCACCATCATTGCCTATGACAAGGGGCAGCGGCTTGAGCTGCGGGATATCCGCAGCGTTGCCATAGAGGAGATGAAGGATTTTGGTACCCTGCTCAAGATCACGACAGACCACCAGACCGTTTACGCGGCAGTGGTGATCATCAGCTTTAAAGGCGGCCTGGCCGTGGCCCACAACGTCAAAACCGCCAACCTGAAGGTCCAGCTCGAAAAGCTGGCCGGCCTGGACGATTCGGTGGAGCGCTACGGGTATTATGAGGTCCGGAAGAAGTAAGGTGTAAAATTTTTAAAAAGAAGTAAGATGGTTTGTTAATCATAACTTAAACAAGTGAAATGTGCTTATACGCCTCTGACTGAAGGTTTTATGCCTGAACAGAGCAGGAGTTGCCTGCTCTGTTTTATCCTTTAAAGAAATTTAATGAAGACTTTTTTCGACAAGTCTGTTGACAAGAGGCGTAATCATTACAGACACAGTGTATACAGCGGTTAATGAAATGGGGATGCTCTGGAGCCAGGATGCCATAAAATCTTTTGAAAAACCAAGATTTAAAGCGGTTAAGCAAAATGACAGAATGAGCACCAGAATTATTGTGACAGGAATATTTGAAATCAGAATAAAAATAAAACTGTTTGGTTTTATTTTTAGTTTTAGGGCCAGATCACAACCCCATTTAGCGATTGGTAAGATCGAAGAAACAATAAAACTAATTAAAAATGCTTCGATAAAAGTTATAAATATCGGTATCCATAAAAATGCGCCGGTGTTAATTCGGGTCATGATGATAGAAAGTGCCGCAGAAACTAATACCATCTCATCTTGGATCGGACGAATTACATCGAAGCGCTGAAGGCCGCCGA
>CAUEUD010000240.1 GCA_959020865.1 Eubacterium limosum | reverse complement strand
TCGGAATGATGCCCGTACATTTTCTTCTGATACTGTAACATACATCATGGTCGTAAGCCGGAACACTATATGAATAGTGTTCCGGCGGTTTTAGTCCTGACCTTTATTTAACTTTCTCAACCCCGAAGGCTGCCTCATGCCCGTTGAGGGCGCAAGCTTCCAGGTTGCCTTCTCCTCTGGTGATGGACTCTGCCAGGGTTTCTTTTTTGATGAAATCGGCAAAGGCTTCGATGGCGGCGCTGACTTCTGCGTCGGCCTGGTAAGTGATGTCAATATGGTCGTTGACCTCGAAGCCGCTTCCTTTACGCAGCTGCTGGATGCGGGACACACATTCGCGGGCGTACCCCTCATTGATGAGGTCCTCATTCAGAGTGGTGTCGAGAATGATGAACTTATTGTTGGCGGTCTGTACATTAAAGCCTTCCTTGGCCGCGATACGGACATCCACAAAGTCCTTGGTCAGCTCGATGGTTTCGCCGTCGATTTCCACAGGGTAGACTTCTCCGGCGTCCAGCTTCGCCACAACTTCGGCAGGGTTGACGCCAGCAAGGGCTTTGCCCAGCAGCTTGACGTTCTTGCCGAGAATCGGGCCTGCTACCTTGAAGTTTGGTTTTAAGGTATAGTTCATGAAGTCGCCCAGATTTTCCTCAAAGTCGACTTTTTTGATGTTCAGCTCTTCCTCCATCAGCTTGGTCAGGTCGCCCAGGATATCCTTGTACTTGCCGTCGATGATGATCTCTGACAGCGGCTGACGTACCTTGATCTGCGCTTCCTCACGGGCGCTCCGGCCAAGGCTTACCAGATCGCGTACAAGGTCCATGGGTTCTTCCACAGCCTCGTCGATCAGGGCTTCGTTCACAGTCGGGTAATCCGCCAGATGGACGGATTCGGCGCCGGTCAGCTTGGTGTAGATTTCTTCGCTGATATAGGGCGCAAACGGCGCGACGAGTCGTGCCAGACCTTCCAGAACCTCGAAGGTCGTGTTGTAAACAGCTTTTTTGTCATCGTCAAAGTTGCAATCCCCTCCGCGGATTGCATCCGGACGATCCTTTCGGTCGTCCTCAAGCGCTGTAACCCCCTGGTCACAGCTTGCCCAGAAACGGCGGCGGTTGCGGCGGATATACCAGTTGGACAGATCCTCATTGACAAAATTCTGGATCTTGCGGACAGCCTTTGTCAGGTCGTAGATTTCCATTTCGCCGCGGACTTCCCGCACCAGACGGTTGTACTTGGACAGAATCCAGCGGTCGATTTCCGGGCGTTTTTCGTAATCCACAAAGAAGGTTCTCGGGTCGATGCCGTCTGTGTTGGCGTACAGGGTGAAGAAGTTATAGGTATTCTTCAGGGTGTTAAAGAATTTGCTCTGTACTTCTTTTAAGCCTTCCACGTCAAAGCGGGTCGGTGTCCAGGCTGGGGATACATAAAGCAGGTACCAGCGGAGAGCGTCGGCGCCGTATTGGTCAAAGAGCTCAAAGGGATCAACCGTGTTTCCTCTGGATTTGGACATTTTCTGTCCCTCCGCGTCGAGGATCAAATCATTGACGAGAACCTTTTTATAGGGTGATTTTCCAGTCACAAAGGATGAAATGGCCAGCAGTGAATAGAACCATCCACGGGTCTGGTCGATACCTTCACAGATGAAATCAGCCGGATACTGGCTTTCCCACAGCTCCTTGTTTTCAAAGGGGTAGTGGTACTGGGCAAAGGGCATGGAGCCGGAGTCAAACCAGCAGTCAATGACGTCCTTGACCCTTGTCATGGGCTTTCCACACTTCGGACATCTCAGGTGAACGTCGTCCACGTAGGGGCGGTGAAGCTCAATGTCCTCACTGATTTCCTCAATGGCTCTTTCGGCCAGCTCGGCTCTGGAGCCGACAGATGCCAGCTCGCCGCAGTTTTCATCGTCACAGCGCCAAATGGGCAGCGGCGTTCCCCAGTAACGGCTTCTTGAGATCGCCCAGTCGTTGAGGTTTTCCAGCCAGTTGCCAAAGCGCTTTTCGCCCACAAATTCGGGATACCAGTCCACACCATCGTTGTTTTCGATGAGGCGGTCCTTGATCTTGGTCATCTCAATGTACCAGCTTGGTTTCGCGTAGTATAAAAGCGGTGTCTTACAGCGCCAGCAGTGTGGGTAGTTGTGGAGCACCTTTTCTTTTTTGAACAGCTTTCCGTTTTCTTTTAACCAGGTGATGATCTCAATATCCAGGCCGTCTTCCATGACAAAGCGGCCCTTCCATGGGGTTTCGGTATATTTGCCGTCCTCGCCTACTGGCTGGAGAACAGGCAGATTGTACTTGCGTCCAACCTGGTAGTCGTCCTCCCCAAAGGCCGGGGCGATATGAACCACGCCGGTACCGTCCTCGGTGGTAACGTAATCGGCACAGGTGACAAAGAAAGCCTTTTTATTCGGGGGTACAGGCACAAAATCCATGAGGCGTTCATAGGGAATATTTTCAAGCGCCTTACCCTTCATTTCCTCGATGATCTCGTAGTCATCGCCCAGCAGCTTCGGCGCGAGCACCTTGGCGCAGATATAGACTTCGCCTTTACTTCTTGCTTTAATGTAGTCTGCTTCCGGATTAACAGCCAGCGCGACGTTTGCGGCCAGTGTCCACGGGGTGGTGGTCCAGACCAGGAAGTACTCGTCTGCGTCGGCGCGCTTGAACGCAGCGACAACGGTATTGGTCTTGATCTCCTGGTAGCCCTGAGCGACTTCGTGGGATGCCAGACCGGTACCACAGCGCGGGCAGTAGGGCAGGATTTTATGGCCCTCGTAGATAAAGCCCTCGTTGAAAAATTTATTCAAAATCCACCAGACAGATTCGATATAGTTGTTATCCAGGGTGATGTAGGGATTTTCCAGGTCGATGAAATAACCCATGCGCTTGCTCATTTCACGCCATTGTTTTTCATAGCTGAAGACGGAATCCTTACATTTCTTATTGAACTCAGCGATGCCGTAGGCTTCGATTTCTGGCTTGCTGCTGATGCCCAGCTGCTTTTCGACCTCGATCTCAACCGGCAGTCCGTGGGTATCCCAGCCTGCCTTACGCAGCACCCGGTATCCCTTCATGGTCTGATATTTACAGACAGAGTCTTTTAAGGTACGGGCGATCACATGATGGATCCCCGGTTTTCCGTTGGCCGTCGGCGGCCCCTCATAAAATACAAAGTTTTCTGCGTCGTCGCGGTTTTTGATGGTTCTGTCTAAGATATCCATCTCTTCCCAACGGCTGGCGATTTTATTTTCAGTTTCACTGACACATTCATTGGATAAATTTTTAAATACAGCCATTTAAGTCCTCCATTTTTCTCAATATTTAAACAATCCTGCTTAACTCAGTTGAAAGTTGATAATGGATAGTTGATGGTTCAGGAACAAACACGCTGGCGTGTTTGATTTCAATTCAAATTTGCCGATGGTAAATTTGTTTTTAAACTATCCACTATCAACTTTCAACTATCAACTAAAAAAAGCTCCGCCCCTGCAACACGCAGGGACGAAGCGCTGAACTCCGCGGTACCACCCAGATTGACAGACGGTGCTTTTGCAGGGTCTGCCCACTCAATAAAGATAACGGTTTCCCGTGGTTTCCTAACCCGATGGCTCAGAAACCCTGCTCAAAGGTGATTTCCATGATCGTTGTTCTGGCAGCCTTTCAGCGCTGGGGCAGCCTCTCTGGAAAACGTGTGATCACAGCGTCCTCGTCATTGCATTTGGTCGATTCATACATGAAGTCTATTTTACCTAATTTTCTAAAGAAAATCAAGTGTATTCTTTAGTTTCTAAAGAAAATGGTTTATATTTTAAAGAAAATCGTTTATAATGGAATATACGGAATCATTAATAGTATTTTAGAAAGATGAATGAAGGTGACTCAACATGAACACGAAAAAAAAGGTACTTCTCGGCGTTTTAGCAGTGATTGTCATCGTCGTGGGCATTATGTTTTTTGTTCCCATGTTTAACGGGTCAAAGGACGCTGCCAAAACCACACCGACCAGCGCGCCCTCTGTCGCGGACAATACCCCGACGGCGACCCCGCAGCCCACAGTCGATAACTCAGCAACCACCGAGGGCTTACAGACCCCGACGGAAATGCAGGAGGTCATTGACGCAAACCAGGCCGATCTCTATGGCAATGAGGACGGACAGCTGGCCCAGTCCTACCCCAGCAATCTCCTGCCGCTTTACAAGGTGAGCGGTGTCGGGGACTCCAATGATATTACCACGAACAATGGGAATCCTGGATGGACAGCGGTTTATGGCTCTACGGCTGACACAGCGGAGCTGGCGCAGTTTTATTCCGACCTCATGGCTTCTGCCGAAAACTTTAACGCTACCGACAGCGACGCCTCCACCACCATTACAGGCAACGTAGACGGCTGCGACATCAGCGTGACCATCAGCCCTAACAACCCACAGCGCACTGGCCTCGACTATGCCAGCAGCGTGAGCATTTTTATCGAAAAGGTTCAGTAAAAACAAAGAAAACTTTGTTCTTAAACAATCAACTCTCATGGGACCAGAATCCACACGATTTTGGTCTTTTTTGGTCCTTTTCATTCCATGCGGGTGTGCTATAATGGGTGCAACGTATGATTTTGGAGGTTTAAAAGTGAACATCACAACAAAAAAAGTATGCTATACGGCGCTGTTGATGGCCGTTACCTTTATCATGATCTCGGTCGTAAAGATCCCGATTCCCAATGGCTATATCCATCTGGGTGACGCAGCGGTCTTTCTGTGCGGGTTTATTCTCGGCCCTGTTTACGGCACCATCGCGGCTGCCATCGGCGCAGGGGCGGCGGATTACTTCGCGGGCTTTGGGGCTTATATCATTCCCACCATGCTCGCAAAAGGCGTGATGGCTTATCTGACCGGATATTTTCTGCGCGGCAACCCGGGACGCCAGAAGGAAATCGCAGTGATGGTGATCGCCGGTGTGATCATGACCCTGATCTACTATGTGTCGGAGATTATCCTGTACGGCAGTTTTGTCTCCCCGCTGGTCAATATTCCTTTCAACGCCCTGCAGGCCATTGTGGGCATTGTGATCTCCATGCTGCTGTTCCGGCCGCTGGCTCAGTTCCGCATTGAATCTTAAAAGAATTTACTATTTTTAATCGAATTGTGATATAATGAAGATCACAATTCGATTTTTTAATTGGGACTATCTTTTTATGTAATGGAGAGAAAAATGAAAAAACTAATGACAGCAATTTTGACATTTGCTCTGATTTATAATTTTACAGTACAGAAATCCTGCGCCTCCGCCTATAAAGCAGGCTCCGTTTCAGTTATGACCAGCACCCGTTATCCGGGAAAAGGCGATTC
>CAUEUD010000239.1 GCA_959020865.1 Eubacterium limosum | reverse complement strand
TGGAAAGTGGAAGGTGGAAGGTTCATGGCCCCTTTGGCTGACGCCAAAGCGATTAAAAACGCGGCCGCAGACCGCATCCAATCAAATCTGCCCACGGCAGATTTGCACCTGAACTTTCCACTATCCACTTTCAACTTTCAACTAAACAGTCCTCTGTTTGACGCTTTACCTGTTCATAATGACATTTGTCTACAGCCTGAAATACCTTTCATAATTGAAAAGCGTTTTTGATCACAGTCTTATGCATTGTGCTTTGATTTGTAATCCTCGATGGCTGCCTGAATGGCTTCGGCTGCTAAAACTGAGCAGTGGATTTTTTCAGTCGGAAGTCCTCCGAGCGCTTCTACTACTTCTGAGTTTTTCAGAGCAGCGGCTTCTTCAAGGGTTTTACCCTTGATCATTTCTGTGGCCATACTGCTGGTCGCAATGGCAGCACCGCAGCCAAAGGTCTTGAAGCTGGCATCCTCAACAATACCGTCATCGTTTATTTTTAAATACATTTTCATAATATCGCCGCAGGCAGGGCTGCCTACCTGGCCGATTCCGTTAGCGTCTTCCATTTCACCCACGTTTTTAGGGTTTTGGAAGTTTTCCATTACTTTATCTGTATATTCCATCATGATTTTATTCTCCTTTATTCGTTATTTTTCATCATTCTCAGTGATGATGGTGGTGGTCGTGGTCATAAACAGCGTCGTCAATCGGGCTGTTGGCGTCAATGGGCGACATTTTTCTCAGCCGTTCGATAATATCGACAAGATTGTCAACGACGTATTCAATGTCTTCCATGGTGGTATGCTTGCCAATGGTCAGTCTCAGTGAGCCGTGGGCAATCCCGGCTGGCAGGCCAATGGCCAGCAGTACATGCGACGGGTCCAGTGATCCTGAAGTACAGGCCGATCCGCTGGAGCCCGCAACGCCAATAAGGTCAAGGCTTAAGAGAATGGATTCCCCTTCGATATAGTCAAAACAGAAGTTTGCATTCCCCGGAAGGCGCTTGGTCGGATGACCGTTCAAACGCACCTGAGGGATTTTTTCCATTACACCCTTGATCAGCGCATCTCTGAGCTCCTGTAAATGGGCTGTGTTGGCTTCCAGATCATTGGCGGCCATTTCCGCAGCCTTGCCAAAGCCAACAATGGATGCGGTATTTTCTGTGCCGGCGCGGCGTCTTCTTTCCTGTGCGCCGCCGTGGATCAGGTTGTCGATCGGTACACCCTTGCGGATGTATAAGGCGCCAATGCCCTTCGGTCCATAGATTTTATGGCTGGAAAGAGACAGCAAGTCCACATTCAGGTCTTTTACGTCAATGGGAACATTGCCAAAGGCCTGCACTGCATCGGTATGGAAGATGATGCCCTTGGCCTTGACGATTTCTCCAATTTCTTTAATGGGTTCAATGGTGCCGATCTCGTTGTTGGCAAACATAATTGAAACCAGAATGGTTTCATCCTTGATGGCATTTTTGAGATCGTCCAGTGAAATAAGTCCGTCCTTGTCAACGGGAAGGTAAGTGACTTCAAAGCCTTCCTTCTCAAGGTATTCACAGGTGTGGAGCACTGCGTGGTGCTCGATTTCTGTGGTAATAATGTGGTTTCCCTTTTTCCTGTTTTTTAAAGCCACACCCTTGATGGCCCAGTTGTCCGATTCGGAGCCACCGGCGGTGAAATAAATTTCCTTTGGGTCTGCATTAATGGCCTGGGCAAGCTGTAATCTGGCGGCCTCCACGCCGCGCTTGGCTTCCCGGCCCTCCTGATAAATAGAGGATGGGTTTCCGTATTTTTCTGTAAAATATGGCAGCATCTCTGCCAAAACCGCTTCGTCAACGGCTGTTGTTGCCGCGTTATCTAAATAGATTCTTTTCATAAAAAGCCTCTCTTTCAATTATCCATTAAGTCTTGTAAAGACCGGTTATCAATGATGTTATTAATGCTGTCTCTGATTTCCATCCAGAGTCCCCTGGTGACACATTCTCCCGACTTTCGGCAGACATAGCCCTCAGGGCCGCCAACGCAGTCGGCCAGCTCAATAGGCCCTTCCAGCGCGCGGATAATCTCACCAATACTGATGTCCCTGGGCTCTCTTGAAAGAATGTACCCACCCTTCGCGCCTCTTAAACTGACGATCAGTCCTGCCTTTTTAAGGGTCGAAAAAAGCTGTTCCATATAGGAGTCTGAAAAATTCTGTTTTTCTGCTATCTCTTTAATTGATACTGGCCCATTGCCATATCGGCATGCCAGCTCGTACATAGCCAGTACACCGTACCGGCCCTTTGTGGAGAGTCTCACTGTAGCACCTCCTTTTTAATTCCCAGTATTCCACCTGGAATTTAATAGTATTATAGCACAGTTCCGTATTAATGCAAGATAAAATTTTGTTCTTTGGCATTTTTTCAGGAAAAATTATTATTTTTCTCCAAAATAAAAACATCTGGATATAAAACTGCTCTCCAGATGTTTCAATTATTTATTCTGCTTCTCTCAATCGTTCGACCAGCGTTTCCTTCTCAAAGCTGCGGAGTGCAATTTTTGAGATAAGGTATGGCACCAGTAGCAGGATCACGGCATAAGCCAGCACATAGAAAACCGGAAACTGGTAGATCATATAGTGAACGCCAAGCCTTCCGAAGGCCCAGCAGATCAGATAGCCTGCTGCGGTGCCAAGGGTCAGGGTGATGAGCAGATTTCCTGCTGCCAGAAGCATCCCCTCGCCGAGAACCATCTGATGGATCTGTCTGCGGCTCATACCAATGGATTCCAGCATGGCCAGCTCCTGTTTTTTAGACAGAATATTCGTGATCAGCGTATTGACAAGATTGATCATACTGAAGGCGATGATAAACAACGCCAGACCCAGTGCGGTGGCCGAGAGGGTCGCAATGCTTCCTGCATTCTGCTCTCTCTGCTCCTGAAGCGTTAACAGCCCAAGATTTGGATTGCTGTCTACCAAAGCCCGCAGCGGCTGCTCAACCGCAAGTTCCATAGAAGGCTCTGTCGAAACGATAAAATCCTTATCAAGATTAAAGGGCACAATGGACTGGATGACCTCCTGAGGCATCATAAACCATCCGCTGACAGGCTTTGGATAGTCTGTACTGATCATACCCGCTATTTTCACCTCTTTGGGTACCACGGTATCGCCATTGTAAAAGTAGAGGGTTAATGTATCGCCAACCTCAAAACGCCAGCCATAAATTTCCTGCACCACGGAGTTCGCCTGGAGCAGGATGCTGTCTCCCTTCAGCATTGCATCATACTCCAGACTCCCATCTTCCAGATATTTTTCAAGCTCCTGAGCCTGATCTCTGGTAAATGGAGAAATGTTATCCTCAACATGGACGAGATCCCTTTTAGGATAGTCAAACTCAACCGAGGTCGCCTGGTTACTGCGGATACCATCCACTCCAGGGATGGACAAAATCTGGTTTTTAAGCGCATCGGTAAAAGGGGTATTCTTCTGGAGGCCTGCCATACCGTACTCTGAGAGCTCCAGGGCATTTCCAGAAAAAGAAACAATGTATTCCGAATCTGCAAAATCGCCCTGACGTGAATACATTTCTTTATCAAAGGAATTGACAAAGGTCGCCGCTGTCATAAATAAAACGCCGCCGATCCCCAACGAGAGAACCGTCATAAAAACCTTTTTCCGATTTCTGGCCGAGTTCATGGCCGCGAGATTCAGCGGGCTGATTCTCCGGTGTACTTTTTTGGTTTTCTTTTTCCTGCCGCCGGAATAAGCCGAATATTTCGAAGCCTCAATGGGTGAAATCGACGCCGCAATCGATGCAGGCTTGCGAACGGAGATCAAAACAGTGATCAGGTCAATCACGAGCACCAGCAGCGCTACCAGCAGCGTATTTAAAAGGCTCCATCCGTCAGGCTTCAGAAAATAGGCGATAACGCTGCCGATCATAACCCCCACTGGCGCCGATGCAGCAAAGAGATAGATGCCCTCGCGGGTAACCAGCCGCCGCACCTGTTTTTTGGTCATACCGATGGTTCGCAGCTGTCCGTACTGGCGTATTCGGCCAACCACCGATATATAGAAAACGCCATAGATAACCAGAACACTGGCAAGCAGCACAACGACTCCCACGCACACAGTCAGCGCAATCTCCTGGGTATCTGCAGTCAGAGTGTCCAGAAAATGATCGTTTGGATTCATGTCCTCCCGCAGTATTCCCGCGTCGCCGCCGACTGAATAAATGACCGCTTTACATTCTTCCTTGCCCATCTTCTCTGCCCCTGAAAGCCGGACATAGGCCTCATAGGGAATATCCCTCATCTGTGAGCCATTTTCAGCATAGGCTTTTGAAAAGACCAGCGTATACTGCTTGCTTCCCTTTGCTCCCTCTGCGAAGCCGCTGACCTTAAAGCTTTCAGTTGTTCCGTCCAGAAAGGTTACGGTAAATTCTGTTCCAAGCTCTGCCGGTTTTCCGATCTGTTCCAGATACTCTCTTGAGACCAGCACTTCATTTTCCTGTACTGGCAGCTTTCCGTCCAGCAGATTCATTGTCTTAATTTCCATGGCGTTGCCATCCGCATAGACAGGCACCAGCGTATAATTGTCAATCTCTACTGCCTGTCCTCTTTTGCCGAGGGTCAGATAGGAAACACGGGAATCCTGTGACAGACGATGCAGCTGGTCATCTGTCAGATTATAGTAAATCACATGCTGTGCTCTGGCCATGGCACGCTTATCCGCCTCTTTCATCTCAACGGTGAACAGGCTCATAACCATCAGGAGGCTTACGGATAAAATAATGGTGACAGCAATGAAGGCATTGCGCATCTTGCTCGTTTTAATGCTGTCCCTAGCAAGCTTTCCGATAACTTTTCCGTTATTATTTTTTTCGTAATTCATTGCTGTTACCTGCCGTTTACGATCTTGCCGTCCTCAATACGGATAACCTCATCCGCCAGCTGGGCAATTTCTTCATTGTGCGTAATCATGACAATGGTCTGGTTAAAACGAGCACTGGTTGCCTTTAACAGGCTCAGTACATCCTGGCTGGTCCGGCTGTCCAGGTTTCCGGTAGGCTCGTCTGCCAGGATAATCGCCGGCTTTGTCGCCAGTGCTCTGGCGATTGCGACACGCTGCTGCTGTCCGCCTGACAGGTTTCCCGGCAGGCTTGTCAGCTTTTCCTTAAGCCCAAGCATTTTGACAATGCCGCCCACAAAGCGTTTATCTGCTGTATTACCGTCCAGTTCAATGGGCAGTACAATATTTTCGTATACGTTAAGGATAGGCACCAGGTTGTAGTTTTGGAAAATAAAGCCGATCTGGCGTCTTCTGAAGATTGTCAGCTGCTCATCGTTCATGTCAGACAGCTCCTTGCCGCCTACCTTTACACTACC
>CAUEUD010000238.1 GCA_959020865.1 Eubacterium limosum | reverse complement strand
TGCGCTTTTAAAAACGCAAAACGTCATTCCGATATTACTTTGGCTGATTTCTGGGGCATTGAAAATATCCTGCCGGAAATGTTTGATGATAAGGGAACATCGCTGGTACTGATACAGTCCGAAAAGGGAAAAGCGCTTTTTAAGAGTATTAAAAAAGACCTGATCTGCCAGAGCGTCAATATGGATGAAGCGTTAAAATACAATCCTGCGGCTATTCGTCCGGCGCCGATACCTAAAAACAGGGAAGTATTCTACAATCGCTTTGGCAAAGAATCCTTTGACAAGATCATCCATGATCTGACAAAGCCTTCGTTTAAAACTCGGGTAAGGACGGCGGCCGTAAAAATATTGAATAAACTAGGCATTAAAGAACAAATCAAAAAAACACTCAAAAAGTAACACAACCATGGTTTCCGGTACACATCCCAATCAACCGGCAGGCGAAAGCTTCAGTCTTTCGCCTGCCGGTTTTTTCATCATATGTAAACCGTTTACCTCACAGGTTCAACCGGTTTTCACATAAATAACAAACTTTGGAGGAGCAAAAATGTACAATTTTGGCAATCTTAACTGCTTTCCGGGCATTGATCTGGAGCACGCGGCTTTTGGGCTGGGGGACGGGCAGTTTTACCTGACGGAGGATCAGCTGGAGCGTTTGGTGCGCGATCCGGATCTGGGGCTGCCGGTGGCGTATATCAACCTCAGCAGTCTCACCGAGCCCATGACGGGCATTGTGTACCGGGACGGCTCGGTCACGCTCTGGCCCTGCACGCCCAAGCGTCTGATTAACCTTGTCGGGCGTCTCTTTAAGAAGGATATGGGGGCCTGCGGGCGGGCTAACGCCAAGCGCTTTAAAACAAAGCGGAACCTCTGCTTTTATATTGGCAAGAACCTTCAGGTCATGCCTGCTCACACGAGCCTCCCCGGTGACGGAACGGGAAACAGTTACGTCGACCGGATTTTTTTTAATTAAAGAGCACGACCGAGAGCATGGGTGTGTTGTGGCTGAGAGCGGAATGGCGGTCTGTTATGCTGGCACCAGCATGGCCATGGAGCGGAAGATCGAACAGGGTTCTGCGCTGTGCAGGGCGCTTTTGCCAGCTCAGGTCCTGCTGACAGGCAGTGGATTTTCCGTTGTGCGGGACGGGGAGTGTCTGCGGTGTGAGTATTTTAATGTTTGCCTTCAGGAAGAGAAAAAGCTCAAAAAGACCGCTTTTTAAACAAAATAATATCTTTTTGAAGCAAAAAAGTCTCAGAAATGGGGCTTTTTTTGCGTTTTAGAGACCTTTTTGGGGGCTGAATGAAAGGTGACGGCGGCGGGACAATTTCGTATAATGATCTCAACCTCAGCGGTGAGCGCTGAAGAAAAATTTTTAAGGAGGTTCTGATATGAACCAAAACAAACCATCATCCACCACGGCAGCTGCGAGCGAAGCGAAAAAGACCCATATACCGGCCAGAGAGCTGACGCCGCTGCCGAGCTTTTTAAAGTACCTGGGTCTTTCGAGTACGGAGGAAGTGCCGGGCTTTATCCCACCGGTCTTTTCGGTGGACAACCCTAGGGCCTGCCGTCCGGAGGGCTGGAAGCCTGAGGCGACGCCGCCGTTTTTAGAGGGGATGAACCTGGTGCGGGAAATCTCAAAGGTTCGCATGTTTGTGAGCAGCAATCCCTATGATTTATATGTGACGGCCCCTGGCGGCGGGTGTGTTCTGGAAAACATAAAGCCTGACGGCAGCCGGGAGTGCTGTACGGTCACCGAGGTGCCGGGCACAGAGACAAATCATCTTTTTGAAAAGGACTGGGAGGCGCTTCGAAATCCTGCTCTGCGGGCCACCACCGACGTGGAGCTGCTGCTGGACAGCGTCGAAATGGGGCGCATGGTATTTAAGACAATCCTCGACCATGAGGAGCAGTATTTTGTCATGATCGAAAAGGAGGAAATGTAAAATGGCCGCGGCAATTTTTACCCAGACCTTTGAGAGCGCTCTTTTTGGAAAAATCCGCACGCTGGTGGAGCGGGAGGCCGCAGACGGCGCGGCGGTCCGGGAATGGCTGGTGGCCGCGGATGTGTGCGCGGCCCTGGGTTACAGCAAGGACGCTTCAAGCATTGTAAAGCGTCATGTCAACCCGGCAGATACGTCGAAACGGCGTATCTCCGACGCCAACGGGCATCCTCAGAACATGCTGGTCGTCAACGAGAGCGGCCTGTACGCGCTGATCTTTGGCAGCACACGCCCGGAGGCCCAGACCTTCAAGCGCTATGTGACCGCGGTCATTCTGCCGAGCATCCGCAGGTACGGGGCCTATATGGAAGCCGACGTGATGGACCGGGTGCAGGACGACCCCGATGCCATGCGGGAGCTGATGGACATGCTGAGGGCGGAAACCGCTAAAAACAAGGCTCTGAGCGCAAAGGTGGACAAGCTGGAGATGCGGATAAAGGCGCTTACGCCAAACGCCCTATTCGGCGAGGCCATCACAGCCTCCGAGGGCAGCATCTCCATGGGGGACATGGCTAAGCTCCTGCGCCAGAACGGCGTAAACATCGGGCGGAACCGCCTGTTTACAAAGCTGCGCAAAGGCGGCTTTTTAAGCACCCAGAAAGGCAGCTGGAACAAGCCGCTTCAATGGACCATGGAGCAGGGCTATTTTGAGATTGAGGAGGGTTTCTTTGACAGGCCCCTGGGCGGGGAGGGCAAAATGCTCTGGTCAGTGACCCGTGTCACACCCGTGGGCCAGGCCTGCCTGGTAGACTGGTTTTTAGCCCGGGACAGGGAGGCGGCGCTATAAACTACTTCTCAGAGCTCGACGCCTTTTATGAATGGCACGCCAGTCTGCCCGATGAGAAAAAGCTGTCGCCCGGGGCCATCGCGCTGTGGCACTATCTGCTGTACCGCTGCAATGCCTGCGCGCTGCCGTCCTTAGACGGGCGGTGGCTGTGGCGGGTGGCATTCTGGGTGCGGCCAAAACAGCTGGAACAGGTATTAAAATGCTCTGAACGCCATATCCGCCGCTATCGCAGTGAGCTGGAGGCCTCGGGCCGTCTGAAATACCAGCGGGCCGTTAAAAACAAACAGGTTGGTTTTTACACGCTGATTCCCTTTGCCGACAACGTGGCCCCTGTAATTCTTGAAAATCTTTCCGGTGAGCAGGTGTCCGTTTACGGGCATGTGGATAAGTCGGGCTGAAAATTTCACAAAACAGGATTCGGGGACATTTATGTCCGCAATATTGTCAAAAAAGCAAAAGTGGCGGCAGAATCACGGACGCCCGTGTCCGCCATTAATAATATATTAAATAATATACTATATTAATCTTTTATTATTCAGGAGGTGCAGTTTGTCCACAAATCGTTACGGTATCGGAGGAAGTCTGGTGAGGCGGAAAAGAGACTACGTGGTCACAGCAGAGTGCCGTGTCCGGGTTGGCTTTCACGCCAGAGATGCAGAGGACGCGGAGGATCAGTTCAACGACTACCTGGCCGCCCTGCAGGGCACCCATCCCGAGGTGATGTTTGCCATACAGGATGTCCGGGAGGATGATGTGCTGTTTTAACCGAACAGCCCAAAAGGGGGAATTACTTGAAGGATGAAAAATACAGCGCCCTGGATGAGTGGGTGCGCAGGGCCGGCGAGGGCGACCAGACCGCCAAGGAAATGCTGCTCATGAGCTTTAAGCCGCTGATTTACAAGCAGGCCGCCAAATACAGGCATCATCACGACAGCCTGGAGGACGCTGTGCAGTACGGGGGTGTGATCCTGCTGGAGGCCGCAGCCGATTACCGGGCCGGGAGCAGCCAGCCCTTTCCGGCCTTTTTAAGCGCCCGCCTGCGCTACCGCTTTGCCGACGCGGGCCGCAGGGCGGCGAGAAGCGGCAGGATGGAGACAAGGCCGCTTCTGCCCGGGGATGAAGCCATCGCAGACCCGGACCCCACGCCCGAGGAATGCCTGCTTGACAAGGCGTCTGACCGAAGCGCCCGGCTTCGGGCCATGGTGGACGCCCTGCCGCCAGAGCGGGCTGAGGTGCTGCGTCTGCACTACTATGGCGGCAAAAGCCTGAAGGCCATCGCCGGTATTCAGGGTGTTGCGCCCGCCACCGTCAAAACCCGGCTTCACCGTGGGCTTCAGGCTTTGCGGCAGCAGCGGGAGGAGCTGATACCCTGACGGCGTTTATAGCAGGATGACAAGCAGTGCCGCCATGGTGAGAGCCGCCAGAATAAGCGGAACCATGCCCATGATATATCCGGCTGTTGCTGTGAGACGGTAGTACAGAACATAACAAACCAGGCTGGCGGCAGCCGCCAGCCCCACCACTCCGCACAGGGCGAAGGAGGCGGTGAGGGTGAGAAAGCCATTTCCATACAGCGCATTGACAGCGGACAGCTCCAGAACCGTCCAGCCCACAATTAAAAACAGCTCAGTGGTCACTGGTCTTTTCAGCAGGACGCGGGTCAGGCTGTACAGGAGAAAATAGGCCGCGACACCACCGAGCACAAGCCAAGGACCGGGAACGAGCAGCCTTTCATGGGGCATGGCGGTGATGCCCCAGAGGATTAGAATCAGACCAGCGATTCCGGCTGCGGCGGTTAAACCAAACAGAACAGCCGATTTCGCAAAGCGGACGGATGCCTGGGGCTTAAAGGCAACAGCCCACCACACAAGGTAGAACAGACAGCAGAGAATTAACAGAAGACTGCCCCAGAAAATCTTTCCGGCTGGCAGCCCGATATGGGTGATTGGCATAGTGACAGCCTCCCTTCATAAAGATATTATACCACAAAGAAGGATTCTTTATCATCGACGGGACGCGGTCAGCCCTGGGCGGCAAAATTTTTTAAAAATTTTTAAAATTCGGGAACCTTTTTGATTTTTGAGCGATTGTATTAAGTGTAAGGCCGAAACGCCAAATCAAAAATCAGGAGGTACAGCAAATGGCAACCATTGAAAAAAGTGTAGAATCCGTTGGCATGAAGATCACCGTCAACCATGGCGAGAGGGAAGGAAAGATCGTCAAGTCCTCAAAGACCTACGGCGACGTCGATCCCGCAGTCACCGACGCGTCCTTTGTGGGCACCGCCAAAGCCATCGCCGGCATGCAGGAGCCCATCCGGGAAAAGCAGGTGAAGGTGACAGCGGAAGAGATGATCGAAGTGGCGTAATGGGAAAAAGGGGCGGAAACCCTCTTTTCATGAGTTGATAGTTGATAGTGAATAGTGGATAGTTGTGGTGCAAACCGGCAAAGCCGGTTTGATTCTAAATCAAATTGCCTTTGGCAATTTGTTCATAAACTATCCACTATCAACTATAAACTATCCACTAAAAGGATACAAGTAAACCAGAACCACAAAATTTAAAAAACTAAAGGAGACTAAAAAATGCCAACAA
>CAUEUD010000237.1 GCA_959020865.1 Eubacterium limosum | reverse complement strand
CCGCTCAGGCTTCCTGTAACAACAGGAGTGCCAACGACCAGACCGCCGTTTTTATAAAACCACATGTACTGTCCGCCAAGGCTTATTTCAACATAGGTGTTGCCGTAGTCTGGAGCGTTATGGCTTGCGGCTGTCTGTGCGTAAACCGGTTCACGGGTTACAGGCTGTCCCGCCTGGATAATTGGAATGAGGGCAGCGACCTCTTCATCCTGGTCGATGAGCCAGCCATAATCGCCGCCGGCAATGCTGACACTGCCGCCGCCGCTGGTCTGGAAGCTTCTCGTAATGCCGTAGGTATCGTATTTATCCGATAAATTGGCCACATAGGTGGTCATGAGATCCTGATTAAACTGGACGTCCATATTGTCGTCCACAGCCAGCCAGGTATTAATGGTATTTTTGTCAAGTACCTCTGTTGCGTCGCCAAAGGTATAGGTAACGGCTGCGTTCAGATACTTGTTCATAGTATCCATGGCCGTCTTAACCTTGGGGGAATCCTTGGTAAAGGAAGGCGTTTTATAGCAGTCGGCCGCTTCCAGATCCAGCTCGGTATCACCGGATAAAATGGCGTTTTTCACAGCTTCTTTGAGCTTGGCAGGGTCCAGCTCGTTACCGGTGACCTCTGGTTCAATCACGTAGCTTGTACCGTTAAATTTAGGATAAGCATTGGCAACCTTGACGACCTCCGCCCCAGACACAGCCTGAAGCTGGTTCAGTGCATTGGTAAGCTGAGCGTCATCGTAGCTGAAGGTCGCTTCCAGGTCCTGATGACCCGACGGCACCAGAGACATCGGCCAGGCAAAAGCGTTCTGGTCATTTAACATCTGGGAAATTTTACCGTCAGAAATATAGCGCATATTCACCTGGTCTGCGGCAATTGTTTCGTTTTTTCCGCCGCGTTCCTTGAGGGTCAGCGTGTGTGTCGCTGCGTTCTGCTGCATTTCTTCGTCCACCTGAGCGGCGGTTTTGCCAGTGACATCGAAGCCGTTCATGGTCGTGTTAAAGTAGAACCGTGTGCTGAAATAAAAGCTTAAGCCGAGGTAAACGGCCAGGATAATGCCAATCCCAACACCAATGCCAATCCAGACCTTTTTATGGCTTTTCTTTTCTTTAGAATCTGGCGGCTCCCCGCCGTCAAAGGAATCATCGGCAGTGCTGTCATCATCAAAGGTGAGAACCTCGCCGGCCGCATCGTCATCATTTTCAGTTCCGCCTTCTGGCGGCTCAGGCGGATCAATGATGGTTTCCTCCTGGGCCTCCGGCGCAGCAGGTTCATCAATGATGACCTCATCTTCCGGGGGGACGGGACGCTCAAAAAGAGAGGCGTTTTCAATCGCCTGCTCTTCGGGGGTACGCTCCTCGCGCTGATCTTGTAAATTCTTTTCATCCATAAGATTAAATCCTCTTTTTTGCAGTATATAATTGATTTTATCATTTTTTTGAGCAAAGGTAAATCTTTAATTTGTGAATATTAAGCCCTGTTATGAACTTTAAGAATCGTTTTATGGTCAGGGCCGGGTTGACAGTGTTACTTGACGAAACGTATAATAAAATCAGATTTGTAATTTAGAATACTGCATATTTGGAGGGAAAGAATCATGCTGGAATTTTTTATAAAGCCTGTAACGTCTGACGGTGGTGTAAGCTATATGCCCACAGGTGCAGGATATGCGGTGCTGATCGGTCTGATGGCAATTGTGCTGGTCATTGCATCGCTTGTCGCCGGAAAAAACGAACACCGCCAGATCAGCACCAGGCATCTGACCTTTTGTGCCGCTGCCATTGCGCTGGCGGTGGTCACATCGAATATTAAGATTTTCCATTTGCCCACCGGCGGTTCTGTAACACTGTTCAGTATGCTTTTTATCACGCTGACAGGTTATTGGTACGGTCCCAAGACAGGGGGTTTGGCGGCAATCGCCTATGGCATTCTACAGATGGTGATCGACCCTTATATTCTATATCCTCTGCAGGTGCTGGTCGACTATGTACTTGCCTTTGGCGCGCTTGGCCTGTCTGGCTTTTTCAGCCAGTCAAAGCACGGACTCATAAAGGGGTACCTGGCTGGAATCTGCGGCCGCTACGTATTTGCTGTGCTGTCCGGCTGGCTGTTTTTTGGCTCCATGGCCTGGGAAGGCTGGGGAGCGCTGCCCTATTCAATGGTATATAATGCTGTCTATATTTTCTCGGAGGGCGCACTGACAATGATTTTGCTGGCGGTTCCATCGGTATCGAAGGGGCTGGCCCGTGTTCGCCGGATTGCGGATATTTAATCCTTTGTATAAGATCACTCTGCTTCCTGACCATCAGCATTACACTTAATGAGCGCGGAATGTGAGGGGATTTTAAAGGAAAAAATTCTCGATAGCAGGTGCGGTAGCGTGGGCGGTAGTACAGGCGGTAGTACAGGCGGTAGTATAGGCACTAGGACAGGCACTAGGACAGGCAGTAGTGTGGGCGGTGGTGTGCCATTCATAAACAAGACTAAACAAGACGAAAAGAGACAAGAGTAGGGATAAACTGGAGAATAAAATGAAAATGTTTTTTGCCGGAGTTGTTTAGTCTATTATATAAACAGAAGATAACTTTCAAAAAATAAAACACGCTTGCACGGCGTGTTTTATTTTTGTTTATTTATTTGTACAAAACAAGGTCTACAGCTCAGCCTCTTCCTTGCCGAGCTTTTTCCGTTCAACCAAACGGCCCATAAAGAAAGCCAGAATACCGACGCCGATACCAGTCTGGAGACAGAAGATCAAGGATTCCACTTCACCAGGAAGCTCACCGTTGATCATGGTTTCAAGCACAGGCGTAAACCAGGGCTCATATTCGCCGCCCTGAATCTCTTCAATCATTGTGCTGCCTGCGTCGTCAGAGCCGCCGAATTCAGCGCCCTGGAGGGCAAATAGCGGTACGACAACCAGTAAAGCGACAATTACGAGAAGAACAATCACTAATTTTTTGTTTTTACTCATTTTACACTTCCTCCGATGCTAAAAAGCCAATGGACTTGAGTTCCGGGCTTGCATACGTTTCTAAAGCGATAACGATAATAACCGTTAAAATCCCTTCAATGACAGCAAGCGGCAGCTGGGTCGGTGCAAAAACCCCCAGGAATTTTAAAGCAGAAGCGGCGATACCACCCTGTTCAGACGGGTAAGCCATCGCCAGCTGAATGCTGGTAATACAATAGGTGAACAGATCCCCCAGCGCAGCGGCCAGGAAAACGCCGATTTTCCGGTTAACCTTCATTTTCTGACAGAGCTTGTAGATACCAAAAGAGACAAAGGGACCGGCAATTGCCATTGAAAACGTGTTTGCGCCCAGCGTTGTTAAACCGCCGTGGGCCAGCAGAATGGCCTGGAATAGTAAAACGATAATGCCAAGAATACTGACAGCGCTCGGTCCAAACAGGATGGCGCCAAGTCCTGTACCCGTCATGTGGGAACAACTGCCTGTTACAGATGGAATCTTCAGCGATGAAATAACAAAAATAAAAGCGCCTGCCATGGCCAATAACGTAATGGATCTTCTGTTGCCGGTCAGCGTTTTTTTGATCGAGAAAAAACCAGCAGCTAAAAATGGGATACAGATAACACCCCATGCAATACAGTACCCCACAGGAAGGTAGCCCTCCATAATATGCATTGCGTTTGCGGCGGGTACAATCCCGAATACAAGCGCCCACGCGCCAAGCAGTGTGACAATCCTTCTCTGATTCTTTGTCATTTTTACCTCCTCGAAAAATGAATTTTACCGGGCTACGATTCAAGCAGGCTGCACAGCAGCACGAAAAAAACCGCTTATCGGGCAGATAAGCGGTGAAAGTACGAAATAACGAATCCTGAAACCTTATAATTTCGTTCTGACACTCAGCTATCTCCTCGTAACCAAATGTAATACAGTTTTAATGATCAGCATCCTGACTCGACTTGCGTCTCACAGTGGCGGGACCGCTTGGGATTTACACCCAATTATGCTTTAACCATCGCTTATGATGGAAACCATTAAAATGTGCCGGAGAACCGACTACGCTTTTAATTATAACACCTTATGTCATAATGTCAATAGATAAGTTGAATTTTTTTAAAATAGAATAGATTAAACTATACGCATACCCCCTACATGTATTTTTGATTTTAATTGAAAGTATAAAAAAAGAATATGGATAGTCTTAAAATATTTTTGTTTATTTGACAAAATCGTAAAAACAGACTACAATAGGTTCTATTGTTGGTTTTTGCAGCCTTTAAATTACAATTGATGCGTAAAAATAAATATAATTGCTTAATAGGCATTTCAAAAGACAAACATGCCATGTTGAAAAAACCGCAGATTGATGATGTAAGTATTGCGAAAACTTATATAATGTCGAAGGCCGTTAATACAAAAACGGCATGGCGGAAAACCTGATTAAAAGATGTGATTTTGGAGAGAATAATGAGTGAGCGTACAAAACGAATCGAGACTTTTTCAAAAAAAGATCTGACAAAGACAAACATAAAACGTGTCAATATCCCGGAAGGCTTTGAACGGATTGGTGTCAACACCTTTAAAAATCTGACGAAGCTGAAGGAAGTCAGAATTGCAGAATCGGTCAGGGAAATATGCGGCCACGCCTTTGAGGGATGCACCATGCTTTCAGATGTCAGCCTGCCTTCAGGCCTGAAGCTGCTGGGGGAAGCTGCCTTTATGGAGTGCCGCAGGATACAGTCGCTCGAGATTCCCGAGGGTATACACGCCATAAAAGACCGAACCTTTAAATTCTGCCGGGGGCTGGAGCATATAACACTGCCCAAACAGCTTATGCGGATTGGGGAAAACGCCTTTTACAATTGCGATAAGCTGGCATATATCGAGCTTCCAAACGGTATCGAGTCGCTGCCTTTCAGAACCTTTTACATGTGCAAAAGCCTGGAATCCATCCGGTTTTCGCAAAATTTGAAATATATCGGCAAGGAAGCGTTTGTGAACTGCAGCTTCCAGCAGCTTGAGCTGCCGGAGGGCCTGGAGGTTATTGATGAATCCGGCTTTTTGAAGTGCAAAAAGCTCGCAGCGCTAAAGCTGCCAGAAAGTCTAAAAGTCATTGGAAAATGGGCGTTTCATGGGTGCCCCAATTTGAAAATGGTTGAAATAAGACACGATCCCGATGAAATGGGCGAGTGGATCTTTAACCGAAATGATGTAACCGTGCATTGCTACAAGGGCTCCAAGATCGACCGTTATTGTAAGATATACGATTATAAAGTCTGCTATATCCAGTAAAATCCTTCGTGATTCCTGAAAGAAGCCGCTGCGATACCTTAAACAATACCGTGAAGGACGGCTTTTTTTTGGATCATCCGGAAGTGCCGGAAGAATGGATACATAGCCCGCGTGGCTCTGAAGAAGG
>CAUEUD010000236.1 GCA_959020865.1 Eubacterium limosum | reverse complement strand
ATTATTTTGTCTTTTTTAATTTTTTGGTCATTTCCAGCATCTCGGCAGCATGATCAAGGGTCGTTTGAGTCACCTCTGCACCGCTGAGCATCCGGGCCAGCTCATTCTGGCGCTCCCGTTCTCCAAGCGGTCCAAAATTCACCTCAACACTGTCGTCGTCTGAATTTTTCTCGACCAGAAAATGCTTATCCGCCATCGAGGCAATCTGCGGCAGATGGGTGATACAGATAATCTGATGGGTCTTGCTGAGCTCAAAAACCTTCTCAGCTACTGCCTGAGCCGTTCTCCCACTGATGCCTGTGTCAATCTCATCAAAAATCATGGTCTGAATCCGGTCTCGGTCGCCAAAAATGCTTTTGATACTGAGCATAATACGAGAGATTTCCCCTCCCGAGGCAATTTTGCGCAGCGGTTTGGGCGGCACTCCAGGATTAACCGAGATTAAAAATTCAACCTGATCCTGTCCTTTTGGCGAGATCAGCTTCTTTTCCTGACTGATCTGTACCTGCACCACCGTTTTTTCCATAGCCAGATCCTTCAGCTCACGCTCAAGGGCTTCCTTAAATACCTGTCCGGATTTTTTGCGCATTTCGTGAAGCGCAGTGGCCCGGCTTTCATAATCCCTCAGAATTTTTTTATACTGCTTCTGGAATTTTTCGATCTGCTCATCGCGGTTCATGAGGCCAGAAAGCCGTTCTTCCAAAAGCGCGCCATAATCCAGGATCTCCTTGATCGAGCTTCCATATTTTCGCTTGAGCCCGGTGATCACGCCAAGACGCTTTTCCACTTCATCCAGATTATTCATGTCAAAGTCAATACCGTCAATATAGCTGCGGATTTCAAAGGACAGATTCTCAAGCTCTTGATAAGCCGATTCCACCACAGCCTCATAGGCCTTAAAACCGCTGTCGATCTCCGAAATATCCCGTATACGGTCACCCAGCTCGGTCAGCAATGCCAGAAGGGCGGTCTGGTAGGCGTTTTCGTCACCGTTTAAAACCTGGTAGGCTTCATTGGCGCTTCTGAAAAGCTGCTCACTGTTGACAAGAATCTTTTTGTCACTCTCCAGGCTTTCTTCTTCACCGTCGATCAGCTTTGCGGCCCGAATTTCCTTGAGTTCATACAAGAACATTTCCTTCTGGCGTTCCATTTCCCGCTCATCTTTTTCAAGACCGCGGATTTTTTGGCTGAGCTCCTTGAGTCTCGCGGCATCTTCCGCCACGGCGCCCAGCAGCTCCCTGGCCGGATCCCCGCCAAAGTCATCCAGAAGATGACGGTGATTTTCCCGCTGAAACAGTGACTGATGCTCATGCTGTCCGTGAATATCAATCAGGTTATCGCCGATGGCCCGAAGCTGTGTTACGGTAATGATCATCCCGTCTGCCCGGCACACATTCTTCCCTTTTGTGTCAATTTCACGGGTCAAAATGAGGCGCCCATCCTCTGGCTCGATACCGAATTCGGCCAGCTTGGCGGCAACTGCCTGGTTTCCGTCAATATCAAACAGTCCCTGCACCACCATTTTATCCGCACCGTTGCGGATATTGGACTTATTGCCCCGCTGCCCCAGCAGTAGTGTAAGTGCGTCGATGACAATGGATTTACCAGCCCCGGTTTCCCCAGTGATCACATTGAGCCCCGGATCCAGGTCGATATTCAAGGCCTCGATCAGAGCATAATTTTTAATGACGATATTTAACAGCATAAAAACCTCTCCTGTGCTTTAATCTGTCGGCTATTTTATCCGATGCCATCAGGGCTTCATCAATTTTTTAAAGCGGCTTACGATTTCGTTGACATCATCTTGCTCCCGGACGGCGACAAAAATGGTATCGTCTCCGGCCACAGTGCCAACCACTTCATTCCACTCCATGGAGTCAATGGCCAGAGCCGCTGCCTGGGCCATAGCAGGCAGTGTATGAATTACCACTAAAAAGGTCGCTGTATCTACCGTTAAAACGGATTCTCTGAAAACAGCTACCACCCGCTCATCGTATATAGTGCCCATATCTTTTAAGGAGGAATAATACTGACGTCCGTCCTGCCCCATGACCTTAATAAGCTTAAGCTCTTTAATATCCCTCGAAATCGTAGCCTGGGTCACTTTGTAGCCGCTCTGTTTTAAATGCTCGGCCAGTTCTTCCTGGGTTTCAATTTGATTATTTTCAATAATTTCAATGATTTTAGTCTGTCTTGCTACTTTCACTGCAGCTACCTCCTGTCTTTATTGCTGATATTGCTGAGCACATCGTCAGAAAGCTTTTTCCTCAGACGATCGTAGAAATTCACATTGTTGAGTCGGACTAAATTGGCCGTATAGGGTGCTTTTTTCACCACAACCTCATCCCTCGCACCAATGGGGATAATGCTCTGTCCGTCAAAGCTCACAATAATATCCCGCTCACGCTCATCAAAACGAATGGTGATATCTTCTTCTGCAGCAATCACATAAGCACGGTCGTGAAGCCTGTGAGGGCAGATAGGATTGACGATCATGACGTCTGTTCCCGGTGCCACTACCGGTCCACCAGCCGCCAGTGAATAGGCGGTCGAACCGGTCGGGCTGGCAATAATCATCCCGTCTGCTCTGAAAAAGTCGATCATGTTCTCGCCCTCCTTCCCGGCGTAAGCTTTAATGTCCATCATACGAAACCCGGTATTTTTTACCAGGACATCATTGAGAGCCAGAAAAGTCTCACACTTGCCATTTGGCCGATGAATGCAGGATGACAGCATCATTCGCTTTTCAAGAAAGAATTCTCCGTCGCACAGCGCCTCTAACAGATGCTCATAGTTAGAGGCTTCACCTTCTGTCAGGAAGCCCAGCTTCCCAAGGTTAATGCCGAAAAGGGGCATGTCGTAAATGCAGGAGGCCCTGGCAACAGACAACAGCGTTCCGTCCCCGCCCAATACCACAATGCAGTCCGGCTTCTTGTAAAATTCATCCTTGGGATAGATGTGCACCCCAGGGTCTCCATCCGGCTCCATTTGATGATTGAGCAGAGCAACCTGTATTCCCCGCCCTCTTAGGTAGCGGATGCACTTCGCAGCCATTTCCACACTATCGCTTTTATCACAATTGAGATAGATGCCGACTTCATTCATCATTGCTTTCCCCGTCCTTCTTGCTATAGGCGCTGTGAGCTGTATTGACTACCTGCTCAATCAATTGTTCCCTGTTTTCAAGTCCGGCAGTCTCAGTCTCTGTCAATTTCTCGACAAAGCAGAGAAATTCGATATTCCCCTTAGGCCCTTGTATTGGTGAATAATCCAGCCCCAAAACCTTAAAATGCTTTTCTATAATTTGTGTAAGTGTCCGGTCCAGTACCTCCTGATGGATTTTTTTATCCAGGACAACGCCGTTCTTACCCACCTTATCGCGCCCTGCCTCAAACTGAGGCTTAATAAGCCAGATACCTTTTCCTCCATCCTTCAAAAATAAGCGGATCGCGTCTAGAAGCTTTGTAATTGAAATAAAGGAAACGTCCATAACCGTTCCGTCCACACTATCCGGGATCGCGTCCTTTTCCAGATTCCTGAAATTAGTGCGCTCCATGGACACTACCCGTTCATCTCCGCGGAGGCGCCAGTCAAGCTGCCCGTACCCCACATCCACCGAGTATACTTTTGCCGCGCCATTTTGCAGCAGACAGTCTGTAAAACCCCCGGTCGATGCACCGATATCAAGGAAAATACCATCCTGCACCGGAAACGGAAAAACCGCAAGCCCTTTTTCCAGTTTGAGTCCTCCCCGGCTCACATAAGGGATGGGATTGCCCTTGATCTCGATAGCGGATGGGTCTAAGTCTACCGCCAGCTGATCCCCCGCTTTATCCTTGACCTGTCCGCTCACCGTGACCAGCCCGGCCATAATGGCTTTTTTAGCCTTTTCCCGAGAATCAAAAAAGCCGTGATCAACGAGATATTTATCAAATCGTTCTTTTTTCATACATTCTACTTTCTATTTATAAAATGATACCGGGCTGCTATTCACAGCCCTTGAATAAAATTTTAACGGTCGCCACAGGCACCGAAAAGCCGTGGATAATCGAGGTGCTGTTCTTCATTGCCAGGTCCTTGCCAAGGGCCTTACCGCCAACCGTCAGGCAGGCGATGCACCCACTCATTACAAGGCTCAAAATGACTGCGTTAAAGGGTGGATAAAAGCGCAGAAGCTGAGTGGCGATGCTGACGCCCGTAGCGCCACTGACGATGCCGCAGATATCCCCGATGACATCGTTGCAGACATTGGACACTCTCGGGGCATTCCTGACCAGCGAGACCGCGGTCTTGGCGCCCTTTAGTTTTTTGGCGGCCATCGCATTAAAGGGCTCAATATTAACCGCTGTCACGGCCACACCCACAATATCCGCCAATATCCCAAAAGCAATAATGGCAAATAAAATAAGAAAAGAAATCAGAAGACCCGTATGGGCTAAAAGCGTATCTGAAATATAAGTGACCAGCATGGTCGAAAAGAAGGTCCCAATGGAAACTCCAATCACCCAATGGCGGTGCTTGCGCTCTTTTAATTCCTTTTTAGACAAATTTTTCTTGTTTGTTTTCATCAATTCTCCAGTTTTAAACTAAAAAGAAAGGAATTATGCGACGCATAATTCCTTCACATTCTTTCATGGGGTGGTAGCATAATGAGTAAACTTTGCGACATAGGTTCAGTAGGATTTCCCAAAACATGACTAAGACGTCGCCGTCAAAGCGGTTTCCCTTTACATGTAGTCTGCAGCGTCACCGGATGCAGGACTGAATTACCACTAAGTGTGCACTATAATCCCCACTATACCTCTTGCGAGCAGTCTAGGAGTTTTCCTCGACAACACCCATTGATCCTTAGCCTCTTTTGCAGATTAGGTTTCGAACGCAATATTTTATACTCTCCGGGCCCTGGAAATTATAAAACTGTCAGCCCATCCACCTAAGCCACTCAAGGCAGGCTACACTGTTTCAGCACTCCATTCCACTACAGAATAAAACACATTCACAGGTTTTCCCTATCATTAGACAGGTCTCCACGGAAGCAGGGTCAGAAGCCCACATGCCATTGCAGGTTGCCCCATCTTCCTTAACCCCCAGTGAACACCCCCAACTGGGCGTCAAAAGCATTCACAAGGGACTTCATCGATATGCCCTTCGACGGATTTTTAGGCCCGCCCTGGTGATCAACAGTGCCGACTAGAATACTGCACCACCTGTATAAGATTATATCACCTTCCCTTCTTTACTACAAGCGAAAAACTGTATAAATATGTAAAGATTAAACAATATTTAAGCTACTTTACCGAAATTCCGTGAATATTGAGTGAATATGCGCCTGAGCAGGCTGTGCGGCTACTCTTTGTTTTCTATATTTCTGATTTTTAAACTTTCATAATACACATAACACAAA
>CAUEUD010000235.1 GCA_959020865.1 Eubacterium limosum | reverse complement strand
CTTTTTAATGTATTCCTGGAGGTGATTTATGATCGAAAATCGATATGGAAAGGGACCTGCGCTGATCCCGGGCCGACGCCTGTTTAACATCCGGGCTGGTGCTTTTGTGGACAAGGATGTCTGGGCGCGCATACCCGAGGAGGCCGAGGACGCCTACAACGCATTCCGGGAAGCAGTAACCGGGCATTTTGACGGCCTTTACCTGGAGGACGGAGAAATTGCAGAAATCGAGGCAGCGGATGAGTAAGGAAAAATACAGCGAACTGAACGCTCTGGTAAAACGTGCCCAGGAGGGTGAGCGCTGAGCAGAGGAGGCTGTTCTGCTGCGCTTTCGGGCATTGGTGCTGTCGTCCATGAAACGGCTGATCGCGCCGCCTTATTATGAGGACGCCTACCAGGATGGCTGTCTGGCAGTGCTTTCGGCCATCCGCTGTTTTGACCCGTCCCAGGGGATCTATTTCAGCAAATATGTACAGATGAAGGTCAACTACTGCTTTTTGGAAAAGGGTCGTTTTTATAAAGGCGCGGCGCCAGAGCCGCCCCTCAGCCTTGACGCCCCCGTGACAGACGCCCAGGATGCCGGCACCCTGGCGGACTGCATCGCCGACACTGCGCCTCCTGCCGCCGATACCCTCATCCGGAAGGAGACGCTCCGCTGCCTTTATCCGTTGATTAAGGCATTGCCGGAAAAATACCGTCTGGTGATCGAAGCCCATTATTTTAAGGGCCTATCCCTGGCCGAGATCGCCAGACAGCAAGACCTCAGCCCAAACACGATAAACACCTGGCACCGGCGGGGGCTTAAATTCTTGCGGAAAAATCTGACAGACAGCGATTAGGAAAATGGAGAATTGAGAATGCAGAATGGAGAATGGAGAATGACGGTGAGTCCAAAGTTAGAATAACTTTGGGGCACGAACCTAATGCAAAGCTAGAGGAACAAAATGCTGCGCATTTTGATTGGATTTGCGGCCAAAGGCCGCTGTTTCAATCGCTTTTTCGCCAGAAAAAGAGTTCAGTCATTCTCCATTCTCAATTCTACATTCTCCATTAAACACCCCTCTTTTGAACGCTTTGTCTCTTTATGATAAAGTTTTTTGACACTCTGTGCGGCCTCTGGCCGCTATTTTATTTGCTTTTGCGTGCATTGCAGGGCACGGCGCCCTCGTCGTGCCGCCAGGATGGTATAAACATCCCGGAACCACGAAGGCGTGGTTCCCTACTTTTTTTGAAAAAAAGTGAACGGTTTTTGTCTTTTTTCGCATTATGTAGGTATCCCCAAAACGAAAGGAGCCCAAAAATGGCAATTGAAAAGCAGATTACTGGTGTGGATATGAAAACCACCCTGAATTATGGTGATAACGGCGAGGGCAAAATTGTGAAAAAGACAAAGACCTACGGCGATGTGCGAAAGGACGTCACCGACGAGGCGTTTTACGCCACAGCTAAAGCCATCGCGGCCATGCAGGAGCCCATTATGGAGCGCAAACAAAAGGTCACTTCTGAAGAACTCATGGAAGTGTAATCCACACTTTGGCAAACACCATTAAAAAATAAGGAGGTGCTGTAAATGGCAGCAACAAACAGTAAGGATCTCATTTTCAGCTATGAACGTGCAGACGGAAAAACCCACAACATGACGATTCCGGATTACAGAAACGATATTACCGACACCGAGATCAAAACCGGTGCCGAGGCTATTCTGGCCCAGGATATTTTTCTTCCCGACGGCGTAGGTCTCGTCAAACTCATCGGGGCGGTGAAGGTGGAAACCACCAAAACCGAAGTCCCCATCGCAGATGCGGAAGCATAGTTTTTAAGCTTCCAGACGGCCGCTTAAAAGTATGAATAGTCGTTATTATGAAGCGGTGAAGCGTTAAAGAGAAGCCTGCCCAGTTGAAAGTTGATAGTTTAGGTGCAAATTCGCCATGCGAATTTGATTGGATGCGGCCTTTGGCCGCCCTTTTAATCATTTGAGCGTCAGCGAAAAAGTTCAACAATTATCAACTATCCACTATCAACTAAATTGTCTCTCATTTTAATTTTGCCTCTATCTTATAACTTTTTAGACAGTCAGAAAGGAGACTCGATATGCGCTATAAAAAAACGGGCGGGGTGCTGGTCCTTGTCGTCTTTGGCGTCAGCCTGATTTTTGCCGCCACCCTGCCCCTTTCAGAAGTGGTAGGCCTGCCGGAAATACCGCCAGAGCAGACGGTTGCTCCACCCACAGCGGAAGCGCCGCCTGAGCCAAACCCGCAGGAGGAAACGCCCGGTGATCCTCCGGAAACAGTCATCCCCCACGCGCCGGAAAACCGTGAACCTCAGGCCTCGGGACATTTCCTGCTGTCGGAGTACGCTTGCGATTGCGCGGGTGATTGCGACGGGTGGCCGGCGCAGATGTCGCCCGCCCTGCTCGAACGCATTGAAGCGCTGCGCTGTACTCTGGACCGTCCGGTCATCATCACCTCTGGCGTGCGCTGTCCCGCACGAAACGACGAGGTCGGCGGTATCCCCTATTCCTGGCATCTGAGCGGACACGCCGCAGACCTCTACTGCCCGGGGGTCTCGGTGGCCGCCCTTGCAGAAACGGCTGAAAGTCTGGGGCTGGGTGTGCTGCCCTATTATGGGAGCGGCTACGTGCATGTTGAATTGTGGGAATAGGCTGAAAAAACCCCGCCGCCCTTGATTTTTCAGGCGCGGCGGGGTATAATATGGGTAGAAGCGCAATCGCATCAAGGCGGTTGCCTCGTATGATGGACTTCACTACCCTTTCGTCGCTCAAAACTTGGGGGTAGTGTTGTTTTACTTTTTGTTCTTTTTATCGTTTAGATAAGAAAGAACCGCTACCAAGAGCCCACATCCTGCTATCACTAGTGACAGCGTTTCGTAAACACTCATGCGCAACGCCTCCTTTCTTCGAACCTTGAATTCAAAGGCCGGAGGCAACACTATCCCGATTGCGATTACGCCTCTTTATTTTATCATACACACGAATAAACTACAAACAAAAAAGAACATACGATTATACCGCATGTTCTTTTTTATTTTACAGATTAATAAACCCAGTCTTTTTACGGACCTTCATGAGGGTTTTATAAGCGATCTTTGAGGCTCTCTCGGCGTTTTGTTTCATGACGCTTTCCAGATAGCCCTTGTCGGCCAGCAGGCGTTTGTATTCCTCCTGGATGGGGCGCAGGGTTTCTGCCACGCTCTCGCCCACAGCCAGCTTGAAGTCGCCATAGCCCTTGCCCTCAAACTCTTTCTGGATTGCTTCAAGGCTGCGGCCCGTGGTGCAGTTATAGATTTCCATGAGGTTGGAGACACCGGGCTTGTTTTCCCGGTCGTGGCGCACTTCGGTATCGGAATCGGTGACGGCGCGCTTAAATTTACGGATAACCGTGTCGGGATCATCTAACAGCGAGACAAAGCCGTTAATGTTTTCATCGGATTTGGACATCTTTTTGCTTGGCTCCTGCAGGCTCATGATGCGCGCACCGGTTTCGCCAAAATAGGGCTCTGGCAGTTTAAAGGTGGGGCTAAACTGCTGGTTGAAACGGGAAGCGATGTCTCTTGCCAGCTCGACATGCTGTTTCTGATCGTTGCCGACAGGGACCAGATCGGACTGGTATAACAAAATGTCGGCCGCCATGAGAACCGGGTAGTCGAACAGTCCAACGCGGATGTTATTGCCCTGCTTTTTGGATTTATCCTTGTACTGGGTCATCCGGCTCAGCTCACCCATGTAGCTGAAGCAGTTGAGTATCCAGGTCAGCTCGGTGTGGGCCGGCACATGGGACTGCACGTAAAGGATCGATTTATCCGGATCAATGCCCACTGCCATCAAAATGGCCAGAGATTCATAGGTACGGCGCCTTAAATCCGCCGGAATCTGCGGCACCGTGATGGCGTGCAGGTCAACCACACAGTACAGGCAGTCGTAGGCCTCCTGCATGGGCACCCAGTTTTTCATGGCGCCAAAATAATTGCCGATGGTAAAGGTTCCTGAGGGCTGTATGCCGCTGTATACAATTTTTTTTTCGGATGTTTTCATAGATGCTCCTCCTAATTGATTCAAAAGTTTTATTCGTCAATATCCAGCTGTTCCAAAGTCAGCTTGTTGCAGCCAAGAGCCAGCTGTTCAATCATATTCTCAAAGATCGTATAATCCCTCTCCCCGCCGGTGGCGCAGATACGGGTCACACCGTCGTACGGACTTTCGTTAAAGGCATTGTTCTTCTCCAGATATTCCTTCAGCAGGGTGATCTGCTTGTCAGCCGGATCAATGATGCTGAGACAAGGGTACATTTCCTCAATGGTTTTGCGGACAATGGGGAAATGGGTGCAGCCCAGAAGCAGCGCGCTGACACGCTCCCTTTCAAAAATGGGGTCGATGGCTTCTTTGATATTCTGGCGCAGCAGCACCAGCTCGCCCGGGTGGTTATTGATCACATTGGCAAGGGTACGGGTCCCCTGGGTAATGTAGCGGAGCGCCTGCGTGTGGCTGGACAGAATATGCTCATAGGTACCGTTTTTGACGGTGGCCGTGGTGGCGATAAGCCCAACCGCCCCTTCCTTCTGGCGGTCGATGGTGGCCAGGCACCCGGCCTCCACAATGCTGAATAAGGGCACATTTGCGGTGAGGCTGCCGATGAGTGAGGAAATGGTATTGCAGGCCAAAAGAATGGCCTTAACGCCCATATTCTCCAGAAAACGGATATCACTGTTGCCAAAGGTGATGATTTCCTCATTTTCCCGTTCTCCGTAGGGCATACGTTTGGCATCGCCCAGATAGACGATGTTTTCTCTGGGCAGCTGCCGCTGCAGCTCCCGGAGGACGGTAAAACCGCCGATTCCTGAGTCGATTAAACCAATCGGACTGCTGTTTCCCATAAGCTTATCCCTTCAATTTAAGTATTAATCACGAAAGATAATGGTGCCATCCTCATGCATTTCATCGACAATGGCCAGTGATTCCAGCCGGATACCGGACTCACGGATTTCTTTTCCGCCGTTCTGGAAGCCTTTTTCAATGGCGATGCCCACACCCATCAGCTGGGCGCCCGACTGTTTTACAATTTCCTCCAGCGCTTCTACGGCTTTGCCGTTGGCCAGGAAGTCATCGATGATCAGAACCTTATCTTCGGGATTCAGATATTTTTTTGAAACCATGATCTGGTAGGTCTGCTGCTTGGTAAAGGAGTAAACCTCACTGGTATAGATATCCTTATCCAGGTTTAAGGACGCGTTTTTCTTGCCGAACACCACAGGACAGTAGTCAAAATATTTGGCTGCCACTGCGGCAATGGCGATACCGGAGGTTTCGATGGTCAAAATTTTAGTGACTTCGACATTCTCAAAGCGGCGCGCGAATTCCTCTCCCATGGCTTCAAAAAGCCGGATATCCAGCTGATGAT
>CAUEUD010000234.1 GCA_959020865.1 Eubacterium limosum | reverse complement strand
GTTTCAGATTTCATACCTCCGCATGTTGAAAAAGCGATACGGATAAAATATGGGAAGGATGCTAGAGAATGAAGGTTTTAGAACTGCTAACTGAATTGGAAGAACTTGTGGAAAAGGGAAATACCCTGCCATTTTCGTCAAAGGCTTTGGTCAGTCCTGAAGAAATAATGGAAATTATCGATGAAATACGGGAAGAGCTGCCAGCAGAGCTGGTGCAAGCCCGGGAAATAGTAGAGCAAAAGAAAAAAATAATGGTTGAAGCAGAAGGAGACGCAGAGCGGATTAAAAATGAAGCCGAGAAAAAGCTGAAGGAAATGATCGATACCAATGAAATCACCAGAACTGCGACCGCTCAGGCGGAAACGATCATTAAAAATGCCCAGGCAAGCGCTAAAGAGCTGCGCATAGGGACACAGCATTATTCGGATAAAATACTCTACAACCTCCAGGTACAGCTGAAAGAACTGAACGATAAAATCGAAGCGAACCGGAAAGAAATTAAAGAAATTAAGTAATGGCTGAATAGGACTTTTTAAGTCCTATTTTTTGCAATAAGATAAATCTGTATACAAAATTTAAAAAAGGAATAAGTGGAAAAGTAAAGTGATTGAAATAGGAAAAATGCAGCATCTGACAATTGACCGTCAGACATCAGTAGGTTTATATTTAACAGCCGGCGATAGTGAAGATAAAAAAAAGGACAGTGTGTTGCTGCCGCAGAAAGAAGTCCCCAAAAACGGTAAGGCTGGCGATGAAATCGAGGTGTTTGTTTACCGGGATTCCCAAGACCGGCTCATCGCGACGACAAGAAAGCCCAAGATCATGCTGGGCGAGTTTGCGCCCTTAAGGGTGGTAGACATTACTAAGGTCGGCGCCTTTTTGGACTGGGGTCTGGAGAAAGATCTCTTGCTGCCCTACCATGAGCAGATTACAAAGGTACAGAAGGGACGCGAATATCTTGTGAATCTCTACATTGACAAGAGCAACCGTCTCTGTGCGACCATGAAGGTTTATCCTCTGCTTAAATCCCAATCACCCTATAAGGACGGCGACTGGGTCGAGGGTTACATATATCAGATTAATCCGGAGCTCGGGGGATTTGTCGCCGTAGACAACGCCTATCACGGCATGATCCTGAAAAAAGAAATGACGAGCGATTTTCACTGTGGCGATAAGATTAAAGCCAGGGTCGCGGAGATTCGTAAGGATGGCAAGCTGGTTTTAAGCCCTAATAAAAAAGCTTATAAAGAAATACCAAAGGATGCGCTTCTAATTTTGGATAAGCTGAAGAAAAATGGCGGAATGCTGCCATATAATGATAAAACGAATCCTTCGATCATCAGCAAGGAGTTTAAAATGAGCAAGAGCTCCTTTAAACGCGCATTAGGCAAGCTGATGAAAGAAAAGAAAATAAAACAAACGGCCAATGGCATCGAGCTGATTGGTAAATAAAGAGGTAAGGAATGTCTCAGGTAGCTTTAATTCAATGCGATTCCTATGACGCAGAAACGGTCTATAAAGCCCTAAAGCAGGGGGTGACAGCGCTGGGGGGAATCGAGCGTTTTGTCCGCCCGGCGGAAAAAATTTTACTGAAGCCCAATCTGCTTCGCGGGAAGAAAAAGGAAAGCGCTGTAACGACTCATCCGGCAGTGTTTGAAGCAATGGTTCGCATTTTGGAAGAGGTGGCGTGTAAGAATCTGTGCTACGGTGATTCCCCGGGAATCGGAAACCCTGAAAAGGTCGCAGAGGAAGCGGGAATCAAGGAAGTGGCTGACCGACACGGTATCTCGCTGCTGGAGTTTTCAAAGGGAAAAACGGTCGCCTACCCTGAAGGGATGACAACTAAAAAATTTGAACTGGCTGAGGGTGTTTTGGAAAGCGATGCCATTATCAGCATCTGTAAAATGAAAACTCACGGGCTCACGCGGATCACTGGTGCGGTTAAAAATCAGCTGGGCTGTGTTTATGGGTTTAATAAGGGAGCATGCCACGCGCGCTACCCAGACAGTCTGCAATTTGGAAAAATGCTGGTTGATCTGAATCTGTGCATAAGACCACGTCTTTTTGTCATGGATGGGATCATCGCGATGGAGGGGAACGGTCCGGCGTCAGGGACGCCTGTCGCCATGAACCTGCTCCTGGTCTCAGATGATCCTGTCGCACTGGACGCTACCTTTGCCCGTCTGGTGGATCTGGAACCATCTTATGTGCCAACCATTGCTTCTGGTGAAGAAATGGGACTTGGCACTGGTGACGCCGATAAAATTGAGATCCTTGGCGAAAAGCTGGAGGATCACATCAACCGCAATTTTAACATTGAGCGGATTCCGGTCCGGTCTGAGGTAAACAGTACCATTGGCCAGCTGTCTAAAATCAGAGGACTGATTACCAGAAAGCCCGTTATTATTGAAGAGCGCTGTGTGCGCTGCGGCATTTGCGTAGCCTCCTGTCCTCTGGAAGATAAAGCGTTGACCTGGAAAGAGACACGCAATGGCCGTGTACCGCATTACAATTACCATAAATGTATTCGATGCTACTGTTGTCAGGAAATGTGTCCTAAAAAGGCCATTACAGTTAAAACACCGCTTTTGGGCAAATTACTGATATATCGTTAAATTTTTATCTTTTAAAATAGTCTTGACAGTTTATTTTAAAAATAATATTATAGACTGAATTACTAAATTATACTAAAGTAAAGGGAGTGATTCCACTGTTAGCAGCAAAATTGATTTTAAAGTGTTTGGAGAAAGAGAATGTGGAGGTCGTCTTCGGTTATCCGGGCGGTGCGCTGCTGCCCTTATACGAAGCGTTTCGTGAATCCCCCATCCAGCATGTCCTGGTCCGGAATGAACAGGCTGGACCGCATTACGCCAGCGGTTATTCAAGAGAGTCCGGCAAGGTAGGCGTCTGCCTGGCAACCTCTGGCCCGGGAGCAACCAATATGGTCACTGGAATCGCTACCGCTTATTTGGATTCTATTCCACTTGTCGCCATTACTGGACAGGTTAACAGAGATCTCATTGGAACGGATGCTTTTCAGGAAGCGGATATTACCGGTGCCACCGAGCCATTTACCAAGCATTCTTATCTGGTTCAGGACGCGGCAGATATTCCGCGGATTATAAGAGAAGCATTTCACATTGCTTCCACAGGCCGTCCGGGTCCTGTTTTGATCGACATTCCAAGAGATGTGCAGAATACAAATCTTAAAAGTGTCAAATACTGTGAGAAGGTAGAGATACGGGGCTATAAACCAACCTATGAGGGACATACCGGTCAGATACGGAGAGCGATCAGAAAGATGAAAGCTTCTAAACGCCCGATCATTTATGCCGGCGGCGGCGTGGTTTTAAGCTATGCCGAAAAAGAACTTCTTACCTTTGCAGAACAAAACGGTATTCCTGTTATTACGACATTGATGGGGGTTGGATGTTTCCCGGAAGACAATCCACTGTACTGCGGTATTGTCGGAAGCCATGGCTTTGAATATTCGAATAAAATTTTAGAGGCAGCGGATCTTTGCATCTGCGTAGGCGCCCGGATGTCTGACAGAGGAACCAATAACCTGATGGATATGATCAATGATATGGAGCTCATCCATATTGACATTGACCCTGCGGAAATCGGGAAAAACATTGATGATACCAATGTGCCCATTGTAGGCGATGCGCGCACGGTTTTACTCGACCTGATCCAGAAGGATTTGAAAATGGATACCAGAGACTGGTTGAAAACCATTGAGATCATCAAGGAAAACCACCCTCTCCTGTATGACACACATCTGGATTTAGGTCTGGTGAATCCAAAGCTTCTGTTTGAAAAATTAGCGGAGATTGCTTCGGATAACGCAACCGTCGTTGCAGATGTCGGGCTGAATCAGATTTGGTCTGCGCTGTATTTTAAGGTTTGTAAGGATCGGCATTACTTTACTTCAGGCGGCTTGGGAACGATGGGCTATAGTATCCCGGCAGCTGGTGGCGTTGCCTTTGCGACACGGGAAAATCCGAAGCAGATTTTCGCAATTTGCGGTGACGGCAGCTTCCAGATGTCAATGGGCGAGCTGGGGGTTATCGCAGAGCACAACCTAAATATCAATATTATTATGATTAACAATCATAAGCTTGGAATGGTCCGTCAGCTTCAGCATGATATTTATGGCAAAAACCATTACAGCGGGACAGACATTAATTTCAGCATTGATTTTATGAAGCTGGCTGAAGCATATGGCATTAAAGGGTACCAGGCGAGCACAAATGCAGAAGCCGAGGCAGCCTTGAACGATGCCATCGCTCATAACGGACCGACTCTGATTGAATGTCAGGTTCATGAAGACTTTATAAAAATTTAGGAGAGGAGAGAAGCCATGGAAAACTATTGTTTATCCCTCTTGGTTGAAAATAACTTTGGGGTTTTGAGCCGTATTGCAGGGCTTTTTGCACGGCGCGGCTATAATATTGACAGCCTGACTGTCGGCACAACAGAGGATGCCAAGGTCTCCCGTATCACCATTACAGTTACAGGTGATGAGCATATTCTCGCCCAGATAAAAAAACAGCTAAATAAGCTTATCGATGTCATCAAGGTCATTGAGCTAAAGCCTGAGGATTCCATTCGCAGAGAGCTGGTGTTTATTAAAGTTAAAGCCAATGATGAAACCCGCTCCAACATTGTAGAGATTTCCAACTTATTCAGAGCCAATGTTGTAGATGTGGCGCGCGAAAGCCTGGTGCTGGAGATTACCGGTACCCGGGATAAGGTCGACGCGTTTTTTAATATGATTGAGCCCTATGGAATTTTGGAATTTGTGCGTTCCGGCGACACTGGCCTTCAGAGAGGGTATCGGATGATTTAGGTGCTGCAGGGAATGAATTCAAAAAATAGAGGAGTATGCTTCATTTTACTGGCCGTCACGCTAATGAGCACAGGCGGCCTTTTAATTAAAAGCATTGAAGCGAGTGCGATCAGCATTGCTTTTGCAAGAAGTCTGATTGCAGGCTGTGTTTTTCTGCCATTTATAAAATGGAAGAAAATTAAGTTCAGTAAAAATTATATCGGACTCATTATTTCTTATACTTATTTAACCATCAGTTTTGTCATTGCCACTAAGCTGACAACTGCCGCCAATGCAATTATACTGCAGTGTACGGCGCCCTTATGGCTTTATCTGGCATATCTTATTGGTGGTAAAAAGAAGCTGATTGCACGGGAGTTTATTCCGAGGGTTACGATCTTGGCTGGAATTATCATTATTTTTTGTGACCCGCTGAATGCTTCAGGGAATGCGGCTGCCATGGCCGGAAATCTTTTAGCCTTATCGGCAGGTATTGCTTATGCACTCGAACAGTATTTTATGGAGAAAAAGTATTCGATGGACGACATCACCATCATTGGATTTATCAATTTTATCATGGCCTGGGTAATGCTGTTGTTCATGCACAGCCAGATATCTTTTTCGGGCATCCCCGCAATAAACTGGC
>CAUEUD010000233.1 GCA_959020865.1 Eubacterium limosum | reverse complement strand
GTCAAATATTGAGCGATGATTAAATTGTTGGAGATGTAGTTTCTGTGTTCATTGAAGTCCAACCATGTACGGGAAGGAGGAGAAATAAAAAATCCTTCTCCGGATACGAAGAAGGATAAAAAATACTAACACAATACATGGTAGCTCTCAAACCCTCTAAATCGGAGGCACTTAAGAATAAACTCCTATATAGGTCTTCTGGCTTGGTAATATCATCCGGTTTCCCTTCCCATCCGTCAGGACAGTGGATTGAAACGGGCATTTTACCTTACAGCTGCGATTACAGCAAAGGATTTTCACCTTTTTCCCTTGAACATAGGATCATTCAATATTTAACTAATCATATGATACACCAGATATTGTGGTTTGTCAAGGGTGAAAACGAAAGAAGGCTACAATGTTAAAAAAAGGTCAAAAAAGAACGGGCGATACGGCTCAGGGTATGTCCTTTTCGCCAGATCAGGGCTACCTGCGTATTCAGAACTTTGGCATCAATATTTTTACAGACAGTATTGGCAGAGGCGATAATCCGGCTGGCGGAGCTGGGGATTACCGCAACGCCGATACCAGCGTTGGCCCACATGAGAGATGTCCGGGCATCATCATTTTTGCAGACCGCCTTTGAGGGCAAGCCTGCCGATTCAAAAGCGCCTTCAATCAGAGACTCAAAGCGGCGATAATAGATCAGCGGCTTTTGAGACAGCGCCTGGAGGGTAATAATATCAGAGTTGATGCCCCCAAAAAAAGCAGGAGCGCCGACTGCAACCATGGGTTCAGACTCTAAAAAATGCGTTTCAAATCCTTCTGAATGAAAAGGCGTGCGCACAATGCCGAGCTCGATAATGCCGGCATTTAACAGGTCGATGACCTGAAAGGTAGTGCCTTCGTGAAGTTCGAACCGGATATGCGGGTGAAGAGAATGAAAAGCCGGGAGCGCGTCCGACAAAATGATAGCGCCGGAAGAAGAGATGGTGCCGAGGGTGAGCGTGCCCTCCAGGCCGTCGTGAATATCGCGGAGCTCCTGCACGGTCTGTTCTGCCAGTGTGAGCAGGGTACAGGCCTTTTCATACAACACTCTGCCTGCTTCGTTCAGCGTGATTTTTCGGGCGCCGCGCTCCATCAGCGTGACACCCAGCTCGGATTCCAGCTGTTTGATCTGTTGGCTGAGCGGAGGCTGAGAGAGATTCAGCTTTTTAGCCGCGGCGGAGATTGTCCCCTCCTCCACCACTGTTTTAAAATAAAGCAGCTGTTTGAGATCCATTGGGATTCCTTTCTATTTGCTTTTTATATAGAAGATATACAAACTAAATATTATTCATATGGTTGTTTTTATGATAACATAGTCCTGATGAGACGTAAAGACAGGAGAAGAGAAATGTTAGAACTAGCGCATTATCTTAAGCACTTTAAAAAAGAGATGATCCTTGGTCCATTCTTTAAGCTGACCGAGGCAGTTTTTGAGCTGATTGTCCCGCTGGTCATGGCCAGCATTATTGATGTGGGAATAAAAAATGGTGATACCCGGTATGTCTATCATATGGGAGGGCTGATGGTGGCTCTGGGTGCGGCAGGCCTGTGCTTTGCGCTGATTGCTCAATATTTTGCCGCCAGGGCTTCTCAGGGGACAGGCACGCTTATGCGGCGTGATTTTTTTGCGCACGTTAACCGGCTTTCCTATGCCGAGCTTGATAAAATCGGAACCCCGTCCCTCATTACCCGGATAACCAATGATATCGACCAGCTGCAGGTGGCAGTGGCCATGACCATCCGGCTTTTACTGCGGGTACCTTTTTTAATTATCGGTGCGACGATTATGGCAATGACCATTGATCTGAAGCTGTCGGTTGTCTTTTTGGTGGCGGCGCCGCTCATTGCGCTGACCATCTATTTTGTCATGAGCCGCGCTGTGCCCGTCTACAAAAAAATCCAGTCAAAGATTGATGGGATATCACTCATTACCCGTGAAAATCTGGACGGGGTACGGGTAATCCGGGCATTTTCAAAGCAGGAGAGCGAGACGGCCCGTTTTGCGGCGGCAAATGAGAATCTGATGAAAGCATCGCTGAAGGCCGGGCGTATTTCGTCGCTGCTCAATCCTCTTACCTATGCCATTGTCAATGTTGCCATTCTCTTTATCCTCTGGTTTGGCGGCATCCGTGTCAACGCCGGTGATCTGAGCCAGGGAGAGGTGATTGCCTTTATCAATTATATGACGCAGATTCTGCTGGCGCTGATCGTTGCGGCCAATCTTGTGGTGATCTTTACCAAAGCAGCCGCCAGCGCGGCGAGGATTAACGCGGTTTTTGATACCAGGCCTTCCATCACCCCAGGCAGTGCGCGTTTATCCGAAGTATCCGCCGAAACGGATGATGAAATTCAATTTGAAGATGAAATTCAATTTGAAAATGTTTCTTTTTCTTACAATCAAAATAATGAGTATGCCCTGAGAAATCTCAGCTTTTTGATTAAAAAGGGCGAGACTATCGGCATTATCGGCGGTACAGGCGCTGGGAAGAGTACACTGGTCAATCTGATTCCCCGTTTTTACGATGTAACCGAGGGAAGCGTCCGTGTAGATGGGATCAGGGTACAGGAATACCCTTTGGAGCAGCTGCGCTTAAAAACCGGCATGGTTCCTCAAAAAGCAGTCCTTTTTACCGGAACGATCCGGGAGAATATGAAATGGGGAAATCCACGGGCAAATGATGAGGAAATCGGTCGGGCGCTGGAAATTGCCCAGGCGGCTGAAATCATTCAAAAAATGCCAAAGGGGTTAGACACTGAGATATACCAGGGCGGAAAGAACCTGTCTGGAGGTCAGAAGCAGCGCCTGACCATCGCCAGAGCACTGGTGCGCCGTCCTGAAATTCTGATTTTGGATGACAGTGCCAGCGCCCTTGATTTTGCCACAGACGCGGCCCTCAGAAAGGCCATACGGAAGGAAACCGGCAGCATGACGGTGCTTATGGTGTCACAGCGAGTCACCACTGTAAAAAACGCCGATCGGATCATCGTGCTGGATCAGGGAAGAATGGCAGGATTCGGCAGCCATGAAACGCTTTTTAAGACCTGCGGTGTATACCGCGAAATCTGCCTTTCACAGCTGAGCAGTCAGGAGGCCAGCCAATGAGAAAAGAAAATAAAGTACCGGTTATCCCAAGATTATGGGCTTACGCAAAGCCATATGGCATTTTTCTTTTTCTGGGCCTTGTCTGCGCAATAATCAGCATTGCGCTGTCCTTATGGATGCCTATCCTGATCGGCCACGGGGTCGATTATATCGTAGGACCGGGTCAGGTGGATTTTTCAGGCGTTATGCGCTATGTGATCATTCTCGGGGTTAATATTGGCGTTACCGTTGTTTTCCAGTATCTCATGAGCCTGTGCACCAACCAGATTACCTATAAAACGATTCAGAATATCCGAAAAGATGCTTTTGAGAAGTTTAACACTGTGCCGCTGAAATATATCGACAGCCATTCTCACGGCGATTTGATGAGCCGTTTTGTCAATGATATCGAGCTGATTTCAAATGGCCTGCTTCAGGGCCTGACCCAGCTCTTTACCGGAGTGGTGACGATTCTGGGTACGCTGGCGTTCATGCTGTCAATCAATATGAGCATCACAGTGGTTGTGGTGCTGGTAACGCCTTTATCCATCTTTGTGGCAGGGATCATCGCGAGGCTTTCATACAGTAAGTTTAAAGAGCAGTCTGTGGTGCGCGGTGACCTGAGCGGTTTTGTGGAAGAGATGGTTGGAAATCAGAAGGTCGTTACAGCTTTCAGCCATGAAGAAAAGGCAGAGCAAGCGTTTGAGGCCATCAACCAGCGTCTCTACCGCTGCGGCGTGCGCGCCCAGTTTTACTCCTCGCTGACCAACCCCTCCACACGTTTTGTCAACGCTATGGTTTACGCCGCTGTGGGCATAACCGGGGCGATTTCAGTCATTGGGGGAGGCCTGAGCGTCGGGCAGCTGTCAAGCTTTCTGTCTTATGCTAACCAGTACACCAAACCCTTTAACGAGGTGACCGGCGTGCTGACAGAAATCCAGACAGCCTTTGCCTCGGCCCGAAGAGTTTTCGCTTTGCTGGATGAACGGCCTGAGCCCAGTGACGCAGAGCTGCCGGCACTGCCGCCGGCAGAAGGCGCGGTGTGCGTGGAGCATGCGGACTTTTCATACCAGCCGGATACGCGCCTTATTAAGGATTTGAACATCACTGCTGAGCCGGGGCAGCGGATCGCGCTGGTCGGACCGACAGGCTGCGGAAAAACCACGATTATCAACCTGCTCATGCGCTTCTATGATGTGGACCGCGGCAGTATTGCAGTGGACGGGCACCCGGTAAAAAGTGTTACCCGCAGCAGCCTCAGGGGACAGTACGGCATGGTGCTTCAGGACACCTGGCTGTTCTCTGGAACGATCCGGGAAAATATAGCCTATGGCAGGCCGGACGCCACCGATGAGGAGATCGTAGAGGCGGCAAGAAAAGCCTATGCGGACAGCTTTATCAGGCAGCTTGAAAAAGGGTATGATACCGAGATTGCCGAAGGCGGCGATAATCTTTCCCAGGGACAGCGTCAGCTGCTCTGTATCGCCAGAGTGATGCTGACCAAACCGCCGATGCTGATTCTGGATGAAGCGACCAGCAGCATTGACACACGGACGGAAGTGCGTATCCAGAACGCCTTTAATGACATGATGAAGGGGAGGACCAGCTTTGTGGTTGCCCACCGCCTGTCCACCATCCGCAGCGCCGATACGATTCTGGTTATGAACCAGGGGCGTATTATTGAGCGGGGAAACCATGAGACCCTGCTGGCGCAGAACGGCTTTTATACAAAGCTTTATAACAGCCAGTTTGAGGGAAACGAATAGCTGTTTTACTTTACGATGACAAGATATTAAAACAAGTACCGAAACCGACGGGTTTATGATAAAATAATTTGGAACAATTCAAGGAGGCGTTAAATAAATATGAACGAAAAAGCAAAGGTCTACTTTACGAATTTCAGGGCAAATCCCAAAATGAATCTCCTGCAAAAGCTTAAGAAGCTGATCATTGAGGCAGGAATGACCGAAATTGATTTTGAAAATAAATTTACAGCCATTAAAATCCATTTTGGAGAGCCTGGAAACATCGCCTATCTCCGGCCAAATTTTTCCAGGGTTGTGGTGGAGCTGATTAAAGAGCAGGGCGGTAAGCCCTTTCTGACAGACTGCAACACCCTGTATGTGGGGCGCCGGAAGGACGCTCTGGAGCATCTCGACGCTGCCTATGAAAATGGCTATAATCCATTTACTACCGGCTGTCAGCTGATCATTGCCGATGGCCTTAAGGGAACCGATGAGGTGGAAGTGCCGGTGAATGGTGAATACATCAAAGAGGCAAAAATAGGACGCGCTGTTATGGATGCGGACATCTTCATTACACTGAGCCATTTTAAAGGCCATGAGAACACGGGCTTTGGAGGCGCTCTTAAGAACATAGGG
>CAUEUD010000232.1 GCA_959020865.1 Eubacterium limosum | reverse complement strand
GAAGGACAGATATTGCCATTAACTGAAGCGGACGGACTGTGGTATAATAATGAAAACGAAAGAAAGCAGGTTTTGGGGATGGCAGAAATTAATATTTATGAAACGACACTCAATCATAATGGTGAGCAGGGAATCATTGATTTTGATGTGCTCCTGAAGGCTTTCCAGAATGCCGGGATCACCATTAATGTATTTAATATCTGGGACAATCCGAGCTTGATGACAGAGGTTCGTCCGGTGGAGCAGGTACTGCTGCAGGAGGGCGTTGAAGCAATGCCCATTACCGTTGTTGGCGGCGAAATCTGGAAAAAGGGCGCCTACCCGGATTATAATGAGCTCATGAAATGGAGCGCTAAAACAGAGTAATAAAAAAGCTGTATGACCTGTGCAAGGCCATGCAGCTTTTTCTTTTCTAAACCTCGTAGGGAATGCCGGCGAATACCTCCTGCATTTCCTCAGGCTCTGCGTTGTAAATTTTTAAGATGAGCCCGTTGACCAGCGTGATGATCTCCTGTGAATCCACAGTGCCGTCGTTGGCAGGCTTGGCGGCATAAAGCGCGCAGAGCATCTCGTTTCGGGTCGTTCCTGTAATGCCGCTGAACAGACTGTTCAGAACTCTTTTTTCCTGTTCGTTTAATTTCATATTTTTATCCCCTTGATTTCTGGTTTTAGATTATTATAACAATTATCCCATGACAATCAAGAGATTATCTGGCGGGATAAGAAGAATATTATTGTTCCTCCCACTCCTCGACTTCGAGCAGCAGCTCCTCCCAGCGCTCTGTCAGGCTGGCTACAGCCTCCCTGGCGGTATTATAGGCTGCGGTTACAGCATTTACATTGTTCAGGTCGTCATAAAAATCATTTTGGCACATCTGGGCTTCATAATCTGCGATTTCGTTTTCCAGGCGCTCAATATCGGCTTCTACGGTTTTCAGTTCTTTCTTTTTACCGCGGAATGCAGCCTCCTGCTCTTTCTGTTTTTTGCGGTCTGCCTTCTGCCTTGTTTTGGTGACTACGGTCCGGTTTTTTTCCGCCTCCAGGGCCTCCCGGAGGGCGGCCTCGTCCTTGTAATGGATATAGTCGTCGTAATTGCCAAGGGTGACTTCAATGCCGGTGGGGGTGAAGTTATAGATTTTAGTCGCCACCCGGTTGAGGAAGTAACGGTCATGGGAGATGAACAGGAGCGTTCCCTGATAGGCGATCAGGGCGTTCTCGAGAATCTCCTTTGTGCGCATATCAATGTGGTTGGTGGGCTCGTCCATGAGCAGGAAATTGGACTGGGACAGCATCAGGCGTGCCAGAAGAAGCCGGGCCTTTTCGCCGCCGGACAGAGAGCTCACAGCCTTGAACACATCGTCGCCGGTAAACAGAAAGGCGGCCAGGATGCTCCGCAGCTCGCCCTCGGTAAAATGCATGTCAATGTCCCAGAGGGCCTCCAGGAGGTTTTCGTCATAAAACTGCTTTAAATCGTTATTTTCCTGGTCATAATAGCCAACGTGGACCTTGTGGCCGTACTCGATGACGCCGCTGTCCCGTGACACCTTGTCCTGGATAATGCGGAACAGGGTGGTCTTGCCGATGCCGTTGGCGCCGATGATGCCCACCTTGTCGCCGCGGTGGATGTCAAAGGAAATATTTTCAAAAAGGAGCTGTCCCTCAAAGGATTTTGACACATCACGGACGGTCAGGACATCCTTGCCGCTCTGGATACGGGGCTTAAAGTTAAAATGAGCGTCGGATTCGGTCTGAACCTTTTCCACCACCTCCATTTTTGCCAGAGCCTTTTCACGGCTGGCAGCGCGTTTGGAGCTGTGGACAGAGTTGTAACGACGGAACCGGGCGATCATTTCCTGCTGACGCTTAATCTCGCGCATCTGCTGAGCATACTGGTGGTCCAGATCCATGAGCAGCTTTTCTTTCTTTTCCACATAGGTGGTGTAGTTGCCGTTGTAGCTGTCCAGGGAATGGCGTGAGACTTCCAGAATACGGCCGCAGACCTTATCCAGAAAGTAGCGGTCATGGGAGATGATGACAAAGGCGCCGTCAAAGGCTTTCAGAAACTGCTCCAGCCATTGGAGAGAGTCGATGTCCAGGTAGTTGGTGGGCTCGTCGAGAAGCAGAAGCTCAGGCTCCTGAAGCAGGTTGCGCCCCAGGGCGGCCCGTGTTTTTTCGCCGCCTGACAGGACGCCAAAGGGCTTTGCCATATCTTCATCGGTAAAGCCGAGCCCTTTGGCAATACCGCGGATGCGGCTGGGATATTCATAGCCCTTTTGCTCTGCAAAGCGGTCCTGCAGCTCGCCGTAGATTTTCATGACCTTTTCCTGCTCTGCGCCGTCGGTTTCGCCGATCCGATGCTCCAGCTCACGCAGCCGCTCCTCCATTTTGATGAGGGGCTCAAAGACAGAGAGGAAAAGGGCGTCCAGCGTGGTGTCCGCCGGAAAATCGGCCTCCTGCGCCAGATAGCCGATGGTCAGATTGGATTTTTTACTGATGACGCCGCTGTCGGGGGTAAGCTGGCCGGCCAGCAGCTTGAGAAAGGTGGATTTGCCTGAGCCGTTGCGCCCCACCAGGCCGATCATTTCCTTTTCCTGTATGGAGAGGCTCAGCTGGTTAAAAATTTCATTGATGCCGTAACTAAAACTAAGATTTTCAATATTGATAAGCATAGGGTTTTCTGCCTGTTCTTTCCATAGTATTCCTTATATATGATACCAAAAAAGAGGGGGTGTGTCGACTGCGGACAGGGGCAGGGAAAAGAAATTTGTGAAATGATGAATATTTTGCATCTAAGTGGGTATAAAAAGAATGTATTCCAAAATGAGGAGGAGGTTTGATGAAAAAACTGCTTAATAGCTTTAAAGAAGTTCTTGTATCAATTTTGCCAATGACGGTTCTGATTATGATCATCAGTGGTATCTGGGCGCCCTTTACGCCTGAAATGCTTGTGTCCTTTATCGGCGGTGCCATCATGATGATGATCGGCATGGCGCTTTTTTTGTTTGGTGCGGACATCTCCATGATGGAGGTTGGCGAGCGTGTGGGAAACTTTTTGGTCTCCCGGAGAAGTCTGAAAATTTTGATTGCCGCCGGTTTTTTTGTGGGCATGTTCGTGACCATTGCCGAGCCGGATGTACAGGTGCTGGCCGGTCAGGTGGCTGCGGTCTCAGATGGAACGATCAACCGGACAATGCTCATTGCTGTGGTCGGCGTTGGGGTCGGTATTTTCCTGGTCATCGCTCTGCTGCGGTTTGTTTTCCAGATGAAGCTGTACCATATCCTGATCATCGGATATATCACTGTTTTTGTCCTGTCCTTTTTTACAAACCCGGAGATGGCGCCGGTAGCCTTTGATTCCGGCGGCGTCACCACTGGTCCCATCACGGTGCCCTTTATACTGAGTCTGGGCAGCGGGATCACCAGCGGCGTAAGAACCAGCAGGGAAGGAACAGACAGCTTTGGGATGGTCGCCCTGTCCTCACTCGGGCCGGTGCTGGCCGTCATGATTTTGGGGGTGATCTTCAGATGAACCTGATCTATCATTTATTTCACGGCATGCCAGAGGTGGCATGGGAGGTTTTTCTGGCCATCCTGCCCATTGTCTTGATTTTCCTGTTTTTAAACGCCATTGCACTGCGGCTGCGGGCGCCGATTATCAAGCGGATTATAGGCGGCTTCGTGGTCACCTATCTGGGGCTGGTGCTGTTTCTCCAGGGGGTAAATATTGCCTTTGTGCCTGCTGGTGAGTTTTTGGGCGCCGCCCTCGCAGAGCTCGAGTACAGCTGGATTCTCATTCCTCTGGGCTTTGCCATTGGCTTTCTGGTCGCCTTTGCCGAGCCGGCCGTCCAGGTCATGGTAAAGCAGGTTGAGGAAATGACCAGCGGTGCCATCAAGGCGCGGGTTATGCTGCTGGCGATCTCACTGGGTGTGGCATTAGCGGTTATGACCGCTATGATCCGGCTGCTGGTCGGGATATCCCTCTGGTGGATATTAATTCCCGGCTATATACTGGCCTTTATTCTCGGCCGCTTTGTGGAACCGAATTTTCTGGCCATGGCTTTTGATAACGGCGGCGTGGCCACTGGTCCGATGTGTTCGACCTTTATCCTGTCCCTTTCGGTGGCTGTGGCAGGAGCGACACCGGGCCGCAATCCGCTGCTGGACGGCTTTGGCGTCGTGGCCCTGATCGCCCTCGCACCGATCCTGACAACGCTGCTCCTGGGATTCTTTTATAAGCAGAAGGAGGCCTACAGGAAAAGGCAGTGCGAAAAACAGTCCAATGAATCTTAACCGGTATTGACAGAAGATTTTAATCATATATAATATGTAGATTACTTAGCGAATGATGGAGGAAAAAATGGAAGACAGAAATAAAATTAAGACCGAACTGATTGTGGTGATTGTGGAAAAGGATATGTCCGGCGAGGTCATTGACGCTGCTAAACAGGGCGGCGCTGACGGAGCGACTGTCATGTACGGCCGCGGGTCTGGCATCCATGAGAACGCGCGATTTTTCGGCATCACCATTGAACCGGAGAAGGAGATTGTTCTGATTCTGGTGGACGCGGCCATAAGAAACGCTGTGCTCTGCTCGATCCAGAAAAAAATCGAAATTGACAAGCCGGGCATGGGCATCGCTTTTGTGCTGGATGTCACCAAGGTGATCGGCAGCCCGCATCTTAACCTGATGTCGGATATTACAGATTAATTGCTTTTAAAGACACACGCAAGGCGCATATTTGCTCTGTTTCTGAAGGATTCAAAAAAACTTTGACATTTTTTTGATTAATTCGGTCATAAAAATTGACGTTTTTTTAACAACTTGATATAATAAAAAGGATAAGTACGACGCAGGAGGGGAGTGCAGAATGCAAACTTTTTCAAAAAGGGTATCGATGACAGTTGTTAAGCGTCTGCCCAAGTATTACCAGTATCTAACCGATTTACAGGATCAACATATTGAAAAAATCTCGTCTAAGGAGCTGGCGGCAATGATGGGGCTGACCGCCTCACAAATCCGTCAGGACCTGAATTCCTTTGGCGCTTACGGGCAGCAGGGCTATGGCTATAAGGTAAAAGAGCTGAAGGAGGCCATCCGCAAAATTCTGGGGCTTGATCTCCAGTACAACTGCATTATTATCGGTTCCGGGAACCTGGGTCATGCCATTGTCAATTACGAGCGTTTTAAAGAAGAAGGCATCCATTTCAAGGCCATGTTCGATGTGGACCCAGATCAGATTGGCAAGAAGGTGGGCAATGTGACGGTCTACCATATGGATGATCTCGACGCCTTTGTCGCTCACCACAAAATTGACATCTGTATCCTGAGTGTGCCGCAGAAGGTCGGGCAGGAAACCACTGACCGTGTTGTAGAGCTGGGCATCAAGGCGATTCTGAACTTTGTTCCTCTGGACCTGACCGTACCCAATGACGTGGTGGTAGAGAGTGTGAATATCACCGACAGCCTCTTCACGCTGACCTATACTTTTATAATATTAGCTTCACACGATTCCTCACTTAATCTCCATCTTTTGTT
>CAUEUD010000231.1 GCA_959020865.1 Eubacterium limosum | reverse complement strand
TTTAAAATTTTTTCAGCGGTTTCCTCATCAATGATAAGGTGACGCGCGAACCCCGTGTTCAGACAGCCGATGGCCGACCCTACATTCGCTTCAACAGGCACAATGCCAATAAAATTCTTAATTTTAGAAAGCGGCGCCAGAGGAATCTGGATGGCAAAGTCATCCTCCCCTTTAATCTGCTGGCCCTTCCAGTTAAAAAAGTAAGACAGAATATTGGAGGTGGCCCGCTCCGTAATCAGCCGCCGCCCAAAACGCAGGGCTGTGGCGTGGTCTGGCACACAGGGGTAGCCCCCAAGGGTCACCAAGGCAGTATCCGTCTTTTTCCACAGAGCCAGAATACTGTTGTAATTATCCGTCGTCACAAACAAATCCCGCTCCTGCTTCGTAGTCGGGAAAGCCGGTGAGATCAGAAAATCTGCCTCAAAGCCCGTTTTCCGTGCAAAATCTGTGGCCAGCTCATTGGGATGGTAGCCCTTGTGGGGCACTGTCGCCGTCCCGATCAGAGGACAGACCTTTCCGCTATACTGTCCAGTGAGCTCCCGATTCGCTAAAATATCAATGACACGGCTGATATTATACCCCCAGCCAAGGCCCAGGATGCGGGTTTTTGGGAGAAGCTCCAGAAGAAAATCCACAGCCGCCTCATAAAGGCGCTCCTGAGTTTCATTTTTATCGTCCGTACAGCTCACGACCTGGCAGCTCTTTAAGCCAAACCGGTTGCACAGCTCCCGGCTTTTTCCAATGCTGGTGCTGTCAAAAGACTTAATCTCAATTTTAACAATTCCCTCCCTGCGGGCCTTGTTCAGCAGATTGCTGACCGAGGGCCGGGAGATGCCCATAGACTTCGCGATCTCTGCCTGGGTCATATTCTCCTCATAATACATTTGTGCCGCGGTAATAAGGCGGATCAGTTCTTTCTCTTTCATGATGCTCTCCTTTACAAATGTCAACAGCTTTTTTCTAAATATACTCTATTTTTTGACAAATGTCAATCCACAGTTTTTAAGATTCAAAACCAAATTAACTTTACATTTGTCAGAAATTAGCTTATTTTTTGCATTTTTTCGGTCTTTTTTAAAGTTTTTAAATTATTTTACGTTTTTACAATTGACAAATGTCAATACTGATGATATTCTATAATCAAGTTGAAACCGATACCGGAGGTAAGAGTATGTCAGTAGAAACCTTAAAAATTAAAAACATGTTATTGACATCTGCTAATAAAATCATCAGCAACGTCGATAATTTAACCAAACTGGACTGTGAACTCGGCGATGGCGACCACGGGACCACCATGGAAAAGATCGCCAAAGCACTGGTGACCGAAGTGGATGCCTGGAACGAAGAAACCGACCTCAAAGAAGCACTGGAAGCGCTTAATGACACCCTGGAGGACATCAGCGGCGGCTCCGCGGCTCCTCTGTTCGGCTCCTTTGTCTGCGGAATGGCCGACACAGCCGACCCCAGCCAGGATACCGAATCCTTCATTAAGACCATCCTGCTCGGCGCCTACGAAGAATTCTTCGATACATCCGGTGCAAAGCCTGGCGGAAAATCCATGATGGATGCCATTTACCCGGCCACTGAGGTAATCAGAAATGCCGATAAGATTAATCAGGAAGTCCTGAATCAGGCTGCCAAGGCTGCCCGTGAAGGCTCCGACGCAACCTCAGATATGCTGGGGAAATATGGACGCGCACGCTACATCGGCGACCGCGCCATCGGCCATACCGATCCCGGCTCTGTATCCTTTGCCCTGTTTTACGAAGGACTGGCAGAAGGCTACGCCCTTTAATTTGTTTTAATTTATTAAGTTCTTAGGAGGAATTTAAGATGAAATATGAAATCATGCACGTTGGCGTTCCTGTAAAGGAAACCGTATTACCTGAAGATTACGCAGATGGCCTGAAGGTTTATATCTCCGGCCCAGACAACAACGACCTGAAATTTGAATACCTGCGTTTTGAAGAAGGGACTCCCCTTCACCCGGATGTTGTAAACAAAACCCACGTTGCCTATAAAGTACCAAATATCGACCAGTTCATCGAAGAAGAAGGCGCCACCGTCTTAAATGGAAGAATGACTGTTGACGAAACCCTGGACATCGCATTTGTCGACGTACACGGCACCGTCCTCGAGCTGATGGAAATGAAGTGAGGTCCAGTTTTCAAAGAAAACTGGCAGCGAGCAAGGAGCGTTAGCGAGCGAGCGGTAACCGAACAAACGCATTTTTTCTGAAAAACACTCCAATCTGGATTTCTGTTTTTTAGAAAAAATACGATCCTTTTAAAAACCAAATTTTAAACTAAATTTAAAAACCAAATAAATTCTAAATTAACAGGGGGAAAACCTAAAATGACCATGAAAAAATTCTTAAACCAGCCAGAAAACATTGTATCTGAATTACTGGAAGGCCTGGAACTGGCAAACCCAGATATTATCGAAGTGACAGGCAACAACCTGGTTGTTAACAAAAAACTAAAGGACGCAGACCGCGTAACCGTTGTTACCTTGGGCGGCGCTGGCCACGAACCTGCCATCGAAGGTTTTGTTGGCGAAGGCATGGTAGACATCTGCGTTATCGGGGACATTTTCGCAGCACCTGGCTATAAGGCCTGTATCGAAGCTTTAAAGATGGCCGATAAAGGCCACGGCGTTTTATTCGTTGTTTTAAACCATGCAGGCGATATGCTCACAGGCAACAAAACCATGAAGGAAGCTGCAAAATTAGGCTTAAACGTTAAAAAAGTTGTTACTCAGGAAGATATTGCAAACGCACCGCGCTCCAACGCAGACGATCGCCGCGGCCTGGTTGGCTGTGTGCCCGTATACAAAATCGCTGCTGCTGCCGCAGCTGAAGGCAAATCCTTAGACGAAGTAGCTGCCATTGCCCAGAAATTCGCAGACAACATGGCAACCATCGCTGTAGCCGCCAAGGGCGCAACCCATCCGGCAAACGGCGAAGTTATCTCTACCTTAGGCGATGACGAAATGGAAGTTGGCATGGGACAGCACGGTGAAGGCGGCGGCGGACGCCAGCCAATGAAATCAGCCGACGAAACCGCTGTGATCATGGCAGACGAATTAATTGCAGACCTTGATCTTAAAGCCGGCGAAGACGTGATGGTATTCATCAACGGCAGCGGTTCCTCCACATTAATGGAACTTCTCATTGTTTTCCGCAAGGTTTACAAATACCTGGAAGAAAAAGACATTCATGTCAAGGCAAACTGGGTTGGCGAAATCCTGACAGTGCAGGAAACAGCAGGCTTCCAGATGTTTATGGCCCGCGTAGACGAAGAAGAGCTGAAATACTGGAATGCTCCATGTAAAACCCCATACAAAGTAGTTTAAGTTAAGCAACGACCAATCACAAAAGCGGCCTTTAAACGCCGCTTTTTAATTCAGAATAAAGGAGATCAAACTTATGGCAGATAAAGACGGCAACAAACACGCAAAAGATTTCGGCTTTGACCGGCCGGCAGAAAATAAAAGTTTCCATGTCAAAGGCATGGAAAACGTAGACTGGGGTATGAAAACACGTTTATCCCAGATCTTTGACCCCAAAAGCGGCAACACCATCATGCTCGCTTTTGACCACGGCTATATTATGGGACCAACCCAGGGACTCGAACGCCTTGACCTGGCCATCCCACCGCTCATGGACTACGCAGATGTTCTCATGGGCACCCGGGGCGCACTGCGCACCTGTATTCCGCCAGACTGCAAAAAAGCCATCGCTCTGCGCTGCTCTGCAGGAAGCTCTGTCTTAAAAGATGACATGAGCCATGAAGTCATCGGTGTCGATATTGAGGACGCTATCCGCATGAACGCCACCTGTATGGCCATCCAGTCCTTTATCGGCTCAGAGGGCGAATGTGAAAGCATCAATAACATCGTAAAAACCATTGACGCAGGCAACCGCTACGGCATTCCCACCCTCGGCGTTGTCGCCGTTGGTAAGGAAATGGAGCGCACTACCAAGTATTTCTCCCTGGCAACCCGCATGCTGGCAGAATTCGGCGCACAGATCGTCAAGGTCTACTACTGCGATAACTTCGAGGAAGTCGCCGCCGCCTGCCCCGTTCCGCTTGTCATTGCCGGCGGTAAGAAAATCCCGGAAGCCGAAGCCCTTGAAATGGCTTATCAGGCTATCAGCCGCGGCGCCCACGGCGTCGATATGGGCCGTAACGTCTTCCAGGCAGACGACCCTAAAGCCATGATCCAGGCCATCCGCGAAGTCGTTCATAACGGACGCACCGGCGCAGAAGCCTATGAATGTTATCTGGATATCAAAGCAAAATAAAGCTTAAAAAAAAGTCCCGTCTGTACCAACCTCCAATAAATTAAATTTTAAAGTCTAACTTATTGGAGAGGTACAGTCTGGGACTTCTTTTTTTACGCTACGGCCACGTCGGTGGTGGTGGTGTCCACGCGCCTGGCGCCGGAGAGTTTGGCCAGGGCGAAGCCCTCGGGCGCGAAGATGTTGTCGGCCACAATGCCGGCCGCTGCGGTTTTGATTGCTTCATCGGTGATGCCTTCCCGGTAATCCGGGATGGTCATTCGATACTCTTTGCCGCTTTCGGTGGTAAAAGTCAGGTTCAAATCTTTTTTGGTGGTTACTGCCATGGTTTATCTCCTTTTCCTGTTAAAACTTGAATACTGGATGCCGTGATGTGCTTTCTTTTTTACTCGGTTTTTGTGATGTCGCTGGCGGTGATGCGCTCACAGCCCTCCCCAATGGGCTCCTGCATGGAAACGATGTGCCCGTAGGCACTCTCTAACTGTTCCTTGGTGGCGTCGTGCCGGACGTCGCCGTAGGTTTTGCTGCCGCGCTCAATTTTTCCTTCTTTCTCGCCATAGTTTACCTTCACTTTGAGTTTGGTGTCTTTCAGGGTTTCTTCGACTGCCATGTGCTTTTCTCCTTTTGGGTTTGTATTGTGTGTGGCGTTTTGCCCTACACTACATACATACTTTTTTTTCGAGAAATATCAACGCTTTTTACAAAACTTTTTTTAATTTTTTTATGGCGCGGTCATGGCGCTGGTTGACGGCCTGCAGGCTCACTCCTTCCTCTGCGGCAATTTCGGTCTGGGTCTTGCCCTCACAATAGTGCTTTTCCAGCACGCTGCGGTAGCTGGGCTTCAGGCGGCTCAGCCCCCTCACGAGTCTTTTCTGGCCGGTGCGTTCTTCCGCTCGCTCGATATAATCGGCCTCGAGGTTGATTCCTTTGTCGGGCACGACCTCTGCGAGGGTCAGGCCTTCTCTTCCGGGCACTTGGTCGTCAAGGGTTTTATCGGGCTTTACGGAATGGTTAAACTGTCCGCTCTGCCATTTTCTGAAGTACTGGCGCAGGTGCACCTGGATAAAGGCGTTAAAGCCGGCGCCCCGGCTGGGGTCAAACTTTTTCAGGCCTTCTATAAAGGCGACCACGCCGTCCTGGAAGGCGTCCTCGAACTGGTCGTCCTGGATTTTTGTGCGGCTGATGGTGGCCAGAATCAGGGGCTTAAAGGTCATGACGAGCATCTGGCCCGCCACTCGGCCGCTTTCGCTTTCGGGGC
>CAUEUD010000230.1 GCA_959020865.1 Eubacterium limosum | reverse complement strand
TAGGCGGAGGCCAGAGTATTATTGATAATCCGTCGGCTGACATTGCTGATATCGTCATAATTCTTCAGCATGGTCTCGCAGTAGGTGATCCGCTGATCCAGCCGTCCGTAATTGACAAAGGCATCCTCGAAATCCGTCATCCAGGTAACGGGTGACGTATCCCAGCCGGACCATCCGTCCAGCACAGTGTAAAAGCTGCGGCTTCCGTTTTTCTGGTTATAATTGTTAATTTTAGTCCATACCTGCCACCAGTAGTTGACGGATTTTTCAGGGCTCTCTGAAAAAAACTCATATCCTTTTTTGATGGCAGTGTCCATCTTTCGATAATCCTTCTCAGTCCACTGCATTTTTTATTCCCCACTTAACATTATAATAGTGCTATTATAACGTATAAAAGGAAATAAATCAAAACCAAAGCCCGGAAACAGCCTGAAACCTTGAGTTTTTCTTTATTCCCTACCGGCCGTCACTGTTTTCCGGATGATAGAGCTTTCGGGCTACCACTATGGAATCCCCACGTTCATAGAGGCTGTCAAGATAATCGAGGTAGGTGCCCGGCGTGATGATCCCGTTTACCCGCAGCAGATCAATCCCCGATTGACCGACAATGCTGTCCGCAAGCTTTACACAGTTTGTACCTACCGCGTAGTAGGTCTTGAAGGGATTTCCCTTTTTAAATTTATAAAAACGTCCTCTGGAGTTGCGATAGGTCTGGCTCGCGACATCCTGATAATCCTCTGGATTTCCTTCGATTTTACCCTTTTCTGCCTGCTGTGCCAGCGGTTCCCAGGGAATCATATCCGCCTTTAACGCCGCGATGCGCTCTAAAATAGCTTTCTTTTGCTCAGGCTTCAGGGCAAGGCCATAGACCATCAGGACTTTTTTCTCAACCTCCAGCGACATGCGTATGTGTGTCTCGCGGTCCATTTCAACCATTACGCCGTCAGCAAAAAAGCCCCCCAGCTTCCAGGTGGCATCATCATAATTTCCATAGGTGTATACCTGATCGCCGACCGCGATGTCCACGTGTCCCATGCCCGGGATAAAACCCTCTCGCGTATGAATATAAATTTCCATATCCGGCTCATGGCGCTGCTCAGGCTGCTCAACCAGCAGCAGCTCATCCGGGTCTTCTTCCAGCAGATGGTTGACAGTCCTCAGCATTTTCATTGGCAAAAACGCCGCGATAAAAGTCGGCAGTGGAACGCGGACCTTCCGTTTGTATTTTTGAGCCGCCGTATTATTTCCCATTAGGGAAACCAATGCATCCCCAAAAATATTGAAGGAAAAAACCACAAAATACAGGCCAAGCAGCACGCTGAACAAACGCCCGCCAGCTTCCGCGAAAAACATGGCAAAACCAATGAGAAGATAAGCGACCGCTGTAATCAGTGTGCCTGTCCAGCCCGCCCCGTCTCTGCGGAGCTTAAAGGCATTCAGCAGCACCAGCAGGCCAATGATAATGGCCAGAACCGCGGATACCAGACCAAAGGTGCCGCCGATTAAACGCGGCATGGCAAACAGGGCAGCACTGCCCAAGACACAGAGCGCTCCGATTCCAAGGGCTTTTAATTTCTGCTCTGTTGTTTTAATAAAAACCGAAAACAGATAAATCAGCCCAACCGCCAGAATCAGGGCGGCGACGCTCCATTCGATGATACTCCAGGCCAGCGTCGTATTAAAAATCAGGATCAGGCCCGCGCACAGAACCAAAACAGCGATAACGATCCAGACCACCGGCGCGACATTTTTTAATGTGTGCATAATGCTTCCCTTAATCATAAGTTTATCAAATTTATTATACAATAAAACCGCCCTACCATTTCTTCAAGAATTCTTCAAGAATTAAGGCGGAGCGGTTTCTTTTTACTTCATTTCTCCCATGTTTTCGCCATAGGGCAACTCAAAGGCTTCTTCCTGGGGCATCTGTAAATATTCATAAGCCATCACTGCTGCTGCGCCGATAAGCTTAAGACAAGCCTTTTTCCGGTCTTTGCTGTGCCAGTCATCATATTTTGAACAGATTTCCCGGCAGAGCACACCGCCGTTGGCATCCTCAAAGTCGTGCACCATTTTATTGTAGCGCCGGTAATATTTGGCCGCTACTTCGTGGCCCCTTTCCTCATCCGGCACTGCCCATGGGTCTGGCCGGCCATATATGGCACTGTTAGCCATAACCGCACCGGAAAGTGCGCCACAGGTATAACCGCTGAGTCCGATACCGCCCCCAAAGCCTGTGCACATTGCTCTCGTTTCAGGCGCGACCTCCAGCACTCCTGCCCTGATCAGAGCGTCATAAACACACTCTGCACAGTTTAGTCCGTTTTTAAAATTCTCAACCGCATAACTAAAAATCTGATCTTTTTTTTCCTGATTTTCCATTTTTACACTCCTAACTAAAATTTTGTTCTTCAAAAGTACTTTCGGGCACAGGTTTTCCAAAAAGATATCCCTGTATAAAATCAACGTCATGAGGCTTTACCGCCTCATACTCGTCCTCTGTCTCCACTCCCTCCAGGCATACCTCAATGCCCACATCATGGCACAGCTCCACAATGAATTTTATAAAGGTCAGATCAAAATGGCTTGTCTGAACATCTTTTACAAATATCCGGTCAATCTTCACAATATCTGCCGGAATTTTCTTCAGGATTCCCAGAGAGGAATAGCCCGTCCCAAAATCGTCCATTGCGATTTTCATACCAAAGCTGCGGATTCGGTCAAATATCCCCTCAATCCGGTTTATATTTGAGGCGATGTAGCTTTCCGTCATCTCTACCACCACGTTCGCCGGGGGAACTCCGCTGCTCAGCACTGCCCGCTCCATAAAATCGATGAACCCGGCGTCCTCAAGCTGGACGTAGGACAGGTTAACGCTGATGACAAAGTCCGGGTCTTCTTTTATCCAACGGGCACAAGCGCCCAGCGCCTGTTCAAAAATCCATTTACCGACCGGGATAATAAGGCCGCTTTCCTCCAGAATCGGGATAAACTGGTCTGGTGGTACCTGCCCGTACTTTTCACATTTCCACCGCGCCAGCGCCTCCGCTCCTTTTATCCTTCTCGTATCAGCGTTGACCTGAAGCTGATAATAGACCTCAAAATTTTCAAACCCCTGCTCCACACTTTCGCGCAGCAGCTCGGTCAAATCCAGCTGACGGGTTTTTCCAATCAGAATTTCCTCTGAGAAAAAGGCAATCTGGTTTTTCCCTTTATTTTTAGCGTATTCCAATGAATACCCTGCATACTTGATTAAATCGAGATAGGTTCTGCCGTCCAACGGGTAAAGGGCGCATCCGGCAGAAAGCGTACAGTAAAATTTCTTACCGTTGAACTCCTGCTGGTGATTGACAGCCTGGTATATTTTCCCGTAAATGTTTTCCAGACCATGTACCGTGCCGTTTCTGAGAATAATACCGAACTCATCGCCATCCATCCGGTAGACCGTGGCGTCCGGCGGCAGAAATGTCTGAATCTTCTGGGAGATAATCCGTATGACCTCATCGCCAAAGCTTCGGTTATAGAGATCATTGATGCGCTTAAACTCATCTATTCCCAAAATCATTATCCCAATGGGCTGATCTGGCTTTGTACTGATCAGCCGCTCGATTTCTTCCTCAAATTCAAACTTATTAAAAAGTCCGGTCAGGTGGTCTATTTTATTTTTCTTGCCCAGATTTGTGATAATACCGGCAAAAAGCGTTGGCTCTCCGGCTTCGTCACGTTCCAGGTGGCCCCTGCACCGCATCCACACCCATTCGCCCTTGCGGTTTCTGGCACGGTATTCGACACTGTGGCAGTCTGTACGGCCGTCTGTTATTTCCTGATTTGACTCAAGAAAGGCCTTTTTATCCAGATCGTGAACCCTTGCCCCCCAAACCGCAGCGGCGTTTTTGATCACCTCGCCGGGAAGGTCAAACTCCTCCACCATGGCCTTGGGATAACGGAAGGTGTTCGTCTTCATGTTGCACACATAGATATAATCATCGGTGCTCTGGACCAGCGCATCGTAAAGATGCTCCTTATCATAACTGAAGTTTTTTGTCCGCCCCTGCTTTTCCCCATCCTTTCGGTACTTTTCTTCTGCCTTTTGAATGTGGAACAGCCTTTTTTTCTCATACATTTTCTCATCAACGTTTGTCAGGATCTCTGTGATGGTCCTTTGGTCCCCGGGCTCAATTTCTTCATAACCACAACAGAAGTTCATCTCATAAGGCTTTTGACTATCCTCCTTAAAAAACTGTATCCGCTCTCGGGCGCGGCGGATTTTTTCCTTGGAGGCGGTGAGGTCAGTATCTTTGAAAACAATGATAAACTCATCGCCGCTCAGCCGGAATATGTAATCCTGCGGCGTCAAGCATTCCTTAATATTTCTGGCAATGGTCTTCAGTAAAACATCGCCTTCCGCGTGTCCATAAGTATCGTTGACCTCCTTAAGGTCGTTGACATCATACATGCCCACAATCACCCGGATTTTATCCCGCTTTGCCTGGCTGAGCGTATGGCCCAATGCCAGCTTTCCCGCCCTCCGGTTCAGCAGCTCGGTCAGTTCGTCGGTGGCAGCCGCCTTTTCAAGCTGCCGGGTGGTTGTATTGTCGACGGATTGCTGGAAATGAACCGTGCGCCCGTCTGTCCACTGCATAAAGCTGTCATAATTTTTATAGGTAATGCCGGTTCGCGTGTTTTCTTCCTCCCAGACAACAGAGGGGTGATCGTCATCCTCTTTCAAAAGCCCCGGCACAGGGCAGAAAGGACAAGGGCCCTCCATCCCCTTCTGAAGAACCTGCCAGCAGATTTTCCCTTCAGGCTTTTCAATTCCAAAGGACTTCTGCATTGCCTTATTCATAAAGAGTATTTCGTTTGTCTCAACATCTGTGACATAGATATTTGTGCTGGTATTGTCCATCAGCTCATTGAAAACATAGCCCTGAAGGGCATACTCCTCATAACGGGCACGGTTGATCAGCGCCACGCTGATCGTGGACGCCATCAATTCGAGAAGGGCAGTTTCCTCCTCACTCCATGCTCCTGTCTGTTCAGGCTTCTGTACCAGGAGTGCACCTGTAAGTTTATCTTCACAGGCCACTGGAAGCAACGCATAAACGGAAGCTTTCTCGATACCTGCCTCCACTATATCAAAAGCAGATGGGGTGTCTTTTTCATTCTGCCACTTATCCATATGTTCATGAATAACAGCCATCCAAAAATCCTCATTGACGTCGTTTTTCCAGAAAGCACTTTCCTTTATGCTGCCTTCATTCGATATTTGTGCCAGCGCCAGCTGGTTTATGGGCAGATAACGCTTTAAAAATTCTGCCAAATAATCAGCGTTTTCCTTTAAGGATTTATTATCGATCAACAGAGGTTTAAGCTCAAATAAATCTTGATCAATTTGTAATAAACGTTCTTTATATTTTTGTCGTTTGTCCATTGGATTCACGTCCTTATTTATCCTCATCATCTGTTTTAATTGTTTACAATTAAATTAATTCTATTATAACATTTACTAAGAAAGAATAAAAGCTGACAAAATAAAAAAGCCATAGACTGTCAGTCTCTATTCCCTTGTACA
>CAUEUD010000229.1 GCA_959020865.1 Eubacterium limosum | reverse complement strand
GTTTACCGCAGCGCCTGGACCTTTTTTCTTATCTGGATAAAAGGCGCAGTCCCGGCCTGTGCCACTTCCTTGACAATTCAAAACGGCCACAGGCCGCATCAAAACCAAATTTGCAAGGCGAATTTGCACCTGAACTTTCCACTATCCACTTTCAACTGAACAAGCCTCTTTTTAGTGCTTTGTCTCCAGATGATAAGGTTTTTTGACACTAAGATGGCGTGCCCATACGGCACGCCATCAAAATAAGCTTGATTTACTTGTGCTTAACCAACTAATTCAACGGTATCGCGGGCGATCATTAACTCTTCGTTGGTCGGGATCACCATTACCTTGGTTCTGGAGTCCGGAGTCGAGATCACAAGCGCTTCGCCGCGTTTGCTGTTCTTTTCTTCGTCCAACTGGATGCCCAGGTATTTTAAGCCGCTGCAGATCGCTGCGCGGTCCTTGGAAGAGTTTTCACCCAGGCCGGCTGTAAAGATAATGCCGTCAACGCCGTCCATGGCCGCTACATAAGCGCCGATGGTGGTTTTTACACGGTAGATAAAGATATCCAGCGCCAGCTTAGCGCGTTCATTGCCCGCTTCAGCCGCCGCTTCAACATCACGGAAGTCCGAGCTTACGCCGGAAACGCCCAGCACGCCGGATTCCTTGTTCATCATGGTGTTAACCTGATCCACCGTGTATCCCTTGTCACATAAGAAAGGAATGATGGCCGGGTCAATATCGCCGCAGCGGGTACCCATTTCAAGGCCAGCCAGCGGGGTTAAGCCCATGGAAGTGTCAATACATTTGCCATAGCGGATCGCAGCCACACTCGCGCCGTTTCCTAAGTGACAGGAAATTAATTTTAAGTTGCCGATGTTTTCACCCAGCAGCTCAGCAGCCGTCAGGCTGACAAAACGGTGAGAGGTGCCGTGGAAGCCGTATTTACGGATTCTGTATTTTTCGTACATTTCATACGGCAGCGGGTAGATATAAGCTTCTGCCGGCATGGTCTGGTGGAAAGCCGTGTCAAACACGCCCACCATCGGTACGCCGGGCAGCAGTTCTTCACAGGCACGAATCCCGATTAAGTTGGCAGGATTGTGAAGCGGGGCCAGCTCAGAGCAGTCTTCCATTTTCTTAATCACTTCATCGTTGATAACAACAGAGCTCGCAAAAGTTTCAGCGCCGTGAACGGTTCTGTGACCCACAGCGTCAATTTCCTTAAGATCCTTGATCACGCCGTGGTCCGCGTCAACCAGGGCCGCCATAATAATATCCAGAGCTTCCTTGTGTGTTTCCATTGGCTGTTCAAACTTAACCTTATCTTTACCAGCCGGCTGGTGAACCACAACAGCGCCGTCAATACCGATTCTCTCAGCTAAACCTTTTGCCAACACTGTCTCAGTGTCCATATCCAGCAACTGATATTTCAGTGATGAGCTACCGCAATTAATAACAAGTACATTCATTTTTAAATTTTTTCTCCTTTTATTGTCTTTTTCAGATAAACAATTTATAATTGAACTACACTAGTATATAATAACAGTAACAAACCAATAATGCCATTATTTTTTTGTTTTTTTGGGCTAAATTATTGCTCAGTTGGAGGAAAGCATGCAAACCCAGGCCATCATCTGCGAATACAATCCCTTTCACAACGGCCACGCCTACCAGATACAGGCGGGAAAAGAGGCCGCCGGCAGCACCCACACCCTGGCGCTCATGAGCGGAAGCGTGGTCCAGCGGGGCACCTTTGCCGTAGCCGATAAATGGCTGCGCGCCCGCACCGCCCTGCTGTCCGGGGCCGATCTGGTCTGCGAGCTCCCCTTCTGCTACGCCGCCCAGAGCGCCGAGTATTTTGCCGCCGGCGCTGTCAAAATCCTAAACGCCACCGGCGTGTGCGACACCCTCTGCTTTGGCTCCGAGGCCGGCGACCTCGAGGCACTGAGCGCAGTGGCCCAGAGCCTCGCCTTTGAGACGCCCGCCTTCAGAGAGGCCCTCAAGACTTACCTCGGCCAGGGCCTGGCCTTTCCAAAGGCCCGGGAGCTTGCTTTTAAAGCCACCGATGGCGAAAAATCCGCATCTTATCTGCGGGAGCCCAACAATATTCTGGGTATAGAATATCTCAAAGCCCTGCGCCGCACCCACAGCGCCATCCGGCCCGTCACCATAAAGCGCCAGGGAAACGCCTACCACGACACCCAGGCCCAGAGCCGCTACGCCAGCGCCACCGCCATCCGGCAGCTGCTGGCCGCCCCCGGCGCTGGCGTCCAGGCGCTAAAACCCCTGCTCCCCTACGACCCCGCCCTGCTCTTAAGCTATCTCAAAGAAGCGCGCGTCCCCTGGGAGGAAAGCTACGCCAAGGCCCTGCTCAGCCAGATCCACTCCCAGGATCTGGCCCGCTTCAGAACCCTGCCCTATATGGAGAAAGGCCTCGAATTTAAGCTTAAAAGGGCCCTGGGCGCAAGCGGAAGCTACGACAGCATTGTGGATACCCTCACCTCAAAACGCGCGCCCAAAAGCCGGATACGGCGGATTTTAATGAACCTGTCCATGGGCTTTGAGGCCCGCGACCTCAGCCGCTTCGCAGCCCCCGGCTTTGTGCCCTGCCTCCGGGTTCTGGGCTTTAACGAAAAGGGCCGGGCGCTGCTGAAAGCTATCCGCGAGCAGGACGGCCTGCCCGTCATCACCAACACCCGCGCCAATATCACAAGGCTGAGCCCCGACCAGCGCGCCTGCTTCGATTTCGACGCCCGCGCCACCGACCTGTTCAGCCTGTTCTGCGAAAAGCAGTACCGCTACCACCGCGACTACACCCAAAACCCCGTCATCATAGCCGAAAAGGAGGCCTTATGAATCTGAACTTTAACATTATCCCCAACGCAGAAGCCCCCCTGCCCCCCAATCCCACCATCTATCCGCCCTGCGGCCCCGTCACCGGCGTTTTCCGGAAAAACGTCACCAGCTACAAGGGCATTCCCTTTGCCAAACCGCCGGTGGGCCCCCTGCGCTTCCGGCCGCCAGAGCCCGCCCCGGCCTGGATCAGCCCGCGCGAATGCTTTGAGTTCAGCGATAAATGCCTCCAGTTCGGCGGCATTCTGGCCGATCTCCCGCCCATGTACAGCGCCATCGGAAAAAGCGAGGACTGCCTGTACCTCAACGTCTGGACCCCGGCCACCGAGCCCGGGGAAAAACGCCCCGTTTACGTCTACGTCCACGGCGGCGGCTTTGCCACCGGCTCCGGCTCCGAGCTCATGTTCGACGGCACCAATATGGCCGAGCGGGGCGTGGTGGTCGTTACCTTTAACTACCGCCTCGGCGCCTTCGGCTTTTTAGCCCTCGGGGCCATGGAAGAGGAATCCGGCAGCACGGGCAACTTCGGCCTCCTCGACCAGATCCAGGCGCTGAAGTGGGTGCGGGAAAATATTGAAGCCTTCGGCGGCGATCCCGAAAACATCACCCTGGGCGGCGAATCCGCCGGCGCTTTCAGCGTGACCGGCCTGCTGCTCAGCCCGCTGGCCAAGGGCCTGTTCCACCGGGCCATCGTCGAGAGCGGCTCCATCCTGTCTATCGGGGCCTTCTGCACCCGGGCCAAGGGCAACCTCACAAAATCCATTGCCATGGGAAAAGACTTTGCCCAGATCTTCGGCGCAGACGACAGCCCAGAGGGGCTTGAAAAACTCCGGGAAGCCCCGGCCGAGGCCATGGCCTACCTGTCCATGATCAAGGCCGACCGCGCCCTGCCCCTGCGCTTTTCCTTCTGGCCCGTATACGACGGCGTCATCCTGCCAAAAGACCCCATGCAGGCCCTGAAAAACGGCGACTACAACTCCGTCGATCTGCTCATCGGCTACAACACCAACGAGGCCACCCTGTTCTTCAAGAGCAACAACAACTTCGGCTCCTACCAGATGATGATCTATGATCTCTTCGGCGCCGACAACGCCCCCGCCGTGTTTGAGCGCTTCCCCCTCGAGGACGAGCGCAAAGCCGAACGCCAGCTCGAAGCCATCTTTACCCACACCGGCTTTATTCTGGGCATGCGCATCATCGCCGATTACTTTGCCGACGCCGGGCACAATGTGTTTTTTTACAACTTTAACTATGATCCCGCAATCCTTAAAATCGTCGGGCTCGACACCGCCCACTCCCTGGAGCTGCCCTTTGTTTTCGGCAACGCCATCGGAAAAATGCGGATCAGCAAAATCAGCATCCTGTCCGACCAGATGCAGACCCACTGGACCAATTTTATGAAAACCGGCAATCCCAATACCGGCGGCGAATACAAAAATATGATGTTCTGGCCCTTCTACAACACCAGAACCCGGCAGCTCATGGTTTTTGACAAGGAGCTTTCCAACAAAACCATGCCCGATGCCGATACCCTCGATTTTTTACAGAATTTACTCTATGGTGAAAAACCCTACTATCTATAAAGGAGATAATCATGCAGAAAGAAAATTTACAAAAGCTGGCTAAACTGGCTGTCCGCATCGGCGTCAACATTCAAAAGGACCAGAACCTGGTCGTCAATTCCCCCATCGAGTGCAGCGAGTTCGCCAGAGCCCTGGCCGAAGAAGCCTACAAAGCCGGCGCCAGAGACGTCAGCATCAATTACAGCGACGAAAAATTCAGCAAAATCCGCTATACCCACGCCGATCTCGACGTGTTTAAGGAAGTGCCCGACTGGTTCGTGGCCAAGCAGAACGACGCCGTCGAAAAAGGCTCAGCCCTCATCTCCGTCTACGCCGACGATCCCGACCTCCTGAAAGACGTTGACCCCGAAAAGATCAAAACCGCCTCAGCCGCTATCCAGAGTGCCACCGAAGCCTACCACATGGCCATGATGAATAATGAGTGCCGCTGGTGCGTGGTCTCCGTGCCCACAGTCGGCTGGGCCGCCAAGGTATTCCCCGGCGTCGAACCCGAAACCGCTGTCGATATGCTCTGGGAGTCCATCTTCAAAGCCACCCGGGCCGACCAGGATGACCCCATTGCCGCCTGGCACCAGTTCAATAAAAGCTTTGAGGATAAAACCCGATTTCTCAACCACAGCCAGTTTGTCAAATTCATCTATAAAAACAGCCTGGGTACCGACATTGAAGTCGGCATGCCCGAAAACCATATCTGGGCCGGCGGCAGCGAAAAAGCCGCAGACGGCGTCGAGTTCTTCCCCAATATCCCCACCGAGGAAGTGTTCTCCGCCCCGCATAAGGACAAGGTCAACGGCACCCTGGTCAGCTCCCACCCACTCGTCTACAACGGCCAGCTCATCGACAACTTCTCGCTGACCTTTAAAGACGGCAAGGTCGTCAGCTACCAGGCCGAAACCGGCGAAGAAGCCCTCAAAAACCTCGTCGAAGCCAGCGAAGGCTCCAACTACCTGGGTGAGATCTCCTTCGTTCCCTACCACTCCCCCATTTCCAATATGGATATCCTGTTCTACAATACCCTGTTCGACGAAAACGCCTCCTGCCACTTCGCTCTGGGCGCCGCCTATCCCACCTGCGTCAAAGACGGCTCCAGCATGAGCGTGGACGCGCTCAAAGAAGCAGGGCTCAACTACTCCACCCTCAATCCCCGCGCGTAAAGCTTCATCCTCACAGATGACATAGACCTTTGTCT
>CAUEUD010000228.1 GCA_959020865.1 Eubacterium limosum | reverse complement strand
CAACATAGCCCGCAAGCATTGACTGCTCTTCCGGGGTTGCCAGTCGGCCTTCGGCTTCACATTGCTTCAGGGTCTTTATGGCCGCAATATTGGCTTTGAATTTCTCTTTTGGGCCGCCGGTTCCAAGGGTATCCTCGGTAATACGGTATTGGTGTTGTTCCAAGGACGCGGTTCGAATGGCTTCATCCCGGTTCAGAGCGTTGGCGCTTTCTCGTGTTTTAACGCTTTCGATCGCCCGAGGTGCTTCGGGTCCTGCGGTCTGTGTGTCAAGGTAACGGTTAACAAAGGAAAGCGGTTCCCTGCGGAAAATCGGGAAACCAGTGCTCTGATTAAACGCAATATCCTGTAAAGATACTTCATTAAGTTCCTGATCAATGGCATCAACACGATACCTCCGGTCATCAATCTCGAGTTCCGTCCCGACTGTAATCGTCTCGGGCGATTCGGGTGAAACTGGAAGCCTCTCTTTTTCTTTTGTATCCGGCTCAGCCATATCCGCGGTCGTTTTTTCATTTGAAATACCTTTGATGTCATTTAACAGGCTTTCTTCCCAGGGGGCCTGTACCCCTTCCCGATAATGACGTATCTCGGTGTAAAGCTTCTGTTGTTCAGATGTTAAGCTTGATACAGCCGCAAACCTGTCAATCGCTGAATAGATTTTTTCTGCTGATTGCCCCTCTTCCATAATGATTTCAGTGAAGGCCCGACGGTTGCTGTAGTCATAATCTTTTTTAAACAGTTCTGAAGCATCTTCCGATATCTGTGCCAGAAAGGCACTGACGATTGTAACCATATGCCGGCGTTTGTACTCGGGATATGCTGAAAGATCTTCCGGATTCAGATACTGTTGATCTTCAATTAATTGACCGAGCCTTTTTGCAGCAAATGACCAGGAAATGGTCTGGGCTCCATCCCGGTTGGTGATTTCAATCCCTTTCGCGCCTGCCATAAATCCAATATGCAGCTCATCCTGATCAATGAATGGAAACGTCCCAAAGGAACCGTACTCCTTTTTTAAAAAAGCGGCGTTCTTTTGATTGGATTCTTTTCTATAATACTGTTCATAGACCCGGTATTTTCCTCCGATGGTTCCGGTGCCATTTTTCAGGATGGCGTCCAGGACCCAAAGCGGAAATTGGACGCTTGTTTCCTTTTTATCCGGCAGCATGACCGATTCGGGAGGCTGTAAAGGGGATGCCGTTTCCTTACGCCTTTGCTCAAAAACCTCCCGGTCGAAGGTTTCTGTTAAAAGCGGATAGGCGCTGTTTTGCAGCGTCACCTGCTGATCGTCCATGTGGAGGATGTGGTATTCGGCTGTCCCTAAGGTTATGGCATCACCCGCCTTGAGCTCAGGCTGGCGTTCCTGCGCCAACAAAAAAGCAGAGGGGGTTTTCTCCTCTGCTTTTCCATCTAAAAGACGCTGCTGCTCCAAAGCGCTTGGGATGGGGCGGTAATCGTCTGTGAAACGGTTTGTGCGAATCATCCGGTCAAGGCTGTCGGCCATGGATTGCCAGCTCACACGGCTTTCGGCTGTTCGGGTTTCAGACGTCCCGCTCCAAAAACACAGGGCGTCTTCCGTGGCTTCATAAAAGACGGACGTGCCATTTTTTAAAGTCACCTTTGTCACTTCTGTGTTGAAAATGCGATGCAGGTAGCGGGCACGGCGCTCAGGTTCGATCTGCTTTTCAAAAACTGCCTGAATCGTTTTTTTCGGGTCCCGCAGATGCGGGGTTGTGATCAGGATTTCTTCAAGGAGCTCCTGAGACGGTATCGGTACAGGTGTTTCTTGATTTAGATATAAATCAGTTCCTGAAGAATCTGTTCTTCCACGCTCCTCTGAATGTTGTTCACCAGTCCGGTCCATTTCATTGGATCGTTGGCTTTCAGGGTTTCGTTCACGTCCTCGGTTTCCATCATCTGGCGGGTGATCTGCGCCATCCTTCTGCTGGCGGTTTCCTGTATCTCGGTTAAGTGGGTGTTGAGTTTCCCCTGGGTGAGCAGGTTCAGGTACAAGCCGTAGTGGTACTGCATCAGATAGGTCTTCCGCAGGCTCGCGTACTTGCCCTGGGGCATGGGCATTTCCTCCGGTACGGTCAGATCCGGCAGCAGGTAATCGCCCTGTTGGCTGTAGGTGATGTTCATTTTCAGCACTCCTTTCATTGAATGGTTGTTTCTCTTGTTTCTCATTGTAGGCTGGTTTTTCAAGTTTTGCAAACATACCTGGATCATTTTGTTCCTCCCGTTGCAGCCTGCGGACGGTCCTCGCAATGGCACTGAGGGCCATTGCCGTGATTTCACAGGTGGCACTGCCGATGATGTTAATGGTCTGGGGGGTGTTAAAGGTGGTGATCTCCCTGAAGTCGTCGGCTTCAAAGAGCGCCTCCGTCTCCAGGCCGCAGCGCAGCATGAGCATGTAGGTCATGCTGTTCACCATCAGATCCCGCAGGCGTTTGCCGAGGTTCAGGTCGTCCAGACCATCGAGGTAGCTGCCTGCCACACTTTGTTTCAGATCTTCCAGATAGTCGGTCAGATTGTCTTCACCGGCGTTGACACTGACGCTGATGATGGCCTGCATCAGGTTGTCTCGGGCTTCAAGTGTTCCGAAGGTATCCTCAAGGGTTTCAATGATGGCCGGGTGATGGGTCTCCCGGACTTGCCAGAGGGGAACAGGCCGGACGCGGCTTTTATTCCAGCCCTCTTTGGTATCGGAAAGGTCAAAGTAATGTTTAAGATGGAGGTGGTCGCTTTGCTTGTCAAAGACGGCGATCCCCTTGCTGCCCGGCTTCACCCACCGCCCAAAGCACCGGTTCCAGCGCTCCGTGGTCAGCACGGCGGTCACATCCGGTCGCTGGGCATGGACCAGGAGCTGCTCATCAAAGGGCAGGCGAAAGTTGGTGCTGGCGGTTTTTAAAAAAGCCATCCAGTTTTCCGGGCGGGCGGTCACCTCCTGAAGGGTCGTGTTATAAAGCGCAACAACGCTTTGGTATTTCAGGGCCATGGACTTACTTTACAGGCCGCTTAAGGAACTGCGGCACTTCTGGAAATCCCTCGGCGTCCACGTAAAAGGCCTGGACTTTTTCTTCACGGTGGGTCACGAGGATATCGCCCATGCACAGCGGGTGCATCTTATCCTGAAATGGCCGGTCATTCCGATTGTGAAATTTGTACAGGTCGAGCAGTTCGGTCACCGGCGCTAACATCCCCTGGTAGCACAAAACATAATCTTCCCGTTTAAACCGGGTAAGGAATTGATTAAGGGGTCCAAAGCCATAGTCGGTGTTCTGCCGGTCGGGAATCTGGTAGACTTCATAATAATCCAGCACATCGGAAGGCCCAGGGTTTTCGGGCCGGTAACGGTTCCCCAAACGGGCCATCTGTTTAGCAAAGTCAAGGGGGTGCCAGATGGTATTCCGCAGCTTAAAGTGTCTGCGGTCGATGAAGTAACAGGGATAAGTCACCGGACAGCCGGTCATGGGGATAATGGTGATGCTTTCACCGTCGGGAATTTCAAACAGATCCAACGCGTGGATGTCAACAAACGGGATCATATGGTGATGGATTGGATTGATTTTCTTCATTGTTTTCTTCCCCTTTATCTGTCGTTAAATTTTGTAGTGCTGTCCCCTTTTGCTCAGGCTCTGAACCGGAAGCTAAAAAGGTCACCACGCGGTTGGCCTTTACGCTTTTAATGAGTCCATTCAGCACGGCCATATCATTCCTGTTCACAATTTCAAGTTTGATAATATCGTCGAGGGTCATCCCGGCAATGGCTTTTTCGGTGTCGTACCCGGCATCGATCAGACGCGTTAAAATTCGGAGTCCTCTTGTGTTCTTTGCCATGGTATCACCGCTCAAAACCCTTGTGTTTACTTTTTTTGAATCGACCATTTTCTTGTGGTGTACTCGAACAATACTTAGACTTTTCGTCATTTGAACAGGTGCCGTTGTCTCCGATAACGGGCTCAGCCAGGGTCATTCTCTCTTTTTTATCGTCGAGTTCCTCAATAACCCGTGCGCACAAATCTCTGATGGCTTTGTCCTGATCATTAAAATAGTGTCCATAATAATAGTAATCATTCTGGCCGCATTTCCAGGTGACAAAGGGCTGGGGGGCCTTTGGATTGAAGCCCAAAACAAAGGCATTATCCGGATCGACCTGTATGCGGTCTGTGATCACATAGCCTTGATTGATTTCGTCTTTCACTGTTAAATTCTCCTTTTTTCTTTTGTAACACGTTATTTTTCCATGTCTTCGATCAGAATAAAGTTGCCGCTCAGGTCATACCGGTTGGGGTCGGCGGCTGGCCGCTCCCAGCCTAAAAGCATTCCGCCGAGCATGGCTTCTCTCTGGGCTTTGGTGATGCCCATTGCCGTATTGGCACGCTCTGCGATCAGACGGTTCATTGTCTGGTCCGGGGTGGAGAGATCGGTTCTTTCATAGGTCAGCGCGCCTCTCCTGATCCGAACAATCTCACCCGTTGAAAACAGTGTGGTATAGCAAAAATCGGGCAGTTCTGCTTTTTCTTTCATCAGCGGGCTCCTCCTTTCCGGTTTTTTTCTTTCTTTTGTCTTTGTTTGATCTGCTCGAGGTTTTGCTTAGCCCATTCCGGCAGGCATTCCGGTTTCACGACACCCTGGATGTCAGAACGTTCAAAACGAGTATCCTCCATACCGTATAGTTTCTTGAGAAAAACAGCGCTGCCACGTGCATTTCTACTGGCTCCAAAACCACCGGTCACATAGCCCAGCTGGCTCACGGCGTGTTGGCACTCTGGACGCAAAACTTCCGGCTTGATGGCGATGACCTTTCCGTTCAGATCCTGGGAAAGGTCGTGCGGGTAGCACATCTCTGGGGTGATGACCTCCAGCGGTACATTGATCTGTTTCAACGTTTCCCGGGCGTTTTCGATCTGTCCTTTTACCCGCGTGGTAAACACGTCCATCATGTCCAGATAAGAGCCGGTTTCAATTTCTGTATAGCTTGCGTAAAAAAGGATCATCTGGTGATAAGCGCACAGATACCGATTGGATTCATAACCGTCGGGCTTTTCTCCAAAAACCACGGTCTTATCTCCGATACACAGTTCTTGGGTGATCGCATAATTCCCACACTTCATGCTTTCATTGTTTTCCGCATTCATCAGCGCGCTGCTCCTTTCCTGATGCTTTCTTTTTTCTGGAATTTCCGAACCGCTTTCTGAGCCCATTCGGGCAGGTATTTCTGATTGACAAGACCCTGGACCTCGCTGCGTTCAAACTGGGCCTCTCTGCCGTCGTACACGTTTTTTACAACAATGGCCTTTTCTTTGGGATCGGCCCTTGCACCAGAGCCTCCTGCCACATAGCAGATTTGTTCATTGGCGCGCTGGTATTCGGGTCTGAATACCTCCGCTTTAATGACCACAAACTTCCCGAGGATGCTTTTTGTGTGATCATCCAGACGACAACACTCTGCCGGAATGGGCGCATTGGGTTCGCCAATCTTTTTCTCCGCTTCCCGGAGTGTCTTGATTTCTCCCTGAATCCGTTTGGTGTAAAGCTCCAGCATTTCCAGATAGTCACCGGTCGCGACATCTTCATAGCCTTTGTCCAGATGATCGAGAGCATCATGGGCACACAGATAGCGTTTATCCGGGCACTCGGCTTGTTTCTCTCCGAG
>CAUEUD010000227.1 GCA_959020865.1 Eubacterium limosum | reverse complement strand
CATACCGCCTATATTTTTGGCAAAAGCCATGAGCCCCTGCGCGCCATGATCGTGGGCGGCCGCTCCCTGGCCTGGCATATGGAGGACCTGGCCGCCCTGCTGGGCCTGGACGATGAGGACGGTTTCCTCGATAAGCTGCGGAACAACCGGCGTGTGGGTGTGTGGCGCCGCCATTTTCCCTCCAGAGAGGACCCGATGCGGCTGGAGGTCATGGAGTTTGTGGACATCGGCGGCATGTGCGACCTGCTGCAGTACGCCCGCGACAGCGGAAAGCTCACCCCGGACGCGGCAAAGGACTGGCACTTTTTCCTGGACGGCTTCATGATCATGCAGCTGCGAAAAAGCCAGGGCTGCGGCACCGCGCACCTGCTCTTTTCCACCCGATGAACTACCTGACCGAGCTGCTGGCCTTTTACAAATGGCTGGAGACGCACCCCCTGAGCCCGCTGCTCCAGGCCTATTGGCACCTGCTCATGTACACCAACAACAAAGCCGCCATCCAGGCCGGTGATGGTCTGTGGTACTGGCCCATCCGGTTTAAGATCGCCAATGCCCGGGTAAGTGCCGCTTTAGACATGGAAAACCGCTTCCAGGTGGCGCGCGCAAGGGCACACCTGGTACGTCACGGACGCCTGCACTATCACCCGCACGGTGGAAACAAAGCCGGTGAGTACGAGCTCATCCCCTTTGCCACAGAGCTTTCCACCCTGTGGATAACCCAGCCAGAGAGCGGCAAACGCACACAGGTCTGGACGCAGCCCCGCACACAGAGCGCACGCACAGGCGCACCGTTAATAAATCCTGTAAATAATAAACATGCTTCTCGATTGTATTCTAATCAGGAGGACGCGCCGTTTATGCCCCAGTTCAATCTGCTGCCCCAGATCACCGAAGAAGAAAAAGCCGCCATCCGGGCAAAGTACCCCGGCGATGACGTGGCTGCCTTTAACGCCATCTGGGCCGCGAGAGAAGAAAAACAGAAAGGAGAAAAAACATGAACCGATACGGGATTGGCCCCGGTGTGGTAAGACGGAGAAGAAGCTACCTGGTCGAGGCCGAATGCCGGATGAAAGCAGGCTTTTACGCCCGCAGCGCCGAAGAGGCCGAGGATGCCTTTAACGAGCTCAGCGCCGCCGTCGAAGACCGGTTTCCCGGCCTTGTGCTTGAGATTACAGACGTCTATGAGGACGAATAGGAGGGATATTTGAGCAATTACAAAGTGATTGACGATTTAGTCGCAACCTATAAACACGGGCAGGAATCCCCAGATAACAGCCCCGAAAGAGAAAGCAGCCGAGTGGCGGGCCAGAGGCTCGTCATGACCTTTACCCCCCTGATTTTAAGCACCATGCAGCGCATGACCGGCATCGGCCCGACAGACTATGAAGACGCATACCAAGACGGCGTGGTCGCCTTTATGGAAGGTCTGAAAAAATATGACAAAAGCAGCGGCGGTTGCTTTAACGCTTTTATCAAGACCCATCTGCGGCACTATTTTATGAAGCGGCAGGAAGGACGCTTTGAGCATTCCATAAAGCCAGTACAGACACTGGACGCACCGGCAGGAGAAGGACTCCCGCTGTCAGAGGTAGTGGCCGACGACCAGGTAGACATCGAAACAGATTATTGCAGGCACATCCAGAAAAAATATCGGTATCAAAGGCTGAGGACAGCCCTGGAGCATCTGAACCCAAACCAGAAAGAGGTGATCTGTCAGCACTATGGACAGGGAATAAGCCTCCAGCAAATCGCGCGGAACAAAGGCTGCTGCTTTAATGCCATCAAGGACCGGCACAATCAGGCCTTAAAGAAAATAAAAAAATTTTTATAAAAACACTGTTCAATTTTCCAAAATCCGGTATGTATAGGTGTAAGGCAAAACGCCACACAAAATACCAACCGCAAAGGAGAAATACACATGGCAGTCGAAGAAACCAAAAAGGACACCAAGCTCAAGGTCACCGTCAACCACGGCGAAAAACTGGGAAAAATCGAACGCTCCAGCAAATCTTACGGCGACGTGGACCACGAAGCCACCAAGGAGCAGCTGAGAAGCGCCTACAAGCACATCACCGGCATGCAGGAGCCCATCGGCGAAGGGTGCGAGCGCGTCACCACCAGCGACATCACCGAGATCGTGTAAGCAGCACATTCAAATTTGAAAGGAGATAAAACATGGCAGTCGAACAGAAAAAAGAACTGGTAATGTATTTTGAACGCACCGACGGCAAGGAATTCAGAATGACCATCCCGCACTATAAGGAGGGTCTCACCGACGAGGAAGTCAAAACCGGCGCAGCCGGCATCGTGACCGATAACATCTTCAAGCCCGAAGGCTTCCCCCTCGCCAAACTCTCTGGCGCCAAGCGCGTAGACACCACCACCACCGACGTGGCCGTGGAGTAAAAAAGGGGCGAAAGCCCCTTTTTTTAGTTGATAGTTGATAGTGAATAGTGGATAGTTTTAGAACAAATTTGCCTATGGCAAATTTGATTATAATCAAACCGGCATCGCCGGTTTGTCCCTTAACTATCCACTATCAATTATCCACTATCCACTCATTCAATAAGGGAGACCCAAATGAAAAATTTCTACAAAACCATCAGTCGAAGATTAATCCTCTCAATCATGCTCTTAATTTCCTGCGTCTTTTTCATCGGTATGAGCTTTGAACCGGAGGAGGCGGCGGATAAAGCGCCGCAGCCTGTGGAATCGGAAACAGCGACGCAGACGCCCGAACCAACCGTATCAGCGCCGGAGACGCCCGAACCCCCACCCGACGGGGCGGTCATCGACCACCCGCTGCCTGAGGACCCCATCCTCACCAACGGCCCCTGGGCTTCGGCCCATTTTCGCATGGACGAGTATGCCTGTGACTGTGCGGGCTACTGTGACGGCTGGCCTGCGGAGATGGACCCCGAGCTGCTTGAGAAAATCGAGGCGCTGCGGTGTGTGTTTGACCGGCCCATCATCATCACCTCGGGCGTTCGCTGTGAAAGACGCAATGCCGAGGTGGGCGGCATTGAGAATTCCTGGCACCTGACTGGCCACGCGGCCGATCTGTACTGCCCGGGGGTGCCCTATGACGAGGTGGCTGCCGCGGCCCGGGCGCTGGGGCTTGGGGTTATCGAGTATCCGGACCGGCAGTTCGACCATGTGGAGATCTGGCGCTAGAAGGGATAACCATTTTTCAAAAAAGATGTCACGGATTACATAGTTATGATATAATATGAACATGGCCTGGCAAAGCGTGACGGAAAACAAAGGCTCTGCCGATAGATGGAGGGGAAATGAATACGAGAAATAAAGCATTGCTGGATAAAGTACCTGGCGCGGTGCTCCAGTGTAAAAATAATGAGGGCTATGAAATCCTGGCGGTAAACCAGTGCTTTCTCAATATGTTTGGGTATTCCAGGGAGGCCCTCCGGGATGAATTTCAGAATCAGTTTGCGAAAATGCTGTACGAGCCCGACAGCTCTCCCTTTCATCAGGAACAGGATGCCGAGCAGGATCAGACCGGAAAGATAAATTTCCAGTGCGGCGTGCGCTGCCGTGACGGACGCTATAAATGGGTAACTGGCTGCCGGTACCAGTCAGTGGGCGAGAACGGCGAGGAGCAGATCTTCTGTGTCATGCTGGATAATGACGAGAACCGCCAGATGGTGGCAACCCTCCGGCAGAAGGCCGAGCAGGACGCCCTCACCGGGCTGTACAACCGCGAGGCTACACGGCAGAAAATCAGCGCTTATCTGGATCACGTGGACGGCAGCACCTGCGCGCTGTTTCTCATTGATACGGATAATTTTAAGCAGGTCAACGACAATATGGGGCATCTTTTCGGCGACGCGGTTCTGACAGAAATGGCCATTGGCATGAAAAAGCTGGTGCGGCAGTCCGATGTGGTGGGGCGCATCGGCGGGGACGAGTTCATCATCTTTTTAAAAGACCTTGCGTCCCAGAGCGTGGCAGAGGAAAAAGCGCAGCAGCTTCTGGTTATGTTTCAGCATTTATTCCAGAGCGAAAAAAGGCCCATTGAGGTGACCTGCAGCATCGGGGTGGCACTGTGCCCCCAGGACGGTCAGGACTTCCAGACTCTGTACCAGAACGCCGACCGGGCTCTGTACCGGGCCAAGAGCGTTGGGAAAAATAACTTCAAGCTCTTTGATCAGGAGACAATGACCGGCGTCGCCGGCACCGGATCTTCTACCCTGGGTTCAGCCATCGACTCTAACCGGGAGGCCGGCACAGCGGTGGACAACCTCGTCACCTATGTGTTCCAGATCCTTTACGACGCAAACGATCTGGACAATGCCATCCAGACCATTCTGGAAATTGTCGGAAAGCGCTTTGATGTGAGCCGGGCCTATGTTTTTGAAAACAGCAGGGACGGAAGATACTGTGACAATACCTACGAGTGGTGCAATGTGGGAATCGAGCCGCAGAAAGCGTATTTACAGCATTATGCCTATGAGGACTTTGGCGATTACGCTGCCCTGTTTGAGGAAAACGCCCTTTTTTACTGCCGGGACATTTACTCGCTGAAGCCAGAGCAGATCGCGCTGTTCGAGGAGCAGAGCATCCGATCCACTTTGCAGTGCGCCATTTTGGATAACGGCGCCTTTTCCGGTTTTGTCGGCTTTGATGAGTGCACCGGCACCCGGATGTGGACCAAGGAAGAAATCGGCATGCTGTCGCTGATCTCTCAGATGCTGACCGTGTTCCTCCAGAAAAAGCGGGTGGCGGACTGGGAACACCAGCTCGCCGTCCGGTTTAACACGATTCTGGACACGCAGGACGCCTATATCTACACTATCCAGAAAGATAATTATGAGCTGCTTTATCTCAACCATAAGACCCGGGAGCTGGACCCGAGCGCAGTGCCCGGCCAGACCTGCTACCAGGCGTTTTTCCACAGAGACAGCCCCTGTAAGTACTGTCCCCTTCGGGGAAATGTTGACGAGGTCTATAATCCAAAGTACCAGCTGTGGACAAGGGTAAAGTGCTCGCCCATAAAATGGGGCGACCACGAGGCGTATCTCCTGACTTGCTTTGACATTACAGAATATAAAAAGATGTGAAAACAGCAAAGAACCCTGATTTTTTATCAGGGTTCTTTTTAGGATAACAAACTAAAACAGAATAGGGCTTAAGGCTTGTGAATCGTGGATGCCCCGCCGCTGAATCTATGACGGTGAAGCTGGTTACCCCGTTATTTTCAATGACATCACAGCCACTGTGCAGCCCAGGCGGCAAGCTCGCTGCCGGGCGTATTGGCCGCGAACCGTTTTCCGCTTTCGACTTTTGCACCTGGGGCCAGAGCCTCCAGATTTTTGCCTGAGCAGCCAATGGGGCTGCCGCCAGACGTAGCAAAGGGGACGACCGTCTTTCCGGAGAAATCATAGTCCTCCATGAACGTATCGATAATGGAGGGCTCACGGTACCACCACACTGGAAATCCAACGAACACCACATCATACGCCCCCATATCCGCCACCCGTGAACGGATTGCCGGACGGCTGCTTCTGTCGTTCATCTCAACAGAGCTTCGGCTTTGGTTGTTCTGCCAGTTGAGGTCTGCGCTTGTGTAGGGCGTTTCCGGCTGGATCTCAAACAGATCCGCCTTAATTTCCTGTGCCAGTTTTTCGGCCACAGTCTTTGTCACACCGCTATATCCAGTCTGCGTCTGCAACGCGCTGGGGACGTTATGACATTTCCAATGTAGA
>CAUEUD010000226.1 GCA_959020865.1 Eubacterium limosum | reverse complement strand
AGAGGTATCGCTCAGCTGGCCAAAAAAGGATTTGTAACCAAGGAGACAAACAGCCGAGACAAACGAACCAGCTGTCTGTATCCCACAGAGAAGGCAAAGGCCTGTTATCAGAAAATAAAGACAATACAAAAAAACTGGTTGAAGATTTTGACAGAAAACTTTACAGATGAAGAGAGTGCGCTCTTATGTACACTGGTGGAGCGAACTGCTCAAAATGCTCTGGATTTTTTTAACGATGAGCAAGCATAGACGAGAGGTAATAAGATGGAAGAAATAAAACGCATTACAATCTATCTTGGATTGGAGGAGTACCCTCTGGAGTTCATTACACTGGCACCCATGTCGCCGGATGAAGCAGATCTTATCACAGAAATGGGGGAAGGTTTTTTTAAGGACATTAACCCTGAAATGATGGATGAATATGTGATGGAGGACAAGCTGAACCGCTTTTATGACGAGGTACGACTGAGGACAGAGGTAGAGCTCTTCTGCCCTTTGTTTGAGAAAGAGACTATTGCAAATATCGAGCGATTGATCGAGACATATGAGGATTAAAAAAAGACGGATATGTCCGTCTTTTTTTATTGTGGATCGCTGTAAAACTGATAGTTGCGTTTTCCGGAATGTTTGGCCCGGTAAAGGGCCTCATCAGCGTGCTGCATAACTTCTGTGTAGGAAGTGCCGTCACCGGGATACCAGGCGATGCCAATGCTCAGTGAAATCGGGATATTGGGACCGGCAGCGCTAATGTTGCAGAGCATCTCAGCCTTTTGTCTTACAATGTCTGCAGTTGGCAGGTCTTTGATCCAGACAACAAATTCATCGCCGCCAAAGCGGGCGATAATGTCAGTTTCCCGGAAGCAGTGAAGAAGTATCTGGGCCACAGAAAAAAGGACGTCGTCGCCAGTCTGATGTCCATAAGTGTCATTGATGCTTTTGAAATCATCAATGTCAAGGAAAAAACAGGCATGACGCTGCTTTTGTCCCTCCTTTTTTAAATGGCGTTCAATGATGGTATGCGCAATGTCTTTATTGTAAAGATGCGTGAGCGGGTCGCGCTGGTTGGCTTCCACTTGTTTTCCGAAGCGTTTGATAATGGCGAGGATCATGGCCAGGATAACACCGTAAAGCAGAATGTTGAAAATCATCAGAACAAAGGCTCCGGCGTTGATGGGGGTGGTCTGCTTGTCAATGGTCTCAGCCATCACCAGAGAGATCATGGTCCAGTCGTTAATGCCGACGGGCTCAAAATAGACGTAGCGCTCATTGTTATTGCGAAAATAGGTGAACAGGCCGGATTCTTCGTTTTTTACGCGGGATTTGAAGCTTTCGAGAGTATTTTCTCCTCTGAATTCCATCTGTTGTTCAAGAGCGTCGTAAAACGTATCGAAATCCTCCATACCGACATAGCTCGAGACCATTTTTCCGTTTTTCTGCATGATCATGGTTGCGCCAGCGCCTTTGAACTGAGAACTGCTGAGCAGGTCGGTGAAGGACTGGACATCATATTGGGCACAGGCAGCGCCTGTGATAACACCGTCACGCTCAATGGGAATGGCGAGGACAATGATATCCCGCCCTGTAGAGGGGTCCGTGACAACATTTGAAACTACGCGTTCGCCTTTAATGGCACGCTGAAAATAATCCTGACCCGATACATTTTGTTTTGAGCCGCTGCCGGTATAAATGGAGCCGTCAAGGCCGGCAACTCCGATCTGGGAATAAGTATTTCCCAGATTTTTCTGCTGGAGGAGCTCAAATATTTCATGGTCATTAATGCCGGTGTTGACGCCACAGAAAATAGCGATGGTGTCAAGCTCACTGAAGTAATTGTCGATCAGGCTGTTGGTCAGTATGATGCTCTGGTCAGTGGATTTTTTCATGTCAGCTTTTGATTTTTCTGCCAGGATATTTCGGGTATTGTTTTGATACAGAACAAAGCTGACAACAGACAATAAAACGAGTACAATCACAATGGCAATCAGTATTATATTGGAAGACGTCCTTTTCCTAAGCATAATTCCCCTCATCCCTTAACCACAAAGGCGGCCGGCAAAAATTGAAATGGTAAACAATGGCTTACCATCTGGTCATACCGTTCTTTTAGTGTTATTATTAGGTATTATAAGATAAAAAATACAAAAAAGAAATACTGAATTGAAAGGTTTGCTAAAAATGGTTAAATTGATTTCGGCAGATATGGACGGTACGCTTTTAGACAGTAATAAAGAGCTCTCACCAGAGCTTTTCCCATTGATTGAGTCGCTCGCAGAACAGGGGGTCCGCTTCGCGGCAGCCAGCGGCAGACAATATTATAATCTGGAACATATTTTTGAGCCGGTAAAGGATAAGATGATCTTTATCGCTGAAAATGGTTCGGTGGTTTTTGAGAATAATGTGAACAGCTTTGCCAATGTGATTGACAGGGAGACTGTTCGAGAAATTGTAGAAGAGATTCGAAAGATAACCGGAGCCAGCCCTGTCATCTGTGGACTGAGAGGTGCTTACGCTGAAAGCGATGAGCCGGAGCTTTTGGAAAACATTAAGATGTATTACCGCCGATATGAGATAATGGACGATATTCTGGCAGCTGAGGATGATATTTGTAAAATTGCCGTTTACGACTATGTGAATGCCGAAACAAACAGCCATGTTCCGCTTTTAGAAGCCTTTGGAGAACAGATGGAGATCGCTGTTTCGGGTGAACATTGGGTGGATCTTTCCAACCCGGGCTGTAACAAAGGAACAGCCATCAGCAAAATTCAGGAAAAATACGGAATCAGCTATGAGGAGACCATGCTCTTTGGTGATTACCTTAATGATTATGAGATGATGAAAACTGGAAGATACAGCTATGCTATGGAAAATGCCCATCCACAGCTTAAGGAAATCTGCAATTACACGGCAAAATCCAATGATGAAAACGGCGTGGTGGAAGCAATAAGGACATATTTTAAGTAAAGACAGCCTGTGGCAGACGTTTTGAAAAGAGACGTACTGCCCTTTTTTATTGCAGCAAACAGCAGAAATTGGAAGAAAAATAATATAAAATGATTGCTTAAAAAGGAATAAAGACGTATAATAATGCATAAGGAAAACTAAATAAACAAATGCGGCATCCGGAAAGTGTTGGGAGCACTGTCCGGCTTGCGCAGGGTGACACTACCACCATACACAACGTCCCGTGGGGGCCGTACCGCATACTGATTATTATAGGCTATTTTTCTTCCAAAAACAAGAGAAGACCTATATTTTTTGGTAGGCTTATTTGTGTAAGCATTTTTTCGCTTTGATGACTTTTAGCTGTGTATGGGTGTCGTGTCCCTGCATGGCTTTTTTTATGATGTTTCCTGTGTTTTCGCCACTTGGTCAGCTGCTGGCTTGGCCAGGTGGTATTTTTTAGAAAGACTCTCCGGAGCGGAGAGCATGTAAGGGGGTGGACAGTATGCGTCAGAGTATATTAATAGTTGATGATATGAAACAAAACCGGAAGATTTTGGGGATGATGTTTCAGGACACCTTCGAGATTTTAGAGGCTGAAAACGGATATGAGGCTCTGTGCTGTATACGTGAAAACCAGGATGTGCTGGCAGCGGTGCTGTTGGATGTGGTGATGCCAGTGATGGACGGCTTTGAGGTTCTTGAGCATATGCAGGATGAGGCGCTGACAGAAGCACTGCCCGTGGTGCTCATCACTGCAGAGGAGCCTGGAACAGCAGCGCGCAGGGGCTATGCGCTCGGCGCACTGGACATTTTGACAAAGCCCTTTGATCCTGTTGTGATAAAGAGACGGGTAGAGAATATTATTGAGCTGGGAAGCCGTAAAAGGGAATTTAAAAAGCTGAAAAATGAGGCGGAAAACGACGCCCTGACGGGAATCTTTAACCGAAAGGCCATGGAGGACAGGATCGGCGGGATATTGAACAATCCCGAGACCCGGTGCGGGGCCCTGTGCTTCATCGACGTTGATAATTTTAAGACCATCAATGACAGTTTCGGACATCTGTACGGCGATGAAGTGCTGAAGCAGATGGCTGAAAATTTAAAAAACTGCGCCCTGCCCGGGGATGCTGTAGGACGGATCGGTGGGGATGAGTTTATGATTTTTTTCAGAAATTATTCTTCTGTGGAGCGGCTGAAACAAAAAATTGCCGGTATCTGTGAGAACTTCAGACGCTATACAGCTGAGGGACAAATCACCGGGAGTATTGGTGTGGCGCGGTATCCAGAGGATGGGGACTGTTATGGTACTCTTTTCTGTAAGGCAGACCAGGCTCTTTACCACCTGAAACGTTCAGGAAAGGATGGGTATCAGTTTTACGATGAAAGCTGTACCAGCCTGCCCTTTCAATCTGTACTGACTCAGGTTGAAGGCGAAACGGAATAAAAGAAACGAATGAAGCACAAAGCGGCATAGGATAGGCTGCTTTGTGCTTTTTGAGTGGAGGCGAAAAAAATTTTTTGAATTAATGGTATTTCGACCATGAGAGAATGGCTATTTTGTCTTAGATTTGTTATAATTGGTGGTATCTGTAAAATAATAATGAGCAAGAGGGATTTTCGATTGTCATCAGACAGCGAAGAGGCACCCCATAGATTCAAGGAGGAAACATGTTAGATATTAAATTACTGCGCACCGATCCAGAGCTTGTGAAGGAAAACATCCGCAAAAAGTTCCAGGATGAAAAGCTGGTTCTGGTTGATGAAGTTGTCGAAATGGACAGAAAGTATCGTGACTCCAAAACCGAGGGAGATACTCTCAGAGCACAGCGTAACACCATCAGCAAGCAAATCGGCGGCTTTATGTCCAAGGGACAGAAGGATGAAGCTGAAAAGGCAAAGGCACAGGTTGTGGAAATTAACAAGCAGCTGGAGGAGCTGGAAGCTCTGGAGGCAAAGCTTGAAGGAGACATCCGGGAAAGAATGCTGGTGATCCCAAACATCATTGACCCTTCTGTTCCCATTGGCCGTGACGACAGTGAAAATGTCGAAGTTGAACGTTTTGGCGAACCCGTGGTACCAGAATACGAGGTGCCCTACCACATTGATATTATGGAAAAATTCAATGGTGTGGATCTTGACAGTGCCCGTAAGACCAGTGGCAATGGCTTTTATTATCTGAGCGGTGACATCGCGAGACTGCACTCAGGTATCTTATCCTATGCCCGGGACTTTATGATCGACCGCGGCTTTACCTACTACATTCCACCGTTTATGATCCGCAGCGATGTGGTCACCGGTGTTATGAGCTTCTCTGAAATGGAAAACATGATGTACAAAATCGAGGGCGAGGATCTCTACCTGATCGGTACCAGCGAGCACTCCATGATCGGTAAATTCATCGACACCATTTTAGACGAAAACCAGCTGCCACAGACCCTTACAAGCTACTCGCCATGCTTCAGAAAAGAAGTGGGCTCACATGGGATTGAGGAGCGCGGTGTTTACCGTATCCATCAGTTTGAAAAACAGGAAATGATCGTGGTATGCGAGCCGGAGGACAGCATGATGTGGTTTGAGAGACTGTATACCAACACGGTTGATTTTTTCCGTTCGCTGGATATTCCTGTGCGCACGCTGGAATGCTGCTCAGGGGATCTGGCAGACCTGAAGGTCAAGAGCATCGATGTTGAGGCATGGTCGCCGCGTCAGCAGAAATATTTTGAAGTGGGGCCGGCAACACCCTTGAGCTGGCGGGTCTCCGGAACATCGCTCACGGGTGCGGAG
>CAUEUD010000225.1 GCA_959020865.1 Eubacterium limosum | reverse complement strand
AACTGACAAAATACCCCTCACTTTTTTCGGGGCTGTTATGATAGGAAAGGCCGGTTCTGGCAAAAACATCTTAAATGTAAAGAAAAAAATACTGTATATCCGATAAAGGGGCGCAAGCCGCCTTAATTAAACCTAAAATACGTATATTTTAATGAATTTTTCATAAAATATTAAGTAAATTCGGTTAAGGTATTGGCAAGTGCCAAAGGATATGTTAAAATATATCTAAATTGTAAATAACTTTACAATTTGGTCAAAATTATATAGGAGGGTGGTGATTAGGCATTAGCAACGAAAGCCATCGCTCAAGTGGCAAGTTTCAAATGTTTTTTAAGAAGCTTGCGCATTACGCCAAGCACTTGAGCAAAAGAGAAAAAGTCGTATTCACAGGTTTCTGTGTAGCGCTTCTTCTCGGATTCTTTTCTTCAACCTGTCTTGGTTACAAGGTAATGGTTGACGGAGAGGTTTTAGGCTATACCAAAGATGCGGCTGTGTTTACACAGAGTCTGGATCAGGTAGAGCAGGATATGCGATCGAAAACGTCGATAGAAACAGCATATGTCTACAATGATATACAGATTAAAAAGAGCATCACATTGAATAAACCAATGTTTTCAGAAGAAGAATTTACTGATGCATTGAACGCACAGAACCTTCAGGTCGGCGTTCATGGTGTACAATTGAAGGTTGACGGACAGGAAGTCGGGAATCTGGCTTCATCTGACCAGGTACAGGCCGTTATTGCAGGTGCAATTAATAAGATCGGTAACGTACAGGATACAGATAAGCTGGTAAAATGCGACATCCAGAGCGACGTTGTAGAAACGCCTAAGAATTTTTCGATCGATGATTTAGTCGATCCAACCGCATGTGCTAATGTTTTAGCAACAGGTAACACTAATCCGAGTAAGAGTGAAGAGAGTACGAACGCTCCAATCCAGGTAGCAAGCCGTGGTGGAGCCGATGTGGCAAGAGACCAAAGCAATGAGCCAGCCCAAGAGGAAGCTCCAGCAGCTGAAGGTACCGTTGAAAATAATAGTAATGAGAATGTAGAAAACCAGAATAATGAGACTGAGACAAGCTCCAGTATCTTAAAGATTAATCTGACTAAAACATCAACTAAAAAAGAAGACATACCTTTCCAGACCGTTGAGCAGGAAGATCCTAATGTATATGTTGATCAAACTGTAGTTACACAGCAAGGTGTGAACGGAGAACTTGATAAGGAAGTCGAAACCGTCTATGAAGACGGCAAGGTTGTGAGCGAAACAACCTTATCCGAAACAGTTGCAAAAGAGCCAGTGGCTCAGATTGTTTCAAAGGGAACGAAACAGTACCCGACCATGTCTTCAAAGAAAGACAACTTTATATTACCGGCTACCGGTAATATTTCCGCTTTAGATAAGCCAGGAAGCCACGCAGGCTGCTTTGCAGTGGATATCGCGAACTCAATGGGGACGCCGATCTACGCACCGCAGAGTGGTACAGTCATCCGGGCAAGTGAATTTGGCGGTTACGGATTATGCGTTGACATTATGATGGACGATGGAAAAACCGTCCTGAGAATGGGCCATAACTCCGAATTTAAGGTAAGCGTTGGTGACCGGGTCGTAAAAGGCCAAGTCGTAGCGTTAATGGGCAGCACTGGTAATTCAACCGGACCGCACTCCCATTTTGAAATCCGCATTAACGACGTTCAGCAATTTTTACCAGATTATTTTGACATCAAGGACGGCGACAACGTCTGATGTCATGATCGAAAAAATTTAGTATATGCATATCACTGATAAAAAAGAACCAAATCGCGTGTTTGGTTCTTTTTTATTTTTTGAAAACAACCTCGAGCGTCGGTCCGGCTGCCAGCGTTTCTGGTTTGTTGACTTTTATACCCGGGAGTGGTAGGCTTAAACAGTCAAATTCAGTCATTAATAATCATGTTTAAGGGAAAAATAAGGGTTTAAATGATTATTTTTGAAGTTTTTTGAATGAAAATGCTTGACATTGACTGAAAATGGTGATAATATACAGTTGCGGAGGACAAAGAGATGTTAACAGAGGAAAGATTTAACATTATACTAAAAACCGTGGAGAGTAAAAAAGCAGTGACAGTGCAGGAACTGACTGAGCTGCTTGGAAGCTCGGAATCAACGGTGCGGCGGGACTTAACCGCACTGCACGAGATGGGCCTCATCAATAAGGTTCATGGAGGTGCTACAGCCGTTGACAACAGCTATACGACAAGTGAAGATGATGTGGCTTACAAACATGGCCAGTACAGTGAGGAAAAAAAGCGCATCGGCCAGTACGCGGCTTCGCTCATTAAAAAAGGTGACTTTGTTTTTATTGACGCGGGAACAACGACTGAGGCCCTCATTGATTATATCAGTGAAAAGGAGGCGACTTACGTGACTGATGGACTCGGACACGCAAATAAACTCCTTAAAAAGGGGTATAAAGTATTTATTCCAGGTGGGCACCTTCGGGTTTCAACTGAAGCCATGGTGGGCGAGGAAACGGTGGAAGCCCTCAGAAAATACAATTTTACCCTTGGCTTTTTCGGGACCAATGGCATCAGCCCTACGGCGGGGTACACCACGCCGGATGTTCATGAGGCCATGGTTAAAAAGGAAGCCTTTGAAAACTGCCGGGACGCTTACATTTTAAGTGACCCTTCAAAATTTAATAAAATTTCTTCCGTTACCTTTGGCGACATTGGTAATGCGACGATCATCACCACGGATTTGCAGGATCATAAATACCTGAAATTCACAGAGATAATGGAGGTAGATAAAAATGATCTACACAGTGACCTTTAATCCATCCCTGGACTACATTGTAAAGGTCGATGATTTTAAAACCGGCCAGGTAAACCGAACCGCTTCGGAGCGTCTGTTCCCGGGCGGCAAGGGCATCAATGTTTCCATTGTGCTTAAAAACCTCGGCTTTGATAACGTAGCCCTGGGTTTCATCGCTGGCTTTACCGGCAGAGAAATTGAGAAGCGTGTCCGGGACTTTGGATGCAGCTCTGATTTTATCGAAATCGACAACGGTCTGTCTCGGATCAACGTCAAGCTCAAATCCCAGGAGGAGAGTGAGATCAACGGCCGAGGGCCTCAGATTTCTGAGGAGGCTCTTGAAAAGCTCTTTGCTCAGCTGGACCGGCTGAAGCCAGGTGATGTGCTGGCGCTGGCAGGCAGTATCCCCAGTTCCATGCCGTCAGATACCTATGAGCGTATCATGGCGCGCCTTGAAAACCGGGGCATTGACATTGTGGTGGATGCCACTAAGGATCTGTTGAAAAAGGTTTTAAAATACCATCCGTTTTTAATCAAGCCCAACAATCATGAGCTTGGCGATATGTTCGGGGTTACCCTTAAAAACGATGATGAGATTATTTTATATGGCAAAAAGCTCCAGGAAATGGGGGCGCGCAACGTGCTTGTTTCCATGGCGGGCGACGGAGCCATCTTCCTGAACGAGGATGGCAGTGTGCATAAAAGCGCGGCACCCAGCGGTGAGGTTAAAAACTCTGTGGGTGCGGGCGACTCCATGGTAGCAGGTTTTCTGGCGGGCTACCTGGAATCCGGCGATCTGGCAGCCGCCTTTAAAATGGGCGTGGCCACCGGCAGTGCCAGTGCCTTCTCGGAAGAGCTGGCAACCAGACAAGAGGTCGCAGACCTTTTAAATAAAATCTAATTCCAGGGGGAAAAGAAATGCGAATTACAGATTTACTGAAAAAAGAAGGCATTGACCTTCAGGGAAAATCTGCATCCAAGAGCGAGACCATTGATAATCTGGTCGATCTCATGGACGCGACCGGAAACCTTAACGACAAGGAAGGCTACAAAAAAGCCGTTGTCGCCAGAGAGGAACAGGGAACGACCGGAATCGGTGAAGGCATCGCCATCCCACACGGCAAGACAAGCGCTGTGAAGGAAGCCGGGCTGGCGGTCATGGTGAGCAAGGAGGGCACTGACTATGAATCCATGGACGGACAGCCTGCCCATCTGCTCTTTGCCATCGCTGTGCCGGACAACTCCGATGATACGCATCTTGAGCTTTTAAGCCGCTTATCCATGATGCTCATGGATGAGGACTTCAGACAAAAGCTTATAAATGCGACGGATAAGGATGAATTCCTGAAGCTTATTGACCAAAAAGAAACTGAAAAATTTGGCGAGGAAGACGCTAAAAAAGAAAAGGAAAACGTGGCAGAAAAGGCTGTGGAAAAGGTAGAAGCAGAGGAAGCCAAAGTGCGGGAAGCTGCAACTGAGGTGGACACCGGATACCCGAAGATATTGGCGGTTACAGCCTGCCCAACCGGGATTGCGCATACCTACATGGCTGCTGAAGCCCTGGAGGGCAAAGCCAAGGATATGGGCGTCAGCATCAAGGTTGAAACAGACGGCTCCGGCGGGGTCAAGAATGAACTGACCCGAGCCGAAATTGCGGGTGCCGACGCCATTATCGTGGCTGCGGATAAAAATGTGCCCATGGCCCGTTTCGACGGCAAGCCGGTCATTCAGACCAAAGTGGCCGACGGCATCCATAAGCCTGAGGAACTGATCAGCCATGCGCTGGAGGGCAAGGCCCCTATCTACCATGCGGACAGCAAGGAAGAAAATACTGCTGACAGCGGCGAAAAGCAGAGCATTGGCCGCAAAATCTACAAAGATTTAATGAATGGCGTTTCCCATATGCTGCCCTTTGTTATCGGCGGCGGTATCCTGATCGCCCTGGCTTTCCTCTTTGACGATTACGCCATCGACCCGGCCAATTTTGGGATGAACACGCCCTTCGCGGCATTCTTAAAGACCATCGGGGGCGCGGCGTTTGGTTTTATGCTTCCGATTCTGGCAGGCTATATTGCCATGAGTATCGCGGATCGTCCGGGTCTGGCGGTTGGTTTTGTGGGCGGCTATATCGCCAGCCAGGGTTATATCCTGGGCATGGTGGACGGCACCATGACCATTACTACCGGTGGGACCTCGGGTTTCCTCGGCGCGCTGGTCGCTGGCTTCCTGGCCGGTTATCTGGTGCTGGGACTGCGTAAGCTGTTTGATAAACTGCCCGATGCCCTGGAAGGAATCAAGCCAACACTTCTGTATCCTTTCTTTGGCCTTCTGATCATGGGTGCGCTGATGGTGTTCATCATCAACCCGCCAGTCGCAGCGCTGAATACAGCCATGACCAACGGTTTAAACAGCATGGGCGAAAGCTCCAAAGTCATCCTTGGTATTATCCTGGGCGGCATGATGGCTATTGACATGGGCGGTCCATTCAATAAAGCGGCCTATGTATTCGGTACGGCAGCCATCAGCTCCGGACAGTATGACATCATGGCAGCGGTTATGATCGGCGGTATGGTACCCCCCATTGCCATTGCCCTGTGTGCCACCTTCTTTAAGAACCGCTTTACCCAGAAGGAACGTCAGTCAGCCCTTACCAACTACATTATGGGGCTGTGTTTTATCACAGAAGGGGCGATCCCCTTTGCGGCAGCAGACCCCATCCGCGTTATTCCATCCTGTGTTGTGGGTTCGGCGGTGGCCGGCGGCCTCTCAATGCTCTTTGGCTGTACGTTGATGGCGCCCCACGGCGGTGTGTTTGTATTCCCGGTGGTGGGCAACCCGCTGTTCTATGTTGTATCGCTGTTGATCGGCTCCGTTGTCGGCATGATTCTGCTGGCAATTTTGAAAAAACCATTAAAGAAAGAAGCGGCATAATCACTTTATAGCAA
>CAUEUD010000224.1 GCA_959020865.1 Eubacterium limosum | reverse complement strand
GAAGGTTTCTCTAGAGCATAATAAAAAAATAATCTGATAACAAATGATTATCCATCAGTTAAACTTTTAACAATTGTTGACTTAAACAGCGATTCATTATATAATGCAAACCATATCACGGCGACAGTCGGATATAAATCTATTTTGAAGGGGTGTGTTGATAAAAAACTATCGATCAATCTTTGACGTGGTCAAGGAAGAAACCAATATTGTGACAGCTGCCCGCTTTTACGGGGTGGCAGTTGACCGGCATGGGAGGGCGCTGTGTCCATTTCACAGCGATCATCACCCCAGTCTGTCTTTTAAAGGCAACCGGTTTACCTGCTTCGCCTGTGGGGCCAGAGGGAGCGTCATCGATTTGGTGATGCAGATTTTCCATATTTCTCCATTGGAAGCGGCAGTTAAGCTTCAGGAAGATTTCAATCTAAAGGTGGAGGTCAGAGGTCAAAGCCATAAGGCCAACGACGTTGCGGCGAAAGGAGAGACGGATACAAGAAGCGTGAAGCAGGAAACGAACGGGACGAAAAGCGCACAGCGCAGAGCGAAACCAACGAACAGCCTGTACAGCCCTTCGCGTATGACGGCTCCGACGGACAGCACGGAGGCGGTACTGCCAGCGGCGCTCCGGGACCGGCTGACAGATATGGAAGCATACTATAGCAGACTACACCGTGAACTATGTGAAAATACTGAGAAATATAAGCCTTGCAATTCACTGGAAACCGTCCAAGACAAGTATGTCGAGGCCATGTTTCAATTACCCGTGGTATCCTACTATTTGGATATCCTGGACAGCGGGACGCCATCCGAGAGGGTGGAGCTTTACCGCGCGTATAAAAGAAAGGAACTTATACAGTATGAAAAACGATAGAACACAGCGACATAATACAGATGACATTGAGGCCATGAAAGGCCTTTTAACCGAAGAAGAACGAAAAGATCTGATCATTGAAGAGACCAAGAAAAACATTGAATTCAAGCCCATCATCCCGTTTGATGACAGCGCAGGCAGCACCGTGCCGGCATTTCCAGTGGAGAGCCTGCCCGGTGCAGTACAGGACTTTGTCCTGGCGGCCGCTGCCAGCATCGGGGTGCCGATTGCCATGACGGGCAGCGCGGCCCTGGGCGTCCTTGCAGCCGCGGTGCAGAAGAAGGCCAAGGTGAAAGCCAAGGGAGACTGGACAGAGTCCCTGTGCCTTTACATCCTGCTGATTGCCCGCTCATCAGAGCGGAAATCCCCGATTATGCGTAAAATGACCCGACCCATCGAGCTTTATGAGGAGATGGTCAATGCCAAGATGGCCGAAGACATCGAGGAATACGATAATCAGGAGAAATTTTTTAAGAAGAAGATCAAGTATCTGGAGGGAAAAGCCGCCCGGGGCGTCATTAACTACACCGATGCCCAGAAGGCCAGAGAAGAGCTGGCAGCACTTAAGCCAACGCGCCCTCTGCGCCTGACAGCAGGCGATGTGACCCCCGAGGTGCTGGTCAACCTTCTGGAAGAGAACAACGAGCGAATGGCAATTTTTGCGGCAGAGGGGGGCCTTTTTGGCACCATGAGCGGCCGCTACAGCGGTGCGGTCAACATCGACGTGTTCCTCAACGCCTATTCACAGGACAAGATGACCGTCGACCGGGTTGGCCGAAGAACCCGCATCCTCAGAGACGCCCACCTCACCATGGTGATGGCTGTACAGCCCCATGTGGTGTGTGAATTTGAGGCCAGGAAAGAATTTCAGGAGCTGGGCCTGACAGGCCGGTTCCTGTACGCGATGCCCGACAGCCTTGTCGGCACCAGAAACAGCCGGGAGGCGCCCGACGTCCCGCCAGAGGTCGAAGCAGCCTACTGCGAGCTCATCACCGAGCTTCTGGCCATGGACGCCGGGATTAAAGGCGGTGTGATGCTAGAGATGACCGAGGAAGCCAGAGACCTGTTCTTTGACTTCGACTATGACACCGAGAGCCGCCTGACAGAAGACTACGAATGTATTGAGCCCTTTGCTGGAAAGGTCAGCGGCACTGTCCTGCGGATGGCGGGCATTCTTCACTACGCGGCCCACGGCCCCCGGGCGTCTGAGATCAGAATCAGCCGTTCGACCGTGGCCAAAGCCATTGACCTGGCAGAGTATTATCTGGCAGAAAAGCTGCGGATCTTTAACATGACAAGCAGCGACGCCGAAACCCAGGCCGCGGCCTACGTCCTCAAACGGACCCTGACCGCGGGCAAAGACAGCCTGACCAAACGGGAGATCGCTCAGCGCTGTAAGGGGAAGGGCATGCACGCAGACGATGTGGAATCGCCACTGGCGCTGCTGGCAGCCCACCACTATCTGGTGCCCGTACCGGCCGAGTACGCCGGAACCGGACGCCGGAGCATCCGTTATTTTATCCACCCCGAACTCCTCAAAACAGAAGCCGCCGAGGAAGAGGACCACAATACCCTCGTGCCTGTGATCACACCGGCAGAACCGGAGGTCTTTATACAGGAGGAAAGGGCGGTGACGGTTTAATGAACAATGTCGATACGCTGGCCGTTTATGATACCCCATTAAAACAACAGGGCGGCAGGCCCCCGGCCCATACGGCAGAGGCAGCCTGCGCGCCGCAACAATATCAAATTCAAAGCACGGTTAAAAACATTCTCAAGGACATAAACCCCGGCAAAACGCTGGAAGCTGAACAGATTCAAAGAGCAGAAACCCTCAGGGAAGTCGACGGGGAACTGAAATCCGTCGCGATTGAAATGCTCGAAAACAGAGCGTCTCCCGACAAAATCATCCTGAAACTCAGCAATATCATCATGCACCTGAGTGACGACAAAGCATTTTATAAGAAGGTTCAGGCATTGGTGCATAAAAATTACAGCGATCGTTAATATATAAAAACAGGCATCCGAAAGGGTGCCTGTTTTAGGGTTGAAGGAGGCTGAAAGTTAGAGGTAAAGTTAAAGTAAGCGTCTGTTTTAATTGAAAATTGAGAATGGAGAATGGAGAATGGAAAATTACAGGTGCAAATTCGCATGGCGAATTTGATTGGAAGCGGCCTGCGGCCGCGCGAAATGCCAAAAACCTCAGGAGACGAAGCCTTTTACCTAAGGAAGAAAAAAGCGTCCTGCGGGCACTGCCTTACAACAACATCTTTTTTACTAAAGCGGACACTCTATCTCGCCAGTGTCCGGCTGATCCGATAAAGCGGAGCGATTCCAGACCGTCACCACAGCGCCAGGACCTTTTTTCTTATCTGGATAAAAGGCGCAGTCTCGGACAATAGTACCTCTCTGGCAGGCTGAAGCGGATTTTCAGAAAGGTATCTTTTAAATTTAAAATAGAGAATACAGTCTCAAAAGGCTCAAAACCAGAATCATATGGGGTTTTGAGCCTTTTGAGCGTAAAGATAATACCGACGTTATCTGTTTGACGTGTTCGCTTAAATTTGGTAAACTTGGGATAGTAAAAAGAAACTTTCTGACAGAGATTTTGATTTTAAGAACGGAGTTAAAATGAGAAATATAACCACTTCTATGGGAATCGCGTTTGTGCTGCTGTGCCTTTGCCTGATGTTTCCGACGGAGAGTCCGGCGCCGGCGCTGGTCAGGGCCACGCCCTTTTCATCTGAAAAGTACACCGGATACAATGCCAAGATAACGATGTCTGTTGTCAAAGCAGATATCACGCCCAACACGGAAGAACTCACCGTACTGGTGGTGAACCACAGCGGAGAAGATCAGACCTATGGCCGGATTTTTTATCTGGAGCGGGAAGAGAACAGCCAGTGGCTTCCGGTGTCCCCGCTTCCCGGCACATCCTTTGAAAAGGCCACGGTATTCCTTCCGCCGGATACAGCGAACGAGGAGACGCTGGATATCGGGACTTATTACGGGCGTCTTCAGCCGGGCAGCTACCGTGTAATCAAGACCTTTGGCGATACTTACACCAGTGGGACATTCTATGTCAGAGAAGTTTAGCATGTTATGCTCAAAAGGCTCAAAACCATAATCATATACGGTTTTGAGCCTTTTGAGCAGGTGTTTCTAAAAACAGATTTAATTTTCAATGAGGCCCAGATCCATTTTCCAGGTGAGCACCCGTTTGACGGAGGCATTGATCTGATCCTCGGAGAGGGTTTTGCTTTTTACTGCCTCGATCACCGCTGGGATCTCGATGGTATAGCGGGAGCTCAGGATCATGTCGTTGCCGGCGGCCACAGCCTGTACGGCGGCGGTATCGGCGCCGTAGGCCTTGGTGATGGCTTCCATGTCCAGGTCGTCGGTGAGGATAACGCCGTCAAAGCTCAGCGCGTCCCGCAGAACCTCGTGTACCTTTGGGGACAGGGATGCCGGGTGGTCCGGGTCCATGGCCTCAATGACATTGTGGTTGACCAGAACACTGCCTGCGCCAGCCTGGACGCCGGCCTTAAAGGGAAGGAAATCCTGGGATTCAAAGGTCTCAAGGGGACGGTTGTCCCGGGAGAAATCCTTGTGGGTGTCACCGCCGGGGCCATAGCCTGGAAAATGCTTGAGCACAGAGCCCATGCCGTCTGAGGCCATGGCGCTTACTGTGGTTTTCGCGTAGTCGGCCGTGGTGACGGCGTCCCTTCCGGTGGTCCGGGAGTAGATGTAGTCTGCGGGATTCTGTGAAAGGTCACAGACCGGGGCGAAATTGACGTTGAGGCCCAGGGAGTTGAGCAGCGCGTCCTTTTCGTGAGCGTCGGCGGTGACAGCGTCCATGCCGCCGTTTTGCAGCAGGGTCTGGGGAGAGGGGAAGCTCTCGGCCCGGAGCGCAGGGTTGCCGCTGACACGCACCACGTCGCCGCCCTCCTCGTCACCCCCCACCAGCATGGGAATCTTTGCCGCGTCCTGGCAGGCGGTGATTTCAGCCCGGATTTGGTCGGGGCCTTTATCCTTAAAGTCGCGCCCGAAAAGGATGGTGCCCCCAAACTGCCAGGTTTTTTCGTCCTCGGGGGCGGCAGGGCCGGGGTATCGGGCAAAGAACATCTGCCCCACCTTTTCCTCAAGGCTCATGCCGGCCAGGAGCTTATCTGCCCGCAGGCTGTAAAAAGTTTTCTCCGCCGCGTCTGAAGCTGTCAGGACCTCCAGTTTTCTGGCGGGGAGAAGGGTGTCCACGGCCTGGAGGCTCTCGGGATCTGTGCCGGTTTTTAACGTGATTTTGACTTCTGCGCCGGTTTCGGGCAGGGGGGCCTGCGGGAGGCTGGTAAGGTCAAAAACGCTGGTCACAGGCTCCTGGGTATCCTCAGCCCGGTAAAGGAGGGTGAGGGCTGCGTCATCGCTTTTCAGCACATAGCCTGTAAAGGTGACCGGGGAAAAGAGCTGGGACAGGGTGAGGGCCGGCGAGCAGCCTGTGATCAGGAGCCCGCAGGCGGATATGATTAAAAAAAGTGTTAAAAGTCGTTTCATGAATGTTTCCTTCTGCAAAATTTACCCCCTGTTTCAGGGACGGGTCTATTGTACCATATTCTCTCTGAAATGGGGGTCTTTATTTTGGTAAGGTGGGTACGGTTGCTGTAAAAATAAAAGTGGCGGCGCCCGAGACTGTGCCTTTTATCCAGATAAGATAAAAGGTCCAGGCACTGTGGGTGACGGCCAGGAATCGAGCCGCACTTTCGGCACAGCCAGACACAGGCGAGATCAAGCGTCAGCTTTAGTAAAGAAGCTGCAATTGTATGTGCGGTTCCCGCAGGACGCTTTTTTCTTTCTTAGGTAAAAGGCTTCGTCTCTTAATTTTCCATTAAAACAGCTCCTTCCTTTA
>CAUEUD010000223.1 GCA_959020865.1 Eubacterium limosum | reverse complement strand
CTAATACATCTTCAAAAGATTTCTTTTGAGAAATAATCATTTTTACTTCCTCCGTCTATATTTAATCCGCCCGGGGAGATACTCTCCCGGGCTTAATTCCCATTCCTATAAATTGTTCTGCTGTTTGCAGGCTTTAATGACATGCTGTGCCAGAAGAGCAGTGGTGATCGGGCCAGTTCCGCCGCCGCAGCCAGGTGTAGCAGAGGTGATCATTGCAACCTTATCCAGGCAGTCAACGTGGGCATCACCCGTACGGATCTTTTTGCCTTCTTCGTTTAATACGAATTCGCCGTTTTCATCTTTCATCTGAGACATTGCAACATCAACGAGAATACAGTTTTCGCTTAACATATCCGGTTTAACCAGGCCATAGATACCAGCAGCTGTAACAACAATATCTGCTTTTTTTGTATAAGACGGTGTGTCTTTTGTGAACACATGACACATGGTCACTGTTGCGAATTCATTGGTCAGCATAATTGCCAGCGGTTTTCCAAGAACGTTTGAGTTGTTGATAATCACAACATCTTTACCTTTAACATCAATTTCATAGTGCTTCAGCAGCTCCATAACGCCTTCTGCTGTACATGGGAAAAAGCCTCTTTCATCCGCAATCATTAATTTACCAAGGTTTGTTGGATTTAAAGCATCCGGGTCTTTTTCCGGGCTTAAGATATATTTGATTTCTTCTTCATCCAGCTGTTCCGGAAGCGGTTTAAAAATCAAAACTGCATGGATGTTTTTGTCATCATTAAGCGTTTTTAATTTTGCTACAAAATCAGCCTGTGTTACATCTTCAGGGAATTCTACAGATTCCACTTCAATGCTTGATTTGCCCATTCTGGTAATAATACTCTTTTCATAAGAGATGGACCCTGGATCTGCGCCAACACGCATAATTGCCAGCTTAGGCTGAACGCCTCCAGCAATCAGGGATTTTGCATCCTCCAGAACCTTTGCTAACATGGACTCACTTACTTCTTTACCACTTAATAATTTTGCTGCCATAATTTTCTCCTGAATTTATTTTTTAAATTTTAGTTTAAGACAACTGTTTTTCCACTTCGGCATAAACAGTGTCGCAAATTGCAATACCATCTTCCAGCATAGGCTTCAGCTCATTTTCAACAGAAGCCACGTAGTCTCTGTCCTTCATGGTCTTAATGTTGATTAAAACATTCAGCCAGCCGCTGATCATTGCTGCGCGCAGGCATTGTATCCCAACGCCAACGTCAGAAATAGCCAAAGCAGAACCCTTGTGGACAAGTTCTTCGTGAAGCTTGATGCTCTTATAGCATACACGAACAATCTCAATGGGTACGCCGCAGGCTACCTTTGTACACTCTTCCATTACTTCTGCCTTATGCGCCTTTTGCTCTTCCGTTTCTGTCGGAAGGCTGTAAGCCTTGGCCAGAGGCGCGAAATTTTCGGCATCCTGATCAATCATCGCAATCAGCTGATCCTGTAATGCCTGTGCTTCGCCAAGAATTCTCTGGATATCTTCTTCATATTCAGCGTATTTTTTCTTACCGGTGGTCAGATTGCCGACCATTCCTGCCAATGCTGTACCAATGGCGCCTACCAGTGCCGCTGCACCGCCGCCTCCCGGAACAGCACTTTTACTGTAAAGTACTTCGACAAATTCTGTACATTTTTTGTCTGCGATTCCCATAGTGTTTCCTCTCAAAATTTACGTTCTTCATTAAGGTTCACATTTTTCATGAAAAAATTTTGTCTGAAAATGCGAATGGGGAGGAGTCGAACCCCTCCCCCAGACTGCCGATGTCGCAAAAGCAGTCAAATTTGTTATTTAATTTTATATTTCGATTTTCTAGAATAAACCGGAGATTACGCCGTTTTCATCGACATCAATACGTTCTGCTGCCGGTTCTTTTGGTAAACCAGGCATTTTCATAATTTCACCGGTTAAGCATACGATAAAGCCTGCACCTGCGGAGATGCTTGCCTGACGAACAGTGATTCTGAAACCAGTCGGACGACCCAATTTGGTCTGATCATCTGTTAAGGAGTACTGTGTCTTAGCCATACATACCGGAACTTTGTCAAAGCCCAGTTTGGTTAATCTTGCAATTTCAGCATCCGCTTCCGGAGTATAGTCTACGCCGTCAGCGCCATAAATCTTAGTAGCAATGGCATTGATCTTATCTTTGATGCTCATGTCATCTTCATAAGAGAACTGGAAGCTGTTTTCGCCTTCTTCGCAGAGACGAATAACTTCGTTGGCAACTGCGATGCCGCCTTCGCCGCCTTTTGCCCATACTTCGGACAGTGCAACGTTAACGCCGAGTTCTCTACATTTGTCTTCTACTAATTTTAATTCTGCTTCGGTATCTAATGGGAAACGGTTGATCGCAACAACTGCAGGTAATTTGTAAACCTGAGTAATGTTTTCAACATGCTTCAACAAGTTTGGAAGACCGGCTTCCAAAGCTTCTAAGTTTTCGTTGTTTAATTCGTCCTTTGGAACACCGCCGTTGTATTTCAGCGCTCTTACGGTTGCGACGATAATAACGGCGTCTGGTTTCAAACCAGCCATACGACATTTGATGTCCAGGAATTTTTCTGCGCCTAAGTCTGCACCGAAACCAGCTTCTGTTACAACATAATCCGAAGCAAAGTGCATGGCCATCTTTGTAGCGATTACAGAGTTACAGCCATGAGCGATGTTTGCAAATGGTCCACCATGTACAAAAGAAGGCGTTCCTTCCAGTGTCTGTACCAGATTTGGTTTCAAAGCATCTTTTAATAAAGCCGCCATTGCACCGTTAGCTTTTAACTGGCCAGCGGTAACCGGTTCATCGTCGTAAGTATAGCCGACAATGATACGACCCATTCTATCTTTCAAGTCAACAATGTCACTTGCCAGACAGAAGGCTGCCATAATTTCAGAAGCAACAGTAATATCAAAACCATCCTGACGGACAGCACCATCACCTTTTTTACCAAGACCATCGATGATGTTACGTAACTGACGGTCATTCATGTCGACGCAACGTCTCCAGGTAATTCTCTTAGGATCAATGTTTAATTCATTTCCCTGATGAATATGATTATCAAGCATTGCAGCTAAAAGGTTGTTTGCTGCACCAATCGCATGGAAATCGCCTGTGAAATGCAGGTTAATGTCTTCCATCGGAACAACCTGAGCATAACCGCCGCCAGCAGCGCCGCCTTTAACACCAAAAACTGGTCCTAAAGAAGGTTCTCTTAAAGCAACGAGTGTGTTTTTGCCCAATTTAGAAAGCGCGTCTGCAACACCAATGGTTGTTGTCGTTTTTCCTTCACCGGCAGGAGTCGGATTAATTGCAGTTGTTAAGATTAATCTTGCTTTTTTTCCGGTTTCCCGTTTTAACAAATTATAATCGACTTTAGCTTTATATTTACCATATAATTCTAAGTCATCCTCTGTTAAACCCAACTTGGCAGCAATCTCACGAATGTCTTGTGGTTTAGCTTCCTGTGCAATTTCGATGTCTGATTTGAAACCCATTTTTAAATCCTCCAATACTTTGATAAATTTTTAACATTTCTTACTTCATATTCTAAAGCATTTTACGAAAAAAATCAAATACAAAGTAAGATAAATTTTGTTTTTTTTAAGGCTGTTTAGCGTTTACACTTGTATATTCCTGTATTACCTGTATATGCTTATATATACAAACTTGTCACGAAATACGTTTGTTTTCATATATTTACACAAAGTTTTGTATTGTATATTCATGTATTTATATGTAAATAGTTGTATATACAGATTTGGCTAAAAAAAGAACTCTTTGACTAACCATATTTTTAGATACACTTAATCTCATTTCCATATTCACATTCCCGTCAGCGCCTCTCACCATTTCCCTTAGTATAAAGACTTGACGTTTACAATCTGCCCGCCGATTATGTCTGGGTACTATTATATATAATATGCCACTTCTTGCTTATGGTTAAATCATACCACGTAAAAAAAGGCTTGTCAATGCTTTTATAGCAATATTTTAAAATAAACTGCCATCAGATTGATAGATAAATATCAAACAAACTTATCGTAAAATTTTCATGAAAACGATTTTGAAAGAAAAAAATTAAAAGAGACAAATCGACAAATCACAGCCCGCCAATGTTGTCTCTCTTAACTAAGAAATGTTATATACTTAAAATTCATCAAGTATTAGCACAATTAAAAGTAGGATGGGCTAAAGATTATTTCGCCTGAACTGGTCCAATTTTGCCCTGTCTGAAAGCCTTGCTGTATTTTCTGCAAAGTCGGTCATTTCCTAATAAAGCGTCTGTTGCGAAAATTGCGCCCATCATGTCGCGGCTTGTCGGATCCATAACAGCGGAGTCCATACCTACGAACATCGATAAGGTCATAAAATTCTGATTCATTAATTTTCTGGCTGGTAAGCCGAAAGAAATGTTACTTAAGCCTGAGGTAATATGAATGTCAGGATAAATTTCTCTGATTCCTTCGATTTCTGCTTTGAAGTTTAAGAAAGAATGGTTTTCTGTTGATAAAGCCATTACACATGGGTCAATGTGAATTCTGTTTGGTGTCAGATTATGCTTTTTAGCTTCTTCAACCATCATTTTTGTTAACTCAACTTTTTTTTCAACGGTGTTTGGAATACCGGCATTATCACAAGTCATAGCAACCAGTTCCCATGTTGGATCTGCATCGTCAAACAATGGTAAGAGAACATCCATTTTGTTACCTTCGCCGGAAACAGAGTTTACCAGACCTGGTTTTTTACATAATGGGAAAACAGCTTTTAAAATTTCAGGGTCCGGGCTGTCGATACACAGTGGTGTTTCAACGGCTTCCTGCACAATGTCCATCATCCATTTTAAGGATTCCAGTTCAATTTCAGGAGCTGTACCAGCACATACGTCGATGTAGGTAGCACCAGCTTCTGCCTGAGCAATTGCTCTGTCTCTAATGAATGCTTCGTCTTTTTCTTCAATGGCTTTTTTAACCACTGGAATCGCACCGTTCAGTTTTTCTCCAATAATAATCATCATAATCCTCCTCTGACAGCGTTTACTTCGCCGCTACTCAAATAAATGTACATACAAGTCTTACCTGTATATACAGATATATCATATACATAGGGTACCACGTTCAGAAACCGTTGTCAATATTTTTTCACAAATTGTTTAAAATTTTACCCTTTCTTCCTGAACCCCTGATTTTTCTTATTGCAAATTTAAGGAATCTGTATTGTAAAATCAGCTATGAAAGCGTATAATTAAAACGATTAAAGATGATGTTTACCTGTATATACATAATTTTCAATATTAATAAAGGAGATTTATCATGCGCGTATTGTTCCCATTACTTGAGGAAGAAATAGATGTGTCTCAGGAAAGTTTGGTTTCTGATGTCTGTGCTTCCATTGGCCTGCCTTTAAACCTTGTATGCGGCGGAAAGGGACGCTGTAAAAAATGTTTGGTCAACGTTAAGGAAAACGGAGAAATGAAAGAGGTCCTAGCATGCCAGTATTCTGTTTCTGATGGAATGGAGATTTATGCTTCTCGTGAACAGGCTGCCAGCCAAATCCTTGAAACCTCATCCAACAGCGACCTGCCTTTTGATCCTATCGTAAAATGCTACTCATTAAACTATACCGATCTTGTTACGCCTATGTGTACTTATGATCTGGACGTCCTGCGCAAGCTCATACCGCAAACCATTGACACACCGGACTATTCTGTTTTAAAGCATTTTTCAGAGGTTTACTTTCTGGAAGGTTATGAAAGGCTGCATGTCATCGTCTCCGGCAACAGGGATGGCTGTGACGGGCACGTTGTTTTCCGCGGCTTTCTGGATATAGGCATAGCCC
>CAUEUD010000222.1 GCA_959020865.1 Eubacterium limosum | reverse complement strand
TTGGAAGAAGTTTACCATTGAATGGATTCGTGAGCATTACGGCGAATCTGTAAAGGTGGGCGCCGGAAACGTGGTTGACCGGGAAGGTTTCCGCTTTCTGGCTGAAGCAGGCGCTGACTTTATTAAAATCGGTATCGGCGGCGGCTCCATCTGCATCACCCGTGAACAGAAGGGCATCGGACGCGGCCAGGCTACGGCTGTTATCGAGGTTGCCAGAGCACGCGATGAATATTTTGAAGAAACCGGCGTTTATATTCCCATCTGCTCCGACGGCGGGATTGTCTATGACCACCACATTACCCTGGCACTGGCCATGGGCGCTGACTTTGTCATGCTGGGACGTTACTTCTCCCGTTTTGACGAAAGCCCGACCAACAAGGTCAACATTAACGGCAGCTATATGAAGGAATACTGGGGTGAAGGCTCCAGCCGTGCCCGCAACTGGCAGCGCTATGATATGGGCGGCGACAAAAAGCTTTCCTTTGAGGAAGGTGTTGACTCCTACGTGCCCTATGCCGGCCCGCTGCGCGATAATGTCCGTCTGACTTTAAGCAAGGTACGTTCCACCATGTGTAACTGCGGCGCGTTAAACATTCCTGAATTCCAGGAAAAAGCCAAGCTGACCCTGGTATCCTCTACCAGCATTGTGGAAGGCGGCGCTCACGACGTTATGCTCAAGGATAACGGTATGTCTCCGGTTAAATAAGATCAGCCTCACAATCTTTATAAAAAAAGCACTTTACATTTTATTCTGTAAAGTGCTTTTTTATTACCTCTCTTATGCGGACATCCCGACAAAAGCGCCTAAAATATAGGGGATCAGCCAAATTGCCCAGACCACAATGCTGAATTTATGAAAGGCTTCCTTCTTTCTCGCATCGCCCTTGTTCAGCACCCATGTGGCCCAGACTGCATGAAACAGCATCAGGGCAATGGCGATAACACCAGTGACACTGTGCAGCATCTGAGCCGCCGGTGATATAACCTTAACCCCTGAACGGGCGATAAGACTCATAATGGTGGTACCCGTTGTATCGCACAAAAGCCCCAGCCAGAAAATAATAACATGCTGCTTTTTCAGGGTTTTTGCCCTGCGCTCGCCGAATACACCGATGGTATAGAACACCAGAGCCAGCGTAATGGTAATAATGGCCAGAATCAGCTTTGTATCCATAACATCCTCCTTTTCTGTGAATTTTACCAGTATATTATCATTCCCACTTTTGACTGATAATAAACATTAAATTCCATTTTAACACAGATTTCAGAGGTTATTGTGATTATCCTTCAAATCACAATAATTTATCCTACATATACAGGATCTCACCGGCATCTTCCTGTTCTTCTGTTCGCTCATGCCCTTCCAAAAGCCATCGCCCATTCCAGAAATACAGATACCTTACCTTTCCCTCAATCAGACAGGTGTAGCGCACAGCTCTGCCGCCGGTCAGCAGAACATGTCGGGTATCCAAAATTTTGTTAATGCAGAATTGCCTCTGGTCTGTGAGCAGGGTGACCGGAATCCTGTTCTGATCAAAGCAAAAACCAACCTGTTTTACATCATAATATACATTCATTCGATCCGCTCCTTTTTTCGAGAACATCTATTTGAATCTATTATAATATCAAAACAATCGTTCGTCAATATTTTTTACCAGTAAAAAAACAGCCTCCCTAAGTGGGAAGCCGTCACTTTTAATCTTTCAGGACATCAATCGACCGTCCATTCAATTTTTTTAGCATCTCATCGAATTCCATCAGCGGCATCGGTCTGGAAAACACATAGCCCTGTACCACATCACAGCCAATGCTCCTCAAAAACTCGACCTGTTCCATATCTTCGACCCCTTCAGCAATGGTTCTGATATTTAATTCTTTTGCCATGGCCACTGTATTCGCAATGACCACCCGTTCTCTGCGAAGGTCTGTCCCTTCCTTGAAGAAAAGAATATCAAGCTTTAAAATATCAATGGAAAGGTTTTTCAGTACGTTCAAAGAGGAATATCCGGATCCAAAATCATCCAGAGAACAACGAAACCCGTTTTTCTTTAATAACTCAACCACATTCTTAAACGCACTGGAATCATCCAGCATCACACTCTCTGTAAATTCCAGTTCAAGCAAAAAATCTGGAATTCGGTATTTCTGTTTGATTCCAGAATAATACTCTACAAAGTCCTCCTGTAATAAACCAAGACGTGAGACATTGACAGCCACATTAAGGGCCGGCCGCCCAGCGTCCAGATAATTTCTGAGCCACTGGCAGGCCTTTTCAAGCATGTAACGGTCGAGATCAACGACCAGACCAGTTTTTTCAAATAACGGAATAAACTCGCCTGGGGAAATCATCCCCCTCTGGCTGCTGTTCCAGCGGACCAGCGCCTCGGCGCCGGCAATGATGTTTCCCTTCTGTATGTTAACCTTAGGCTGCATATAGATGACAAACTCTTCCTTCTCAAGCGCCTCCTTGCCAAGGGCTTCCATCTCGGCTTCCCTGATGGTCTGGTTGCGGATTTCTTCTGTGTAAAAGGTCATCTGATCGCCGATTTTGTCCTTGATGGATTTCTGTGCCATGTTGGCGCGGTCAATCATATCATTAAGCGTCAGCTGCTCAGACTGGTCATCGGTACAATATATGCCCATACAGAGCTCAATGGGCAGATGCCTGTTTTTATCCATCACTGATTCTGAAATTTCACGGACCAGCTCATTAAACCAATCCGTAAGCTCAACGCGTTCATGATAGGAACGGATACCTGCAAAATTATCCGCTGAAACCCGACAGAAAAGATCATCCCTTCTGCTGTGGTCTAACAAGATATCCGATAAGCACTTCAATATTTTATCGCCGTTTTCGTAGCCATACAAATCGTTTAAAAACTTAAACTTCTTTATATCACAGTACCAGACACCATAGGGCGCATTCTTGTTTTCCTTCAGTACCTCTTCCCCATCAATGCGAAAACGCACGTTGTTTCGCTGCCCTGTCAGGGGATCGACATAGGCTGCCTTCAACAGCTCATTCCGGCTTTTCGCCATGATTTTGCTCTGATGGTATAAGAGATAAAGGAAAATCAGACAGGCTGCCAGCACAATCAAAATCATGCCAATGGCGGTTTTGTTATAGTAATCTCTGACGATGGACTGGGGGGCTGCGGTTAAAATAAACCAGCCGTTAACACCGACAGGCTCTAGCACAGCCATCTCTTTTCCCTCATCACTGTCATAGACAAAACCCAGGCTTTCATCTTGTTTTAAGGCTTGATTTAATTTTTCCTGTTCCTCAACAGACAATATTCCAAGCTCGCTCAGCCTGGTCACATTGTCGTAGCGTTCACCGGTCTGGGCTGAGCGCATGATGATTTCACCGTTGCTGTCAATAATATTGGTAAAGCCCCGGTCATTAAAGACTGGCGTATCAATGATCTTCCGAAGCACCGACGCCTCATTGACTGCACAGAGCACCCCGACAACCTCGTTGTTATGCCGTATAGGTACCGCATAATAGTTGATATACTGTCCTGGATTTATCGGATCTTCCACGGTGCGTGAGATCACGTCCTTACCTGCCATGGCATCATTGAAAAAGTACTCCCTTGAAATATCCACATTTGTATGGGTGTCCCCATTAATATCACAAAAATCAATGATGCCGTTTTTATCCGCAAACCCCATCCGGATAAAGACATTGTTGTCGTTGATCCTCTTGAGCAGCTGACCGATCTGATCTGCGTTTAAAACATCTAAATCGCCCACACATTCCGCAATGCCGTCCAGGGTCTGAAAATCACCGCTGATCTGCTTTTCCACAGCGGTCTGGCTCTGCTGGGCGGACTCATTAAGGTAGTTGGCGCTTTCCTGCTGATTCAATCTCATAATGTGAAAAATGAACAAAAGACTGAAGGCAAGGAATCCAATGCAGATAATGACCGCAATCACATAGGTTTTTACAAAGCTGTGCTGGTTATCTTTATCAATCATCCGTTTCCCTTTCGTCATCTTGAATTATTTTAACTCACATTTATAAGAAACCAAGCTAAAATAGATTTATTTTTATTTTACATGATAATTCGTATAAACACAAATAATTTGGCTGATTTAAAGGGGCACTTTTGACCCTGTCAAACTTTTGATGCCTGTTATTTTTTCCATATTTCTGGACATGTTATAAATTCAGGCAACTTAGTATGCGCATTTCCTTTAGCGCTGTTAACCTGAGGCTGAGTCAGGAAAATACTTTCTCGCAGATCGGCATTCTTAAAATTTGCATCTCTGATATCTGCCCCCAGAAAATTAGCGCCTCTTAGAGAACATCCCTCCAAATTGGCTGCAATGAGCAGGCTCATGCTAAAGTCCTGTCCGTCCAGCACTGCTTTTTTGAAATCTCTGCCGATAAAATCCACTGATTTTTTTGCCTCTTCGGGTGCTTTTGCCGTTTTCTGAACCCTTTGCCAGACCTCTTTTAAAAGCCAGTTTGTCTTCTCACGGCATGCTTCCAGATCTGTCTTCAGCAGCGCCTCTGGGGTCTGCCGGGTCTGCCTGTCCAAATCCTGAATGGCACTTTCAATCTTCTCGTAAATATCTGTCGCCGAAAGCAGCAGCGCTGCCTCGTTTAGATACCAGAGCATCTGGTGAAGCTGGTATACCACCAGGAATACTCGGTACATTTCATCGGGCTTAACATCTTTATCCCGCCAGCTTTTTCCCTGATAAACCGTCTGTGTCACCTTTTGTCCGGCTCCAAAACAATCATAAGCCATACAGCCTTTAAGCTTCCTTTTTTCAAGCTCAGTATGTACCCTGCATCTGAAGTTCTTCTGTAAATTGACACAGGGCTTGCCAGCCCGCTTATTCTGCGGGAACCCTTCATCCTTTGAAAAATACAGGGCGACACAGCACAGCCCACAGCAGTTTTCACAGTCAACGGCGAGTTCTCTATATTGGTCTGTTTTTATTTTGTTACGCAGCTTTTTTATAACAATCCCTACCTTCCATCAAAAAAGCCCTGAAAAGTATTATCTTTTCAGGGCGTCCGCTCTGTTTATGTTCGTACCTTCACAACCTATTATAACCCAGCCGGCTGGTTTAGTATATCCACAAAATCAGTCATGGCCGAAGAAATTTTGAGCTGCTGCGGACAGACCTCCTCACAGCTTTTACAGCCAATGCAGGCGCTGGGCTGTTTTTCTTCCGGCATGGCGCCCACTGCCATCTGTGTGATGACACTGTTGGTAAAGCGGGCGTCATTATAAAGTGATAGAATGGTTGGAATATCCAGTTCTTTGGGGCAATAGGTTGTGCAGTAGCGGCATGCTGTGCACGGGAGGCTGTCCACCATACTGTCTGCCACCGCCATAAGACACTCCATCTCCCGCTCATTTACCGGTTTTTCTTCCTCATAGACCGCCATATTGGCCCTTAACTGTTCTTCATTTGACATGCCCGAAAGTACCATTGTCACCCCAGGGATCGACTGTAAAAATCGAAACGCCCATTCCGGCGCGCCAGCTTCCGGGCGAAATGCTCTGAGCTTTGCCATATTCTCATTCGAAAGGCCTGCCAGTTTACCGCCGCGCAGCGGCTCCATCACCCAGATCGGCATATGATATCCATTGAGCAGCTCTACCTTGGCCTTGGCGTCCTGAAGGGTCCAGTCCAGATAATTCAGCTGTATCTGGCAAAACTCCAGCTGATCGCTGTAGGCCTCCAGAAAGCGCTTGATGGTATCATACCTGCCGTGGGCAGAAAATCCCAGGTGTTTTATTCGACCGGCGGCTTTTTGCTTCAGGAGATACTCCATTATCCCGTTCTTTTCATCCATATAGGGATCAATATTTTTTTCATACACATTGTGGAACAGATAGAAATCAAAATAATCCACGCCGCATTTTTTCAGCTGT
>CAUEUD010000221.1 GCA_959020865.1 Eubacterium limosum | reverse complement strand
CTTCCGGCACAAGGAGTACGAAGACTATAAAGGCGGCCGTGACAAAATGCCCGAGGATCTGCAGGTGCAGATGGACCTGCTCAAGGAGCTGCTCGGCAAAATGGGGATTCCCATGATCACCAAGGAGGGCTACGAGGCCGACGATATTATCGGCACCCTGTCCAAGCAGGGGGAAGCCAGAGAGACGAAGACCCAGATTATCACAGGGGATAAGGACTCCTTCCAGCTGGTGGACGACTATGTCAACGTGCTCTATACGGCGACCCGCAGCGGCACCCAGTTCGCCACTGTGGACGACGCCTACATCATGGAACGCTATGGTGTGACGCCCAAGGAGCTCATCGACGTCAAGGCCCTTATGGGTGACCCGTCCGACAATATTCCCGGTGTTGCCGGCATAGGCGAAAAGACTGCCATCAAGCTCATCAAGGAGTACCACAATATCGACACGCTGTACGAGCACATCGACGACCTCAAGGGAAAACAGAAGGAAAAGCTGGAAACCGGTAAGGAATCCGCCTTTGCGAGCCGTTTCCTGGGCACCATCTGCCTCGATGTGCCGCTGGATCTGAGCCTTGAGGATCTGGCCTTTAAGCCGATCTTTACCGAGGAGAGCATCGAAATGCTCAAGAACCTGGAATTCAAGTCCATTCTCAATAAAATCCTGCCCGATGACGGCGAGGGAGACGAACCGGTGGCGGCCAGCGATATCCAGTACACCACCATTGGCACTACCACCGAGATGATCACGGTCATGAACCGCCTGGCCAGAGAGCTGAAGCTGACGGTTTACGCCTACCGCGAGGACGACCGCGTCTGGGTGGCGGCGTACATCGGCGGTGTGTACTACTTTGTGGAAAAGCCCGCCATGGTTTCAGCCTTCTTCAGCGGTCTCGGTGAAATTCCTGAGGCCGACAGCCTGCAGACCGTCGGCCATGACCTCAAGAACCTGACCCATATTTACCACAGCCAGTGCTCGGTCATTGTCAATTATACCTTTGATACCTACATTGGCGCTTACCTGCTGAACCCGTCCGACCAGCGCTATGATCTTCAGACCGTTGCCATGAAATACCTGGGCGACACCATCCAGAGCGAGGAGGATTTCTTCGGCAGGGGCAAGACCCTGGTGCGGGCAGAGGACATGGACAGCGCCAGACTGGCCGCCTTTATGGTTAAAAACTGTGAGGTTATCCATCGTCTTGAAAAACCTCTGGCGGAAAAGATCGAAGCCGACGGCATGACCGGCCTGTTCCAGAACATTGAGCTGCCCCTGCTCAAAATCATGGCATCCATGGAGGAACTGGGCTTTAAGGTGGATATCCACCAGCTTGAGGAGCTGTCCGTAGAGTTTGAGAAAAAGATCGAGACCCTGACCTCGGAAATTTACGAGCTGGCCGAGGAGGATGATTTTAATATCAATTCCACCAAGCAGCTGGGCGCCATCCTCTTTGATAAGCTTAAGCTGCCAGTGGTCAAAAAGACCAAGACCGGCTATTCCACCAACGCCGAGGTGCTGGACCAGCTGGTGCTGTTCCACCCCATTATCCAGAAAATCATCGACTACCGCATGATCTCCAAGCTGGATTCCACCTATGGCAAGGGACTGATCAAGCTGGTAGACCCCAAAACCCACAAGATCTACTCCACCTTTAACCAGACCGTCACCGCCACCGGGCGTTTGAGCTCGTCCGACCCCAATCTTCAGAACATCCCGGTCAAAACGGAGATGGGCCGGGAAATCCGCAAGGTCTTTGTGCCCTCAGCCGAGGACCGGGTGCTGGTCGACGCCGACTACTCCCAGATCGAGCTGCGCGTGCTGGCCCACCTGTCCGGAGATGAAAACCTGATCGACACCTTTGTGAAAAACCAGGACATCCACACCCGCACGGCCTCCGAGATTTTTAACGTGCCCATGGACGCGGTGAGCAGAGAGCAGAGGAGCCACGCCAAGGCCATCAATTTCGGGCTGATCTACGGCAAGCAGGCCTTTAGCCTGGGCAAGGACCTGGGCATCACCCGGGGCGAGGCCCAGTCCTATATCGACCTGTATTTCTCCAGATACCCCAAGGTGCTGGAATACATGGAAAACATCAAGGCCGAGGCCAAGGAGAAGGGGTATGTGACCACCATCTGGGGACGCAGACGCTACATCACCGAGATCAATTCCCGAAACCGGATGCTGGTGCAGGCCGGTGAGCGCATGGCGCTGAATACCCCGATCCAGGGCTCGGCCGCGGACATCATCAAAATCGCCATGATCAAGGTCTACGACCGTCTGGAACGCGAGGGACTGAAATCTCAGCTGATCCTACAGGTGCACGATGAGCTGATCATCGACACCCTCAGGGCCGAGCAGGAAACCGTCATGAAGTTGCTGGTAGAGGAAATGGAAAACGCCGTAGACCTCAAAGTGCCCCTGACAGTGGACGCCCACGCCGGGGATTCCTGGTACGCGGTCAAATAGAAACGGCGGCGGGTCCGTATCGCCGCGATACGGGCCCGCTTTCTGAAAGGAGCAAACCAATGCAAATTATCGGATTAACCGGAGGCATCGCCTCGGGAAAATCGACGGTCTCCACCATTTTCAGGGAGGACTACAAACTGCCCGTCATCGACGCCGATCTGCTCTCCAGAGAAGCTGTGCTGCCGGGGAGCCCCGGCATGCGCCAGATCGAGGCCGCCTTTGGCCGTGAGGTTCTCCTGCCCGACGGCAGTCTGAACCGTAGCCGTATGGGTGAGCTCATCTGCGACGACAGTGCGGTGAGGGACCGGCTGAACGCTATCCTGCACCCGGCCATCAAGGATCTGTACTACGCGAGCCTGGAAAGGCTGAAACGGGACGGGAAGCCGCTTGTCATCTACGACTGCCCGCTGCTCATCGAGGCCGGCCAGCGCGAGGAGGTGGACGAGGTTCTGCTGGTAGTGACCGATGCCCAGACAAGGCTTAAACGCATTATGGAGCGGGACGGCGTGGACGAAAGTCTGGCAAAAAAGAAAATCGAGATCCAGATGCCTGACGAAAAAAAGATCGCGCTGGCAGACACCATCCTCTATAATAACGGCTCGCTGGCCGACCTCAAAAACAGCCTTGATTTTTATATGAAAGAAAAATTAAAAAATGCTTGCATTATGAGCTAAGACCGTTTATAATAAATAAGGTCACGGGCCGGTGATACAATCGGTCCGCATTTATGCGAGGATGGCGGAATTGGCAGACGCGCAGGTTTGAGGGGCCTGTTGGAACTTATCTCCAGTGAGGGTTCAAGTCCCTTTCCTCGCACCATTTTATAAAAAGTAAAAAGCCCATGAAATCAAGGTTTCAGGGCTTCTTTTTATTTTTTGAATAGGCGTTTGACCCCTTAATTGACCCCTTACAGATTTTTTAGGGGTATTTTAGAGGGTATTTATAAATTGATTCATGCGTTCTGAGCTTTCTTTTCTCATGGTTTCGGTTACGTGAGCGTAAGTATCCAGTGTGAAAGCCGCTGAGTGATGGCCAAGGTTCTCTTGTACGGTTTTTATGTCATCGCCAATTTGCAGCGATAACACGGCGAAAGAGTGCCGCAGATCGTGAAACCGCAAGTCAGGCATGCCAGCCTCTACGGCAATCTTTTTAAAGTGTGATGATAAGGTACCATGTCGGATAAATCCGCCAAGCTCGTTAGTAAAGACAAAGTTCAGCGCATTCTCCCACGCAGAACCAGCTTTAAGCCTGTTTTCGGCCTGTTTCGTTCTTACAGACCTAAGAATATCCATGACGAGGGTGCTGGGCTTAATCAGCCGTGTTTTCCCATTTTTCAGAGTGGCAAATTGGCAACCGCCTTTAAGTTTTTGGTATTGCCGATAAACATAAATGGTGCCTGCGTCAAAGTCGACACAGTCCCAGGTTAAGCCAATAATTTCAGATTCCCGCAAACCTGTGAATAAATCCACAGTGAACAGCGCTTCAAATGGATGGCCTTTGATTGCCTCAAGAAAAGCGGGTATTTGCGTTTTATCCAGCGGTTTAATCTCAGCCTTAACAACTTTAGGCAGCTTACACACATCAGCGGGATTAGAGGCAATATAGCCCAACTCAAGGGCTTGCTTTAATCCCTTATGAAGCACGCCATGAATGTTTTTAACGGTTTTTGCAGAATAAGCCTCAGAAACGCGGTTATAAAAAGCCTGTATCTGGTGTGGCTTGAGGGCTGTTAATTTTACGTTGCCCAAAGCAGGCACAATATGGTTATTAATCTGTGTACGGTATGACTTTAATGTGAGCGGTTTAAGGTTGATCGTGTATTCATCAAGCCAGATATTTAACCAGTCAGAAAGCTTAAGCTTTGATGGTTCCGTGTATGTGCCGTTATCGAGGGCAGCCGTTACCGCGTTCAGCTTCTTTCTAACCTCTGCCTGTGTTTTTCCATATACAGACTTTCTGATCTGCTTTCCAGTTCCCGGATCACGGCCAACAGTATAGCGGGCCTCCCAACGCCCATCAGGCCGCTGTCTTATGTTACCGGAGCCCTGAGCGTTTCGAGTATCTTTTTTTCGTGGCATATAAACACATCCTTTCTTAAAAATGTAACACAAATGCGTATCTTGCCTGCACTCTTTTGTTTGTTTTTAAGCTGGAATGTGCTATAATATAAAAAGAAACAGGGACACCGGGCACGGTAGCCCCAATACTTTATCAACGAATAACCGTCAAAGTTTTCTTAGGGCTGGACGGTTATTTGTCTTTTTTGATGCATTCAAGGATAAAAGCGATTAACGCCAAGATCAAAATTAATTGATTATTATCCATAAGCATCACCCCATCTCTGGGGCACAATTTACCGTACCGGTGCCGCAAGGTATCCCTGCACGGTTGATTATAGCACATTCCCCCGCTTGAGTGTATATCAGGCGGGCTTTTTATTCTGTTTATGATTTGTTGACGTCAACAAAATGGTTCTTTACCTAAAAAGTATTTTCTCCTGTCTGAGGGGCAATATGGAGCGTTTAAGGGTAGCTGTGAAATGTAGTCCCCATCTTGCGTGACAAAATGAAACGTGCAGCAGCGGGGTAGCAAGACACGATACCCTTTTGACATGATTGTCTGCATCGCTACAATAGTTGGGCTGGTAAGGATAACGAAGGACATTTTTCCTTGGTTAGATCAGTCCAATTTTGGCCCGATGCGACGGCTGAATTTTCAGCCGCCAAACATTCAACGGGTGACAATCTTGTGCCCCGTCTTTTCGCCTGATGTGAGTCTGAAAAGTATGCGCTCAAGTTTGAGCGTGTACCCGTCAAGCATTAAATCATTTACGCTCATTTTTGAGCTAAAATGTCAGGTTATACTTCAAAAAAGAAGTAAAATGTCAGGTTTTTAATCGAAAAATCGAATAAAATGCCAGGTTGTGCCGCCTCTACTGAAACCAATTTTGGTGTGAGTTACAAAGCCAATTTTGGACGCGTTAGAGGTGCGCTGAAAATACTACTCAATATACTACGGTATTTACTACGGTTAGAGGTGTGCTGTATTTTCGACAGCCCCTCTAATTTGATGTATCGGTTTAAGCGACACAATGTGCAACGCAGGGCGCGACACAGCTGTATGTTTATGTAATTTGGACTAGTCGTTTTCTAGAAAAAAGGAAAACGCAGGTAGAGAAGACCGGGCCGAGTTTTGGGCTGGTTAATTCTCAGCATCATCTTTTTTTTGGTATTCTGGGATTTTGGTTAAGTCCTCTATGTAATCATAGGCTTTTTTTTGACCAATTTCATTTAGTTTCAAATAATTTTCAGTTGGGCTTTTTATTGACAGCTGTTTTTCGCAGTAAAGTTTTATATCTCCAAGGATTTTCTTGGCGTCGGATGAGGTCTCTTCTGGCAGGCGGTCAAGTATATCATCATCAATAAATGATAAAATATCATTTGGGATGTTTGCAATTATAGCCTGGTCTTGAAATTCTTTTACAGCTGAGGTTAAGG
>CAUEUD010000220.1 GCA_959020865.1 Eubacterium limosum | reverse complement strand
TTGTTTACCACTCGTTGAACGAGTGGTTTTATCTTGCCTTTTCGGCGCCAAAAAACAAAACGGACGGCATATCTGCCGTCCATTTTAATTGGAGAAACATCATGCAGACCCATCGCCTGTTCGAAATTATCTACCTGCTTCTGGACAAGGGGCAGATGACCGCCAGCGAGCTGGCAAGCCATTTTGAGGTCTCTGTCCGCACCATTTACCGGGACATTGACGCCTGAGCCTGAGCGGCGTCCCCATTTACACCAACGTGGGAAAAAACGGCGGCATCGCCCTCATGGACGGCTACACCCTGGATAAGTCCATCCTGAGCGACGCTGAGCAAAATGAAATCCTCATGGCCCTCCAAAGCCTTAAAGCCGTCGAGTACCCGGACCCTGACGGCCTGCTCAACAAGCTGGGAACCTTTTTTAAAAAGAACCAGCAAAGCTGGATCGAGGTGGACTTTACGGGCTGGGGCGGCTCCATACAAGACCGGGAGCGCTCAGACGAGCTCAAAAACGCCATTCTCAACCGGCGCACCATCCACTTTTCCTACTGGAGCGCCGACGGGAAGAAAAGCGAGCGCACCGCTGATCCCATCAAGCTGCTGTTCAAAGGCCACAACTGGTATCTTCAGGCCTACTGCCATACGAGACAGGACTACCGCGTGTTCAAGCTGTTCCGCATCCAGGACCTGCAGGTGCTGGAGGACACCTTTGAGCCTTATCCCGCCGTCCCCTTTACCGAAACCGCTAAAACCGTCATGACCCCGCTCCACTTCACCATCCTCAAAAACCGGGCCTACCGGGTTTACGACGAGTTCGCCAGTGCCCAGGTCACCCCGCTGCCCGGGGGCGACTTTGACGTGCGCACCTGTCTGCCTGTGGACAACTGGCTCATAGGCTACCTCCTTTCCTTTGGCGGCGACCTGATTCTCCATTCCCCCAAAACCCTCTGCGCCTCCCTGAAAGAGGAACTTGAAAAAGCCCTGGCCCATTATACCTGATACCAGCATGCCCGGCTTTACAGCCGTCTCAGATATTCCTCCTCCCCGAGCAGCTCCCGCTTCACCCTGTCCAGCGCACGGCTGCACTGTTGATGGACAGTGGAGCGGCTCTTCCCCCTTTCCCTGGCGATCTCGGCGTAGCTGATACCTTCCATGAAATGCCGGCAGACCGCCTCATAGGTTTTCTGCTCCATCTTTTCTTGCATCACCTCCAGCACTTTCTGCACCATACAGCCTCTGATGGCCAGCTCCTCCGTATTCTCCTCAGCCGGAAGCTGGTTCTTTTTCACGCGCTCCCCTCTCTGGACTCCATCTGTTTTTTCATCCATCGAATAGACAAACCGCCTTTTCTCAAGTCCAATGCGCCAAATCCGGTTTAAAATCATAAACCGCAGACGGTTTTTAAGGTAATACCGGAAATACACATGCCGGTACTTTTCCGTATCAAAATCCTCAATGGCCTCCAATATCTGCAAGCAGGCCTCCTGGTACATTTCCTCCCGCTCCTCTTTATCATAAAAGGACCGGTAAACCATACTGTAAGCCATGGGCTTGAAAAGATTGACCACTGCCAGCTTCATGTCCTTGTCGCCCCGCTTAGCCATCTCGATAAAGCGGAGGATCTCAGCCTGGTTATCCCGGTCATTCACCGCTTGCATCTTCATCCCTCCTCTGCTCAGGCGGCAGGGTTTTCTGAGCGGCCAGCTCCCCGATCATGCCGCGCACACTTTCCGGAAGCTCATCAAGAGCGCGTTTACGTCCCCGGCAGGCCCGGTAGCTGCGCATGAAATTGGACTGAATGACCGAGTGAAAGGTCCCCGCCTCCATCAAGGCCCACTCCCGGAGGCTGGCCGGAGAGCCCACAATGCCGCGGATATCCTCCGGCAGCTTGTCGAATTCCTCCTCGGCATACCAGGCCGAATTTTTAACCGCCCTGGAAAGCTGGTTCCAGGCCTCCATTTCCGAGAGCTCCGGCGGCGCGATAAGCAGCCTCAGCTTGTCCAGAACCATGCCCACAGAGGGCGGAAAACCCTTAGTGTCACTGGCGATAAAGGCCCGTACCGCACCGGATACCAGTCTGTACTCATACTCCTCAAACATCCCCTGCCAGAGGTTGACCACAGTTTTCAGGTCCTCCTCCGACTGGTTATTGTAATAATAGGGATAGGCCGCCTTGATGACCGCCATAATTTTCAGTGTTTCATTTCGGTTCACATTTCCTCCTCATCGCTTAACATTTTTAAAAAAGGATTGGTGGTTTCCTTTTGTCTCTTTTTGTCTGGTTTGTTTTGTTTATAGAATGCGGTACTGCCGCCTGTCCCACTGCCCGCACCGCCGCCTGTACTCCTGCTTGTACTACTGCTTGTACTACTGCCTGTACTGCTGCCTGTACTGCTGTCTTTACTGCCGCGCGCCTCCCGGACCCGCAGGGATACCGGGTAAACGTGATATTTTGCCGGTATCACCCCAGACGATCCGGGCAGGTAGTCAATGAGCTCCCTCTCCTTAAGCACCTTCCGCGCCTTATGGATTCCACTGTCCGAAAGCCCCGAAAAAGCCTGCAGCGTCATATTCGGCGCTGTAAACCAGCTCTTCCAGCCACAGAGGTTATTGATCATCATGAGCCCGTGCCACAGGGATATCTGCCCGGAGGCCAGAGGCCTCAGCAGCAGATAATCCCGCATGGCGTTGAGCTCTGCCAGGTAGTTAAGCCCCATTCTCCACCTGCTCCAGCATCTCCTCCAGCTTTTGGCATCGCCGGTGCTGATCGATCAGCACGCGGGCCAGTGTCCCGGCCTCACAGCCGTATTCCTCGGCTGGAACCGGTTCACTCCCCTCCTCATAGTGGTAAAGGATGGAGGTCTTTGCGTCCCCCTTATGCAGCATTTCCAGGGCGTGTACCTTTCGTTCAAACTGCTCCTTCGCCCATTCCATTTTCACATCGTCCTTTATGAGCAGCAGCAGCCCGCGCAGCCCCTGCATGTTCACCATCCACATGTGGCGGTGCCTTCCCCTGTAATACACCCGGCGCTTGCACTTGCTTCCCGGAGCGATGAGCCCGGCCAGCTTACTGGCTGAGGTCTGGCCGAGCAGGGGCAGGATCGGGCTCAGCGCCAGCCATACCTCCGGCTCTCCGCCGTAATACACCGGCGGGTCAATGACCGCCGGTATTGTCTCAAGTCCCGGCAGCCAGAGCGCATCATAGCAGGTTGTGTCTGTAATGGTAAACTTATGCATAGCACTGTTTCCCCCAGGCCACAGCCTTTTCCTCCAGCAGCTCAAACATGATGGCTACGCCCTCCGGGTCTGCTTCTTTGCCCAGCAGCTCCGCCAGGCGATGAATCCCCTCGATGTCCGCCGTGGGCAGAAATTCGAGCAGCCCCAGCCTGTCCGGCGCCGCCGCAATACGCATGGTAACGCCCAGCGCGTCGCCGTGCTCTGCGATAAAATCGTCAATACCTTCTCGCTTTCCCATGAGCGCCGCTGCCTCGCGGATATTGTAGTGGGGAGTGGCGCCCGTGCCGTACACCACCGTCACAGGCTGCTCCGGCGACTTGCCCAGAAACAGCGTGCGGTTATAATATGCTTTTAATAATTCCTCCCGGTTCATCTGCAAATCCATGAGCTCCATGCAGAACAACTGGTCCAGTGTAGATATAACCGGCTGATCCTTCAGCTCCTCGGGTGTGACAACCATTCTGTTGATTTTATTGTTCATTTGATCGTTCCTTTCGGAACACCGGTGTCCTTTGTTTTTTCAAGCTTGTAGGTGTATTATACCGGGCGCTGGCCAATGCCACAAACCGCGGGTTGGCGGTGTAAACCGGCAAAAAAGGGTAAAATATGGCTATTTTCGACTGTATACCGGGTATTATTTTGCACTTACCTGATAAAAATGTACCAACTCCTTTAAAACAAAAAATAAAAAAACAGAAAGACAAAGCTTTCTGTCATTTAACCACAGCTCTTTCCAGATGGGATCTCGTTATCTAATGGAATAATTTTGTATATTCCGTTTGGGTGTCCGCAATATGGTAAATAAAAACAGTATCCCCGATCAATCGGTAAATCGCAACCTGCTTTTTACAGATCACCATACGGTATCCTCTCTCATTCAGCCATTTATCTGGCGTCAAAGATCCCGAGTTTGGAAAGGTCTCTAAACGTTCGAGGGCATCCAAAATATGGTCTGTTACACTAATTGCTATCTTCTCATTAAACTGAACCGTATAATAATCTTCTATTTTTTTTAAATCTTCCCAAGCTGTCGGCAAAATTCTCACTCTATATGTCATTTATTCTCTCACGCAGCTGCAATCTTGCCTCAGACAGGCTTAATGTTTTTTCCCCATTTAAGCGTTCCTCTTCTGCCTGCAGCACCCGGTCCCGCAACTCCAAAATTTGTTCCCTTTTTTCAAAGGCGTCAATGCTCATCAAAACCATGTCCCCTTCGCCATTCTTAGTAATATAAATTGGTTCTTTTGTCTCTTTGGCAAGACTTGAAATTTTCGCATAATCGTTTCTAAGTGTGGCCGATGCTTTAATAATCATTTTTACACCTTCCTGTATCTTTTTTATGGTATAATTATATCTTTATTTTTATATATTGTAAAGTTCTTTTTCCTCTTTTCATCTTTTTTCCAGCGCCGCCGCCACCTGCCTCGCCTCCTCCAGCTTGCGCCTTATGGTGGCGTCCCGGTGCAGATGGCGCACGATCATGCCGTTTTTAAGCTCCAGGCATTTCGCCTCTTTGACAGGCCCCGGCCCATTAATTAATTAAATCCAAATTCACCCAGCTGTAGGCATACTTTGCCCCATCCCTGGTTGATTTGGTCTTAATCTGGATAAAGGTGCACTCGGGGCTGCGGTACATGGGCAGCAGCTGGCTTCCCGGCAAAATGGCCTTCGCCGCCTTTTCTGCCGCCGCTGTGCTCGTAAGGTCCCATTCCTCCAGCCACTTTGAGAAAGCCGCCTTGCTCCGGTAAAACTCAAGCCCCTGCCAGTCCTCAAACCAGACCCGCAGGCCGTCTCCATTTTCCGAGTCTGTAAAAACCTCTACCCAGGCGATCCGGATCTTCTTTTCCAACACTGCATACAAATCTTTTTTATTCATAATAATTCCTTCTTTCTTTTTTAAAGCAAAAAAATAACAGAAAGCAAAAGCTCTCTGTTGGTGGGTGGCAAGCATATCCCAGTCTCAGTATTTTGTTGTGACAGGCCTAAGCCTGTTTTTTATTTTTATATAACTCCGCCAGGGACAACAGCGCAACAGTGAGTAAGGCCAGGGCCGCGCCGGCCGGCGCCGGGCTCTCTGGCATAAGATACCAGCCCGTCATGATCAGGGCCGTTAAAATAACCACAGTCAGCTTTGCCGCCTGTCCCAGCCGCACACGTTCCGCCTCAGTCAGCGGCTTGTTCACATGGGCCACCGGCGCAGTGCGCACAATGACGGGTATACCGATGATTAAGGCCCCCAGAATAACCGGCAGGTAGTAAAGCGTCGGCAGAAAAATAATCACTGCCAGAAACATCGAAAAAATAACCGTAAAGCTCAGGATACAGAAAAAATGTGAGGACGCGTGATACCCGCCCGCGGACTGCCGGAGCACCAGAAAGGCCAAAACAAAACCCACGCCGCCCCACACCTGCCCGGTCAGGCATATTAAAAGCACCACCACCGCCAGATTGATGACCGCGGACAGCAGGAGCTCAAAGCTGTAAATATAAACCTCCCGGTCCTCAGCGTCAATGATGCGGTGGTGGATGAAGGTGGACGTTAGTTTTTGGGATAGGTTGTGGATCATGGGGGGGCCTCCTGGTTTATATACTATAATGCAAAAAATCCTGCTTTTTTTCAAGATTACACATAAAGTATTCTTTTTTATTCTCTGTTTTTTTGCTCATTATGATAAAACCTTAATGTTAATAAAAACAGCAAACAAAAGTTAATTGCAATTACCCAGTCCTGCGTGCTGACTGGAAACATCCAACCAGAGCCCATTGGCGCATTGCTATTAAAAATTGCACTGTCGATATAA
>CAUEUD010000219.1 GCA_959020865.1 Eubacterium limosum | reverse complement strand
GATTACAATTTTGGAAAAAATTTATAATAATTTTAAACATTACGAGGTGTAAAATGAGTAAATATCAGGAAAGCTTGGAAAGATGCCAGAAGGCAGTCAATCTTGAACAACCAGACCGCATTCCGGTCATCTGTAAGGTCGATCCGACCTTTGCCATCGAGTACGCGGGCTTTGACATGAAAGAAGCCCTCTGGAATGTGGACCGCATCGCGGAAGCATATTCAAAGGTTTATGAGGACTTTTATTTTGACGGCGGCGGATACATGGGCCGTTTCCCGCTGTTCTACAAGGTTATGCAGTCTAAATCCTTTGTACCCAACGACAGCAACGGCTACGTGCAGCATCCAGAGGTATCCGGTCTCGAGGCAGAGGAGTATGACGAGTACATCGCAGACCCTTATAAAACCATTGTCAACAAGGTTGTGCCGAGACTGTACCCGGCGCTGGCGGCAGAAGGCATGGAGGGCGGCCTGAACTGGGCGAGAGCCATCAACGCCAATAACCGTATCATGGGCAAAATTGTGGCAGGCAATAACCTGGTGGCTGAAAAATACGGGGTTCCAAACCTGCGGCGCGGTATCACCGAAGCGCCCTTTGACTTTGTGGCAGACCAGCTGCGCGGCTTCAGCGGCGCGTCCATGGATATCCGCCGGCATTCCGAGCAGATCCGCCAGGCGGCTGAGGTTTCAACACCGCTCATGGCTAAGCTCGCCCGTCTGAGCAACCCGACACCGGGCGGCAGCGCTTCCATTTTCATGCCGCTGCACATGCCTTCTTACATGCGCACAAAAGACTTTGAGAAGCTCTACTGGCCAAGCTTTAAAGCACTGATCGACGAGCTGGTGGGCGAAGGCTACACCATTCAGGTATTCTTTGAAAAGAACTGGACCCGCTATTACGAATTCCTTCAGGATCTGCCAAAGGGCGTTATCGGCTATTTTGAAGAGGATGACCTGGGCGTGGTCAAAGAAAAACTGGGCAAGAAAATGTGTATCATGGGCAATATGCCGCTCAGCATCCTGAGAACCGGTACCGTACAGCAGTGTGTCGATACCGCCAAGGAAATCATTGACAAGGCAGCGCCGAACGGCGGCTACCTCTTTACCACGGATAAATCCCTGCTCACCGTCAAGGACGTTAAGGCAGAAAACTTCCGCGCGGTCAACGAGTTTGTGCACGAATACGGCATTTACAAATAGGAGGAAAATCATGGAAATCAAATCAGAAGCAATTAAATCCTGGGAAGGCCAGGTGGAAAAGGGCATTGAAAAAGAAGAAAATACAGAGATCATGCAATCCTTCTGGGATGAAAATGAAGATTCTGTTTTTCAGTTTGTCATGAGTCTGATGGTTTAAGGGGTTATCAGCAAAAAAACGGTATGGTCCAAAAGACCGTACCGTTTTTTGACTTATGATATCAGCTGCGCTGTACGCAGGTTTATTCGTCGTTCATGTGCGCTTCGATGTAAGCGACAATTTCGTTTTTACCGATGCGGTTGACGCCACTGTGCTCAATGTCAAAGCCCGGGTCGATTTCGTAGCCCAGCTCTTTTGACATGACCTCAGCGACACGCGGGCGGCAGAAAGTACCCTGGCACCAGCCCATACCCGCGCGGGTACGGCGTTTGATGCCATCAATGGTGGTGACAGGAATACCGCGGTGCATGGCGTCCAGAATGGTCGCCTCGGTGACCTGTTCGCAGCGGCAGACCATGCGCTCAGGATCGCCCAGCGGCAGATCTAAAAGCGGCAGGATTTCCTTCATCGGCGCCAGTTCTTTCTTGGTGATGATGGGATCGCGGTGCGGGTTGAAGCCGGGGTCTTCCTTTAGCGCAAGGCCAGCGTCCCTCAGAATCCCGGCAACCATCTGAGCGATGGCCGGTGAGGAGGTGATCCCCGGCGACTGGATGCCTGCAACGTTGATGAAATGCGGCACACGGCTTTCCTCGACGATAAAGTCATCGGTGGTGCTGACTGCCCGTACACCTGTAAAGCTGCGGATAAACTGCTTGATGTTCAGCTTGTCCGTGGTCAGCGTTGCTTCCTTGAAAATCTTCAGGAGGCGTTCGGCGTGAGTATCGCGGTCAACGCTCTCCTCATTGACCGCGTCCGGCCCGATGAGCAGGTTGCCGTGGTAGGTCGGCGTGACGAGAATGCCCTTGCCCATCTTGGTCGGCATCTGGAACAGCACCTGGTTGATGGCAGAGCCGGAGCCGCGCACCATGAGCAGATACTCGCCGGAGCGCGGGAGAATCTGGAAGTCGTTCAGGCCTACCATAGCGGCGATTTTGTCCGAGTACAGCCCGGCAGCGTTGACCACGTAGCGGGTGTCAAAAACCTGGTCGTCGCCGGCGATAACATCAAAGCCGGTTTCGGTCGGCTCGATGGCTTTTACCGGGGTTTCAAGGTAGAGCTCCACACCGTTGGACACTGCGTTTTCGGCCAGAGCGATGGCCATTTCGTAGGGTGAGCAGACGCCAGCGCCTTTACAGTACAGCGCGTACTTAACCTCAGGGTTGACATTCGGTTCAATTTCCATAATGGCGTCGTGGTCCAGAATTTCGAGGTCTGGAAGGCCGTTGAGGCGTCCGTTTTCAAGCAGATCCTCCAAGCCTTTTTTCTGTTCCTCTTCAAAGGCAAGCACCAGCGAGCCGATGGGCGCAAAGCCAAAATTCAGCTCCTCATTCAGTTTTTCAAACTGTTTGCGGCCCTGGTAGCACACACGGCCCTTGAGCTTGGCGTGGGCTTCGGCGTAGCCGCCGTGGACTATGGCAGAGTTTGCCTTGGTGGAGCCCATAGACACATCGTTTTCCTTTTCAAGCAGGGCGATTTTGAGATCATAGCGGGAGAGCTCACGGGCAATGCTCGTTCCGATGATTCCAGCGCCGATTATTACAACATCGTACATTTATATTACCTCCTAGATTCGTTACCTTAATATATATCCTTATTTTATAACGAAAAACAGAAAAGATAAATGCAAATTTTTGCTAAATACGAATTATTTTAATTTACACAAACTCAAAGAACCGTTCAGCGCGTATATAGGCCACTGGATCGGTTTCTTTCTGGTTATAGGCAAAATAAAGCTTGGTGACCGCAGCCTCAAAGGAAATGTTTTCCAGCGGAATGCCGCCCTGCCCGATCAGGTCGTGGCCGGTGGCGTAGAGGTCGCCCTGGGCGTTTTTAAAAGAGATCAGGTAGTGGTCGACCGACGGATGGCTGGCGATGAAATCCGCCAGAGAAGCGCCGTCAGGGCCCTCAGCATTGCCGGTGGCTGAGTGGTAGAGGGCGTGGAGAACCGCGGCCGGCGGCGTGGTGCCCAGATCGATATAGCGGTAGTCCATACCCGGGTACGCGCGCAGGGCCAGCACCTTCTCGGTGAACACTGGCGTGGCTGCCCAGCTGGTGTGATGCGCACGGTCCTTTAAGGCGTCGATGGACGGGCTAAGACGTGCGTTTCCGTGAGACAGACAGTGACGGTCATTGACGGCAAAGGGGCGTCCGCCAAGGCTCAGAAAATTGTCGTTGATCCAGTCCGCCTCCAGAAGCCGTGTCCCCAGATGGATTTGCGTTTTGCCGTCTTTGTTCTCATAGACGGTAAAAATGCCCGGCAGGGCGGTGTTCAGGATAAAATCCACCGCGCCGCTGAAATTGGGCAGCGCGTTGCTCTCAGGATGGCCCAGGGGATGGTTTGAGCAGACCAGCACAATGGGAATGGGTGTGGTGCTAAAAAAGTAGCTTAAAGCCGCCGCCGTGTAGGGCAGGGTATCGGAGCCGTGTGTTACGATAATGCCTTTGTACCGGTCAAAATCGACGGTTTTCAGGGCATCGATGATCTGGGACCAGTGGGCCGGCACCAGGTTTTCGCTCAGAATGGTAAATGGGCGGCTGACCTCGAAATCGACCAGCCGGGACGCGTTTTTCAGGTAAGTCTGGATCAGGGCGTCGCCCTTTTCAGGGTCTACGTCAATGCAGCCGTCATGAATGGCGCTGCCGATGGTGCCGCCGGTTTGCAGCAGAAAAATATTTTGAACAATGGGATACATAGGCACTCCTTGCTTTTCGTTTTGTTTTAGATCATTTTAACACAGAAAAGGACCAGAGGCCACTGGTAAAAGCAGACCCGGCTGCGTGGAAAGAACGCAAAACAGGAGAGACTTCCAGGCGAATATTTGTTATAATGGGTTCATCACAGACAGGTTTTAAGACAGGAAGGAAATTTCGATGCAGACAGTATTAGGAATTGATACCGGCGGAACGTATACCGACGCCGTTTTACTGGAACAAAAAACAAAGAAAGTGCTGAAAAAAGCAAAATCACCGACCACCAGAGACAATCTGGCCGTCGGTATCGGAAAAAGCATCCGCGGCCTTGGCCTTGATCCGGCGGATACCATCGAAAAAGTGGTGCTGTCCACTACGCTGGCAACCAACGCCATCGTCGAGGGCGAAGGGCGCCCCACAGGCCTGATCATCATCGGCGAGCTGCCAAAGGGCGAGCTGCCCGACGCGCACAGGGCCCAGGTCCAGGGAAAGGTCAATATCAAGGGAAAAGAAGTCATTCCGCTGGATACAGCGCAGGTCATCGAAGCCTGCGCAGCCATCGCGCCCCAGGTGCAGGCCTTTGCCGTGTCCGGCATGATGAGTGTGCGCAACGCGAGCCAGGAGCTGGCAGTCAAGAATATCATCAAAAAGCAGTGCGCCCTGCCAGTGGTCTGCGGCCACGAACTCAGCAGCCAGCTGGGCTTCCATGACCGGACAGTCACCACCGTCCTCAACGCCAGTCTGATCCCCATCCTCGAGGATTTTATCCGCGCGGTGGAGGTGACGCTGGCCGACCAGAGCATTGACGCGCCCGTGTATATGGTGAAAGGCGACGGCAATCTGGCCAGCCTTTCCTTTATACGGGAAAAGCCCATCGAGTCCATTCTGTCAGGCCCTGCAGCCAGCATCATCGGCGCGCTGAGCCTGGCAGGCTGCGGCGACGGCGTGGTTGTCGATATGGGCGGCACCACGACCGACAGCGGTATTGTCTTAGACAATACCCTGACCCTTGCGCCCATCGGCGCCCGTGTGGGCGACTGGCAGACACAGATCGACTCCGCCCAGATCAATACCTGCGGCCTGGGCGGCGATACGCAGATCATCGCAGTGGATGGGCACCCGACCCTGACAGGACGGCGCGTCCTGCCAGCCTGCCGCGGCGGCAGCAATGGGCTGACCCCCACCGACCTGCTGCACTACACCGGAGATTTTAAGGGCTGGGACCGTGAGCGGGTCGTCAGCGCCGTAAACGCCCAGACCGATAAAGACCCCGACGCCTATGTTGACGAAGCCGCAGCGCAGATCCTGGAGACCATCAGGGCAGAGGTACTGAGCCTGTACGAGGCGCATCCGGTTCCCATCATCGCCATCGGTGCACCGGCCAAAACCTGGTATGAGAAAATTCAGGCAGAAACCGGGTATGTGGTCATTGTACCAGAGCATTATGAGGTCGCCAACGCTGTTGGCGCAGCCATGGCCGCTGTCGAGGAGCGCGTGACCGCACTGGTGCGCCCCGACGAGGAGAACGACGGCTATGTGGCCCATGTGGCGGGCCAGTGCCGGAGCTTTCAGGATAAAGCCGAAGCCGTAGACTTTGTGAAGCAGGAAACCGAAGTCCGGGCCGCCACCGCCGCAAAGGCACAGGGCGCCCCAGACATCAGCGTCCAGGTATTCTGCGATGACATCGTGGAAAAAATCGGCTGGCGTGAGCGCTATATCGAGACCCGCGTAAAGGCCGTCGCCAAGGCCACCACCCTCAAGCTGAAAATGCAGGAGGAAAAGGACGAAAGACGTCCGTAAGGATTTTAGCGGCAAAATACGCGCTGCTTGAAATTTTTTAAAACTTTTTTCAAAAAAGACTTGCAATCTTTTGGAAAGCTGTTATAATATGAAAGGTAAGCACGACAGGTGCTCACAATGCGTGCCACGAGGGATTCCCGTGGGCTGCGTGATGCACGCGTTTATTTTGGAGCAGAACGCAGAGCTGCCAA
>CAUEUD010000218.1 GCA_959020865.1 Eubacterium limosum | reverse complement strand
TTTTTTACAGAAAACTATGTCAGATCACCGGCTGCCTTAACCTTCAGACGGCTGGTATTGCCGGGATAGTAGGCCAGAGGAACATCCTCAACATCAATGATGGCTACAGTCCCGGGGATGGCCCCGGCCGCAACAGCCAGGTTTGAGGCCTCTGCCCGGGCATTTTCCAGGGCTTCATCCCTGGGAATTTCATCATAGGATACCAGTTTTTCATAGGTACCGCTGACCTTAGAGATGACAGAGCCGATGGCATTGGCAATGCCAAAATGTTCTGGCTTTGCCACCTGGCGGGTGCCCTCAAGCTCTTCCGGGACAATGATGGAGCCGCCTCCCACGAGCACCACGTCGATATCGTCGTTGGAAATTTTCATCTGGTCGATACTGTCTTCGATCATTTCACGGATAACGGACATGGCTCTCTCGGCAAAATCCTGTTCAATGATATCCGCCTTTGATGGATCGCCCACCTCGGCCATACCCAGACGGACAGCGATGTCGGTGGCAGTTATGGTATTTCCGCCGAAAACCAGGGCTTTCTCAGTTATCTGATAACCTACACTGTCTGGCCCGATTGTTATTTCACTGTTCTCTTCACGGACAATGGACCCGCCGCCAAGGCCGATGGATATAACATCCGGCATGCGGAAATTTGTCCGCACACCTCCGATGGTGGCGGAAACGCTGCTTTCGCGTGGGAAGTCATGCTGAATGACACCAAAGTCTGTTGTAGTGCCGCCCACGTCGATGACAACAGCATCGTGGAGACGGCTCAGATAGGAGGCGCCGCGGATAGAATTGGTAGGCCCACAGGCAATGGTGAGGATGGGATACCGTCTTGCAAAATCCATGGTCATGAGTGTCCCGTCGTTTTGGCTTAGAAAGACATCGGCGTTTTCGATGCCTTCGTCGGCCAGGCTTTTGGCAAAGCCCTCCGTAAAGCTCTCGGCAACTTCATAAAGGGCAGCGTTCAGGATGGTCGCATTTTCTCTTTCGATAAAGCTTAGTGTTCCGATTTCATTGGATTTTGAAATGTGAACATCAGGCCCCAGGACTTCCCGGGCCAGCTCGGCACAGCGCTCTTCATGCTCATTCCGTACGGGGGAGAAAACACAGGAAATGGCAATGGACTGGGTTTTACCCCTGATCTTTTCAAAGAAAGTGCGCGCGGCGGCTTCGTCAAACGCGGCAATTTCTTTGCCGTCAAACTCGTAACCACCGGCCACTGTCGCAGTGGCAATGACAAAATCTGTCAGATCCTCTGGCCAGTCCACCATGGGCATGATTCCCTGCATGGCCGGCGCTGCCAGGCGGATTACAGCTACCGGAGCCAGTTTTTTACGCTCCACAATGGCGTTGGTACACTGGGTAGTACCAAGCATGGCCTGATGAACCTGTGTGCGGTCAATATCGGCTTCACGGAGAACATCCTTCAAGGCGCCCAGAATGCCGGAATAAATATCTTCAGAGGTGGTGTGCTTAATACCCGCGATGATGTTCCGGTTTTCATCTACGATAACCGCGTCGGTATTGGTGCCGCCAACGTCAATTCCTATTTTGTACATGATGCAATCTCCTTTCCAGATAATCGTTCTTCCAGAGGAATATAGTCTGTATCACAGCCAAAATAACGCGGGCCGACCATCTCAAGCCCCTGTGGTGTGCGCCATAAATCGTAGCAGGGCAGTCCTACAGCCATAACCCGTTTGCCGTATTTTAAGGCGTCAGTGGTCACAGGAATAAAGGTTTCCGTATCGACCAGGCAGATCAGGTCTGGAACCGTTGCCTTTATATGTCCGTTGACTGTTGCGGTCAGGTTTTCGTTTTGGAAGGTTACCTCGGCCTGCTGCCCCCGGTATTCAGAAATACCGTCCAGCATAACATGGCCAAGGTTAAAGGCGCCGGTGGTTTCACGCAGCACATCGGTAATTTTGCCTTTGAAGATTTTGTAGCCGCCGGTCTGCGTAAGAAAGCTTGCTTCAGGTGTTTGGCTTTTATCAAGCTGTTTAATGCCCCGGATAGCAGCGCCCAGCTTCTGGGAGCGGGTGATGATGTTTTTGACTCCCCATTTTTTCATGGTGGCTCCATCCATGCCGTACAGGGCAATACAGACAGACCCGCCGCAGGTCATAGTGACCGCCCGGGCAAGGTCTTCGGTCCATTTGTTTGTGATGGTTTCAAAAATACAGGTATTGCCTTTTTCATCGGTCAGGGCCATGGGCGTTGCGCTGACGCCGCCCAGGGTAAAGGTAACCATCTGGAGTTCTGGAAAGGCTCGCCCCATACCGTCAACATCCACGAGCGGGATGCCAAGCCGGGCGGAAGCCGCAATGGGCAGCATACTGTTGACACCGCCGGCTTCGATGGGGAAGAAGCCCCTGATTTCTCTGCCATAGAACTGGCTGACCATATCATAAAGGCGTTTGTACTCACTGCCGTTGATGCCTTTTTCGGCAAGTACAGTGGGTGCTCCCATCATGGCGATAGGAATAACCAGGTCATCGTCGGCGATTTCCTCAGGGTCAAGCATGGTGACATCGCCGCAGGTTTTGATGGCGTCCATAGCCATGAGCTTGCCAATATAGGGATCACCCCCGCCGCCAGCCCCTAAAAGGGATGCGCCCAGAGCGATATCTTCAATTTCGTTAATACCAAGCGTTCTCAATTTTATTCTCCTTTTATCCGATTTATCTGCAATGGTTACAGTATAAACAAAGTGAAAATAAAAGTAATGGGCCAATGGGATAAAATAAAAAAGATGCTTTTGTCCAAAAGGACAAAGGCATCTACTGGCCATCTAACAGCCGTCTGACTGCCAGGGCTGTATAAAGCTGGTTGCTCTCCGGCATTTTAGTCACCAGATAGCCCAGAAGGCTGTTAATTTTATGGAGTCGATACTTCACCGTGTTTTTATGCAGGTACAGAAGCTCTGCCGTCCGGCTGACATTGGCCTGGGCGTCGAGGAGATAGACTGCCAGGGTTGCCAGCAGATCTTCCTGTATGGTGGAATCGGTATGGAGCAGCGGATCAAGGGGAGCGGTGACCTGCCTGACCATGGCTTCACCCCTGGCGATAGTCTCGGCACAGTCGGCGGCAAAACTCAGCTCTGCCTGGGAGAGAAAGGCGCTGGCAGGGTAGAGGGTACAGGCATTTTTGAGATGATTTTGATAGAGTAAAAAGCTTTTGCGCACACTGGAAGTATTGGGCTGGTTTGTAAAAAAGCCAAAGCTGACCGGAAAGGCTTCTTTTTCCAGACAGGACATCAGGTTTTCGGCATGGGCCAGCATTTGTGAGGATAAAGGCGTATCCTGGATAAAAAGCACCACAGTGTTGTCATAAATATCGGAGGGGCCTGCCAGATGCTGGCGCTGCATAAAATCGCGGCAGATTTTTAAAACCTGTTCGTTGAGCTGTGCCGAAGCAGTGGATTTATGACCATTGTCGGGCCGGACAAGCCACATGGTGTGGATCGACGCGACGTCAATGCCAAGAATATCGGCAAGGCGGCGCATTTTCAGAGGTTCGTCATTTAAAATGGAACGGATCAGCTCACTGTAGCCAATGGTGCCCTCTTTTTTATTCCAAATGTTGATAAAAAGACATAGAACTTCAGCAGCGTCCTCAAGAGCTGCCGTGCTTTGAACAGGATTTTCAGATACCAGCACCAGATTCATTTTGGGCGTATGGTCGGTCTGAACTGGCAGGACGGTGCTGTACAGCGTTAGGTTTTCTTCCGCTAATACAAGGGGGCCGGAACTCAGGCCTTCCCTGGTGAGTTCTGGAAGAATATTGGCGATATACTCCGCTGCTGAGATAGGCCAGGGGGCAATTTCAGGGTGGGTGAGGGTATGGTCAAAAAGGATGAGAGAGGAACGCAGGCGGTCGCTGAGCATGCGCAGCACATTGCCCAGGGTACGTCTGTTGTCAGGAAGCTGGGTAATACGTTCCAGCATGGCACTCACAAAATGCGGATCTTTGTTCTGATCCATAAAGATGGTTTCCATGGTCTGGGTAATAACCTCGCTGTATCTGAAATCCAGCCGTTTTTCCGGCATGCAGATAAGGGGAAAGCCCAGAGTGTCAGCCAGATCAACAAGCCTTTTATCAATGGAGGGCAGGTAAATACCAACATAATAAAGAATAAGGGCAGCCTCGCCCCCTTCACTCAGCCGTTTGAGCACACGGCACTGGGTATCGACATCGTCCTTTATATTGATAAAACCGCTGACCACAACCTCACTGCCCGGCACAAAGGATGGATTCTCAAAAAAGCTGTCCACTAGGGCGCCTGGATCGGCGTACTCCAGAACAGAGATGGAGCCCACAAAACGGCCAAGACCCGTGTGGCCGCCTGCCACGCGGGCTTCTCTGAGACAAGGCAGCTTTAATAAATCCGCTACAGTGACGCTCATTGTAAAACCTCCTAAGTGTTAATGCGATTATTATAACACAAAAAGGCTTTTTAAGCTTTCATTCAGCTTTAGCGTTAAATTTAAGACAATCCATAAGTTTTGTCACTTTTTTTGACAAATGTCCGGACTCGTAAGGTGACAGCCGGGCATTTGGGGTATTATACTTACCGTAACAAAAGTGAACAATCGAAGGGAGTTATGAATCATGAACAAAGATAAATTAGGTAAAGCTCTGGCTGCTGGTGCCGGTGCTGCTGCAGCAGCAGCGGTGGCGGCAACAACAGTGGCAGCAACTAAAAAAATGCGCAGACAGCAGGAGGAAGAAATCGAAAACGCGGTCCAGAACCGTGATTACGGTGATAAACAGGTCTATTTTGTGGGAGGCGGCATTGCGAGCCTGGCCGGCGCCGCCTATCTGGTGCGCGATGCTAACTTTAATGGCGAAAATATTCATATCCTTGAGGGGATGGATATCCTCGGCGGGAGTAATGATGGTATCGGCACACCGGAAAAAGGCTTTGTATGCCGCGGCGGGAGAATGCTCAATGAAGAGACTTATGAAAATTTCTGGGATTTGTTTTCGTCTATTCCATCTCTGGACAACCCGGACCGTGATGTCACCACAGAAATCCTGAATTTTGACCATGCCCATCCAACCCATGCGCGGGCCCGTCTCATTGACAAGGATGGAAAAATTTTAGATGTTTACAGCATGGGCTTTAACAACGAAGACCGTATGGCCATGGCCAGGCTTTTGGCAACCCCGGAAAAGGATCTGGATAACCTGACCATTGAGGACTGGTTTAACCGTACCCCTCATTTTTTTGAAACCAATTTCTGGTATATGTGGCAGACCACCTTTGCTTTCCAGAAATGGAGCAGCCTGTTTGAGCTCAAACGCTATATGGAAAGAATGATTCTGGAATTCAGCCGTATTGAGACACTGGAAGGGGTTACCCGTACCCCTTACAATCAATATGACAGCCTGATTCTTCCTCTTAAGGCCTATTTAAAAGATCACGGCGTCCAGTTCGAGATTAATACCAAGGTCGTCGATATTGACTTTAAGGACGGCGAAGGGATTACCGCCACTGCCATTCATGTAGAAAAAAAGGGTAAACCGGAAGAAATCACCCTGAAGGATGGCGATGTGTGTATTGTCACCAATGGCTGCATGACAGACAGTGCAACGCTTGGCGATATGAAAAAACCAGCACCGGAGCCGGAAGAACCCTCCATGTCTGGTGAACTGTGGGGTAAAATTGCCGCGAAGAAAGCCGGACTTGGCAATCCAGAGCCTTTCTTTGGCAACGTGCAGGAAACAAAATGGGAAAGCTTTACAGTTACCTGTAAGGGCAATCAATTCCTTAAGATGATCGAGGACTACTCCGGCAATATTCCTGGAAGCGGTGCCTTAATGACCTTTAAGGATTCCAGCTGGCTTATGAGCATTGTTGTGGCCGCTCAGCCGCATTTTAGAAACCAGCCCATGGACACCACAATCTTCTGGGGCTATGGCCTGTACCCTGACCGGGAAGGCGATTATGTCAAGAAACCGATGAAGGATTGTACCGGTGCGGAAATTTTGAAAGAGCTGATCCACCAGCTTCACTTTGAAGAACATGAAAAAGAATTGATGGATTCCGTTGTCAATGTGGTACCATGCATGATGCCTTATATTGATGC
>CAUEUD010000217.1 GCA_959020865.1 Eubacterium limosum | reverse complement strand
GGAATGAAATCATGAGTATTACCAGAGAAGAAGTTACCTATGTTGCGGATCTGGCCCGCCTTGAATTCACCGAAACGGAAACGGACCGTCTGGCGGATGAGCTGGGCGCAGTCCTTGATTACGCGGCGACTTTGAATAAATTAGATACATCAGACGTAAAGCCGACAGAGCATATTCTGCCGGTTCAGAACGTTTTTAGAAAAGATGAAGTGAAGCCTTCACTGCCAATTGAAAAAGTCCTGGCCAACGCGCCGGAATCAGAAGCCGGCTGCTTTAAAGTGCCGAGAGTTCTGGAATAGGAGGATCGAATTGGAATTATCACAACTGACTGTCCATGAGATCAATGGGCTTATTGAAAAGAAAGAAGTATCTGTCAAAGAGGTCACCCAGGCAGCGGTGGATCGCATTGACGCAGTAGAGGATAAGGTTGACGGCTATCTCTGCCTGACGACCGAGACCGCCATGAAAGAGGCGGAGGAGCTGGACGCGCTCATCGCCGAAGAAGGCAAAAAGGATGTGCTTGAGGGCATCCCCTACGCCTTAAAGGACAACATGTGTACCGACGGTATTCAGACAACCTGCGCATCCAAAATTCTGGGCGATTTTGTGCCGCCTTACAACGCAGAGGTCTATGACCGTCTGCTGGCCCAGAAGGGGATTCTGCTCGGAAAGGCCAACATGGATGAATTTGCCATGGGCTCTTCCACAGAAAACTCCGCCTTCAAGGTCACAAAAAACCCGTGGGATCTCACACGCGTGCCCGGCGGCTCCAGCGGCGGCTCTGCAGTGGTAGTGGCCTCCGATATGGCTTACTACTCACTGGGCTCCGATACCGGCGGATCGATCCGCCAGCCCGCTGCCTTCTGCGGCGTGGTCGGTATGAAGCCGACCTACGGACTGGTTTCCCGTTATGGCCTGGTGGCTTTTGCATCTTCCTTAGACCAGATCGGCCCCTTTACCAAGGATGTTGAGGACTGCGCCATCGTGTTAAGCGCCATCGCGGGCCATGACCCCAAGGATTCAACCTCGCTCAAGGTGGATAAAAAGGATTATACACAGAACCTGAAGGAAGGCGCCAAGGGCATGAAGATTGGTGTGGCCCAGGCGTTTATGGGCGAAGGCCTTCAGCCAGAGGTGCGCGCAGCCATTGACAGCGCCATCGACACCTACCGGGCCATGGGAGCAGAAATCGTGGATGTCTCCTTTGAGTATCTGGACTACGCCCTGTCCGCCTATTATCTGATCTCCTCCGCAGAAGCCAGCTCCAACCTGGCCCGTTACGACGGTATCCGCTACGGTGTCCGCGCCGAGGAATACGCAGACCTGGTCGATATGTACCGCAAAACAAGAACCCAGGGCTTTGGCGACGAGGTTAAACGCCGTATTATGCTGGGAACCTATGCCTTAAGTTCTGGCTATTATGATGCCTATTATAAGAAAGCCATGCAGGTTCGTACCCTGATCATGGATGACTTCAAAAATGTTTTTGATTCCTGCGATGTCCTGCTGACGCCAACCACCGCCAAGACCGCTTTTGGTATCGGCGAAAAGACCGGTAACCCGCTGGAAATGTACCTGACCGATATTTACACTGTTCCGGTGAACATCGCCGGTATTCCGGGGATTTCAATTCCCTGTGGCTTTGACAACGATGGTATGCCCATCGGCATGCAGCTGCTGGGTCCGGTACTGAGCGAAGAAAAAATTCTGCAGGCAGCCTACGCCTTTGAACGTGAAACCGCGTTTAAAGACCAGAAGCCAAAGCTTGTATAGGTAAAGGAGGAATAAAGATGGAATACGATATTGTCATCGGGATGGAGATCCATGCCGAGTTAGCAACAAAGTCTAAAATTTTCTGCTCCTGCTCTACCACGTTCGGTGCAGATGAAAATACACATGCCTGCCCGGTATGTCTTGGGATGCCCGGGGTGCTGCCGGTACTCAACGAAAAGGTCGTCGAGTATGCCACAAGAGCCGGACTGGCCCTGAACTGCCATATTGCGAATTTCAGCAAAATGGACCGAAAAAATTATTTTTACCCTGACCTGCCAAAGGCCTATCAGACCTCTCAGTTTGATCTGCCCATCTGTACCGGCGGGGTTGTGGATATTGAAGTGGAGGGCGAAAAAAAGGAAATCGGCATTACCCGTATCCATATCGAGGAAGACGCCGGCAAGCTGCTCCATGAATCCGCAGACGGCACCCTAGTCGATGTGAACCGCTGTGGTGTGCCGCTCATCGAGATCGTCACAGAGCCGGATATCCGCGGCGCCGAGGAAGCCCGCGTTTTTGCGGAAAAAATCCGTAACATTCTGGAATATGTGGGCGTTTCGGACTGTAAAATGGAAGAGGGCTCTATCCGTTTCGACGTCAACCTCTCTGTCAAGGAAAAGGGCAGCGATGTACTGGGAACCCGTACAGAAATGAAGAACCTGAACTCCTTCAGGGCCTTAGTGCGCGCAGTTCAGTACGAGAGCAAACGCCAGATCATCGAGCTCAAAAAAGGACACCGCATTATCCAGGAAACCCGCAAGTGGGACGACGTCAAGGGCGTCAGCTCCTCCATGAGAAGTAAGGAAGAAGCCCACGATTACCGCTATTTCCCGGAACCAGACCTGGTGCCCATTGTCATTACCGATGAAACTATTGAACAGATCAAATCCGGCCTGCCCGAGCTGCCGGAAGCCAAGCGCGCCCGCTATGTGGCAGAGTACAAGCTGCCGGATTACGACGCCGGCGTTCTGACGGCCTCCAAGGTCACCGCGAAATTTTTCGAGGAAACCGTTGCGCTGTACGATGAACCCAAGCAGATTTCCAACTGGCTGATGGTGGATATCCCGGCCATGCTCAAGGAAAAAGAGCTGTCAATGGAAAATATCCCCTTTACCCCGGCCGAACTGGCTGAGCTGCTTAAGCTCATCAAGGACGGCACCATCAGCGGGACCATCGGCAAAAAGGTTCTGGTAAAGATGTTTGAAGAGGACAAGAACCCCAAGGCCATTGTGGAAGAAAACAACTGGGCTCAGATGAGCGATACCAGCGAGCTGGAAGGCATTATCGCCCAGATTATCGAAGACAACCCCAAATCCATCGAGGATATCGGAGCCGGCAACCAGAAGGCCTACGGCTTCCTGACCGGACAGGTCATGAAGGCCACCAAGGGCCAGGCAAACCCGCAGGTTGCCAACAAGATCATCCGTGAGCTGGTCGCCAGGAAATTAGAGAGCTGAATAGACAACTGAAAGCAACGGGCGGTCTCATGATCGTCCGTTGTTGTGATTAAAAGAAGGAGAAAATTTTGAATCGAATTGACGGAAGAAGTAACGAGTGCCTGAGACCAGTGAGCATCACACGGCATTTTACGAGAAACGCTCAGGGCGCTGTGCTCATTGAGGTGGGAAATACCAAGGTCATCTGCACGGCCATGGTGGAAGATAAGGTACCGCCCTTTTTAAGAGGTGAAAAAAAGGGCTGGGTCACCGCCGAATACGAAATGCTTCCAAGCTCCACCGGCTCCCGGAAGGGAAGGGACCGCAGCCGCGGTAAAATTGACGGCAGAACCGTTGAAATCCAGCGTTTGATCGGCCGGAGCCTGCGTTCTGTGATCGACATGGAAAAGCTTGGAGAACGGACGATATGGATTGACTGCGATGTGATCCAGGCCGATGGCGGCACCCGCACCGCGTCCATCACCGGCGCCTTTGTGGCGCTTTATGACGCAGTCACCTGGCTCATGGAGGAAGAGGTGATTGATGAGTGGCCCATTAACGGCTACGTGGCGGCCACCAGTGTCGGCATCAACCAGAATGAGCCCATTATGGATCTCTGCTATGAGGAGGACTCCACCGCAGAGGTTGATATGAACATTGTCATGACCGACAAAGGCGAAATCGTGGAAATCCAGGGAACCGGGGAGGAACGCCCCTTTACCCGGGATGAATTCCAGAAGCTTCTGGCTTTGGGAGAAGACGGTGTGTATCAATTGATTAACATTCAGAAAGAGGCGCTGGGAACACTCTAAGCGCCCGGAAAGGGATTGTGATGAAAACCATAGTGCTTGCAACCGGAAACAAAGACAAGGCCCGCGAAATCAAGGCCATGCTGGATCATAAATTTGAAGTAAAGACCATGAAAGACATGGGCATCGACACCCAGATCATCGAGGACGGCGAAACCTTTGAGGACAATGCTCTGATTAAGGTAAGAGCCATTCAGCCCTTTGTGAAGGACGCTGAGATGATCATTATGGGGGATGACTCCGGTTTGTCCGTGGACGCGCTGGACGGCGCGCCGGGAATTTATTCTGCCCGCTATGCCGGGGAGGATGTGAGTTACCGTGACAACAACGAAAAGCTTTTAAAAGCCATGAAAGATGTGCCAGAGGAAAAACGCGGCGCCGAATTTGTCAGTGTGATCGCCATGATTTTACCCGATGGCCAGGAGCTGACCGTCCGGGGGACTGTCAGAGGCAGGATCGCCGATGATTTTATGGGGGATGAGGGCTTTGGTTATGACCCGCTCTTTATTGTGGAAGAGACAGGCAAAAGCTACGCGCAGATGGCGCCAGAGGAAAAGAATGCTGTCAGCCACCGTGCCAGAGCTGTAGCGCGCGCAAAACAGATTTTAGAGAAATACCAGTAGCAGAAAGGAGAAGGGAACATGCGGATCGGATTAGTCAGCGACAGCCACGGCAATCTGGGCGACCTGGAACGCGCGGTCAGCCAGATGGGCAAGGTAGAGGCGATTTTTCATATGGGCGATTACGTGGACGACGCCCTGCAGATCAAACATTGGACATCGGTGCCGGTGTTTGCGGCCAAGGGCAATATGGATGTCTATTCTCAGGAGGGGCATCTTTTTATCAAGACCGAGCTTGGCGGCAAGGTGATCCTGGCCTGCCACGGCCACACCCTCCACGTTAAGAATGAGTACAGCACCCTGCGCTATAAAGCGCTGGAGGAAAACGCGGATATTGTGCTTTTCGGCCACACCCATATCCCGATGATCGACCAGGATGACTGCCTTTTAATGATGAATCCAGGCAGTGTATCCCTTCCTCATTTTGGCAAAGAAAAAACCTTTGGTATTCTGACCATTGAAAATGGAAGTGCCAGCGGTGAGATTATTCCGCTTATGCCAGAGGAAAACCGAACTCTGTAAAAAATCATATATTTTCACGCGTTTTTGTGAAAAAAGTGTTGACATTCGTCTTTTTTTGCAGTATACTAACACTTGTCCTCAGCGAGAAAGTGCTGTGAACAAGGCGATATCAACACTTTTCAGCCAATGCGGAGGGCAACAATTTTCACTAACAAAACAATTTTTAAAAGTATGCGGGTGTAGCTCAGTGGGATAAGCAGAGAACCCAAATCTTCGATTTGGTGTGAATCGCTTAGTCCGGGAGTGTGACAGTTTCTGCGAAATGTTAAAAACAAAAATATCATTTAAAAGTATGCGGGTGTAGCTCAGTGGGATAAGCAGAGAACCCAAATCTTCGATTTGGTGTGAATCGCTTAGTCCGGGAGTGTGACAGTTTCTGCGAAATGTTAAAATAAAAATATTATTTAAAAGTATGCGGGTGTAGCTCAGTGGTAGAGCCCTGGCCTTCCAAGCCAGTCGCGAGGGTCCGATTCCCTTCACCCGCTCCATTTATGCAAAATTGCGCCAATAGCTCAGTTGGATAGAGCAACGGCCTTCTAAGCCGTGTGCCCGGGGTTCGAATCCCTGTTGGCGCGCCATATCTTTTCCTTTAAACTTGGTGGACGTAGTTCAGTTGGTAGAGCGCCAGATTGTGGTTCTGGTTGTCGAGGGTTCGAGTCCCTTCGTCCACCCCATTTTTTTACAGGGGTATAGCCAAGTCGGTAAGGCACCAGACTTTGACTCTGGCATGCGTAGGTTCGAGTCCTGCTACCCCTGCCACTTTGTTATAACAAGATGGAAAAGTCTTTATAAAAGTAAGTTTATGACCCATTAGCGAAGTTGCAATTTGCGAGCAGGGGCGAGTAACGCTCTCAATGGAATTGCGGAGCAATTTCAACATAAGACAAGCGTCATTGCGAAGTGGGAGAAAAAGAATATAGTTTATGACCCATTAGCTCAGTTGGT
>CAUEUD010000216.1 GCA_959020865.1 Eubacterium limosum | reverse complement strand
GACCAACGATTTCGAACCGCATATCTTCGCGGCGCATCCTGCCATCCGCGAAGCCTCCTGCAACCCCCATTTTATAAAAGGAGAATACCATGAGAAATCGAAGAGAAACCATTCAAATAAGAGTGCGGGAAGATGAAAAAAATCAGATCATTACCAATAGTCAAAAGTGTGGATTAAGCGTTTCCGAATACCTGCGGATGCTGGCCAGAGGTTATGAACCGAAGCCATTGCCCCCCATCCAATACAATGAAATGATGGAACTGTTATACGATATACGCTATGCCTTGGGCGATTATGACGCCCCAGAAGCCATCGCTGTTTTAGAAGAAACCCTGCTAGAAATGCACGCCGTTTTAGCCCCGGAAAGGAGAAAAGACAATGGCCATCACCAAAATCTGGCCCGTCAAGGACAGCCTGAACCGCGTCATTGAGTATGCCAAAAATGTTGATAAAACCGAAAATCCCGACTTCCTAAACGCCGATTTATACCAGGTGCTGCACTACGCAGCCGATGAAAACAAAACCAAATTTGAGCGACAATACTACGTAACCGGCATCAACTGCGCCGTGGAAACCGCCGGCCAGCAGATGCAGATCACCAAAGAAAGGTTTGGAAAAACAGGAGGAACCCTGGCCCATCACGCTTGTCAAAGCTTCAAACCCGACGAGATTACCCCCAAAGAGTGCCATGCAATCGGGGTCAAGCTCGCGCAAAAAATGTGGGGTGACAAATATGAAGTGATCGTGAGCACCCACCTCAATACCAACTGCCTGCATAACCATTTCGTCATCAATTCCGTCTCTTTTATTGACGGAAAGAAGTACAATGAACGCAAAGCAGAATACCAGCGGCTGCGGGATACCTCCGACGCGCTCTGCCGAGAGTACCATCTATCCGTGATTGAAAACCCCGCAAAACGCAAACAGAGTCAAGGCCTTTACCAGGCAGAAAAGCGGGGAGAGCTGACACGCTATGCACTTTATCGCTCCGATATCGACGAAGCCATTGAACGCTCAATGACGATGAAAGAATTCTATGACTACCTGAGACGAAAAGGCTACCAGATTAAAGGAAAAGTCGATTCCTGTGCGCTGAAGCTGCCACATTATCCACGCTTCACACGCTTTAAAACACTCGGAGAAGCCTACTCCGTGCTGTGCATTCAGGATCAGATATACCGGCAAAGAGGACCAGAAGTTCGGGAAAAAAGCAAAGAACCCATTTTATTCTTTGTACCCACACCAAAGAAATTGCAGATTGAAGACATACTGGGGTTTGGTGAGGAGTTTCGAAAACTCCGCAACCTTTACCGCTTCTTCTGCTACCAATTGGGGATCTACCCCAAAAACAAAGGACAGGTTTCAATGAGTCCTATCATCAAAGAAGAAGTGCGCCGCATGGAAGAAATATCCCAGCAGACCATCTTTTTATGTAAACATCAGATTGATACCTATGAACAGCTCAAGGAAAAACAGAAAGAAATTCAGACAGAGATGGATGGTTTGCTCAACCAAAGAAAGAAGCTAACCAACAAAATGCGGCGGGCTGTACCGGAGGAAAAAGAGATCTTAAGCCAGCAGAAAAGAGGTTTGACGGCTCAGATTTCAGTTCTTCGGAAAGATTTGAAATTGGCAATCGGTGTAGAAAAACGTTCTTTAGATATGGTTGATCGGCTTAAAGCTACAGATAGAGATATGAATAAAGAGAAAGAAATTGTCTACAAAAAAGGAAGGTATCGATAAATGTGGTTCATATTTATTGTGTAACCAATCCTGCATTTGAATTACATCCGTTCATATTTGAGCTCAGCATGATTTACTGAAGTATGTATTAGAGTGATGATGTGGGAATCGACAATGATTCCGTAAGGATTCGATCACGCTATCATAACGTTGAGATATACTTTTAGTATAAATAATTATTATGATGTTCTTTATGATTCTATATACTTTGTATTTTTCAGGTGTAACACACATATTGTAGATTTACAGAAGTTAATGTGAATGTCAAGAAAAAATGTCCAAAAAGTTAAAAACTTAAGACAAATTCTGAATAAACATACCGAAAAGCTCGGAAGAAGTGCGATAACCCAGGATTTTACGTGGATAATTATTAATCCAGGTCTCTGCTTTTTTGATAAAAGAATCACTTAAGGAAGCAATATTTACACCTTTTTTCACAAAACGGCGCACCATGCCATTGACGTTTTCGTTGCTGCCGCGTTCGCTTGAGCGGTAAGGATGACAGTAGTAAGCTGTTGTCCTTTTTTTCTTGGTGTAGATGGAGGTCTCAATAGTGTTCTGGTCGATGAACTCGGAGCCATTGTCCATGGTAATGCTTTTGAAAATTTTCTTGAACTGATAGCGGTATTTTCGTTCCAGGCTGTCCAGGACATCTTTGACGCAGGCCTGAGAAACAGAAGGCATCTTAAAAACAAGGGTACCTCTGGAAGTTCTTTCAATCATGGTGAGAAGCCCTGTCTTTTGTCCTCGGGCCGATTTAATACAATCCATCTCCCAATGTCCCAGTTCAACACGCGCTTCGATCGTTTCAGGACGTTCATCAATCCGACGATTCTCAAGACATTTTTTAGGTTCTGTCTCGTCTTGTTCTTTGCGCTTATTGGTCATGCCTTTACGGTGCAGATCATTAGTGGTTAAACGCGGAAAACGGCCCTGTTTGATGTAGTTATAGAGTGTGCCGGTACAGATGGTAGTTTTGAACTTTTTCCCCTCAAGACGGGCACGTCCCAGGCTGACATCTGGTGACCAGCGTTCGTTGATAATCTTGTTTTCAATGTACTCAATGAAATCCGGATCATCGGCAAGCTTACATTTACGGCCTTTTCGTTTGGAAGCTTCATCCGCCAGGCTCTGGGCATAGTCGGGACAGTAACACGGGTATTCTTTCAATTCGGTATCATAAAGCATAATGGTACCACGTTTAATCTCACGGCGTACGGTCCGCTCAGACATGCCAATCACATCGGCGATATCCTGGGTGTTCAAATCCAGTTTAAGGCATGTTTCAATCTGTTTGCGCTGATCCAGTGTCATATAAGCAGCCATGTCAAAACCTCCTCATAAATCCAATTCCAGATAGTAATCTTTGAAAAAATCGTATTGATCCACAAACTGCTGAGAGCACCAGGCGCCTTCAAAGTCCAGACTGAAATCAACGGCCTTGGTGAGTTTTCCCTTTGAAACCACCTCTGCTTTGTTTAAGCCGGTCGAGCAATAGTACAGATTGGCATCCAGATCTGTAACGGATCGAGCCAAATCTTTTGTAATGTATTTTGTAATATAAAGGGCGGTCCGGGTATTGTCCCGAATGGCACCCAGGGAAGAGAAACCAAATTTCTTTTGATAGGGTGCCCAGTTCAGATAACCTTTTTCGGAAAGGGAGCGCACCGGGTGCGGTTCCAGATCATCCCAAGGAAGTTCAGAGAGCAGTCCGTGCATGTGCCAGTTTTTACCATCGGCATGCAATTCAGGAATGAAAAGATATTTCACATCAAAAGTCGGGTTTTGTTTCCGATATTTCTTGCGGTAATCCCGTATCCACTGGGACAGGTCTTTCTGGAAAATGGACAGGTTATCCCGCTGGTACTTTGCTTTATCCAGGGTAAGGGTCACAAACCATGTCCAGTCATTACACAAAGCTTTTTCAAGCACCGTGTTTTTAGCCCGCTGCACATTGTTTTTGAGCTTCTTTTGGTTGGCCTTGCCCTTGGGGGTATATTTCCGGATACTCCGCCCATAGGTCACTTCTTTGGTGATGGTCAGCTTGTAGTAATCCGCCATCTTTTTGACCTGTACCGCGTTGTATATTTTGTATTCCATTGTATCCCTTTCGGTACAATCCCCGGAATGTGATACTTATGTCAAGTAGAAGGCCTCCGGCCTTCTCGTTCCGGGGGCATGCTGCATTCCATTTTTTACGCCTTCGGCGGGCACCCTCTTAGGCCAGGAAAGGACAAGCCTTCCCTGGTCAGAGGGTGTTTATGAAAGTGCGGTCATTCGTTCTCCAGCCGAAAGAACCGGTCAACCTTGCCTTCAAGGGTTTCCTGGGGCTGCGGGCGGCGGTCAGCAGCGGGGCCCCGCTGGCGCACCCCTTCCGCTGATCCGTCGTCCGCTTCCGCAGGGACCCGGGACGGCCTGGGAGAACGGCGCTTTTGCTGGCGTCTTTCCTTTGGGACTATTTCAGCAGCCAGAATAGCGTGTTTACGAGCCTTTGGCACTGTCTCAACACCCGACTGAGTAAAGTCATAAAATGTATCATAGAGATTTCCTACCTTTCTGGAATACAGAAAAAATTCATGGCCGTTCTTTTCCCGGATGGTTACGTTCCGCTCGACCGCCACAAAGAGCGGAAAGGGCAAAACGGACCAGAGGGAGAAGTTGTTAAGTTTACGATGCACGACTTCGATTTCACATAAATCCCGAATCTGACGGTCAATCTGGCGTAAATTCTGGGTAATGAGCACGACCTCGAAGCCGTACTTCCGATGCTGGGCAAAGAAAGAACAGAAAGGGAGCCGGTCTTTGACGGAGAACTCCCGGCAGTTGAATTTCACACTGGCTTCATCCAGCATGATGAGGGTCTGGTTCTCCCGTTCCTCCTCATGGAACAGCCGGGCGAAGCTGCGGAGAAAGTCTACGGTCAAGTCCTGATTTTCGACATAAAAATAACGGCCGTTCATGTGCTTGACCTGGGATACCTTGATGGGAAAGTTGGCGATGACGTTCTTTCCAGCTTTCAGGTAGGCCAGAATCAGGCGGATGCTGTGCAGGCTTTTGCCGCTGCCGGGAACGCCGGTATAGCATTTGATCATATTTTTCACCTCTTTTGTGTGTGCTGCGGTGCTGATCGGAGGGGATTAACTCCGAGAAACACGAAAATTTAAGTTTAATGCTTATGTTAGTCAATGACTTTAAAGACCCGAAGCAAAATAGAGATGCCAAACCAGACGAGCAGAGCAGCACCCCAGACGACCAGGGTTTCAACCACCAGCGTGAAGGGGAAGCACCAATTCATATAGCCGACAATCTCGGCTGGTAAGGAAAGATCCAGACTTGCAAAAGGGTCTTCGGGCAGAATGGATGTGACGGAAGTCACAACGGACGCAATGAGTCCTATAAAAAAGTTGATGATGATGATAAAGAAATCGGCAACCATGCTATCACCTCAAAGAATCTGGTGCAGGAATGCAACCGTTGGCCCATTATAGAAAACAATACCAAGGACAATATAAAGCACGACAAAACAAACAATACAGAAAATAATAAAACCTTTATCCATAGCACACTCCTCAATTCCGAATAAAATTCTTTGATATAAAAGCCAGGCCGATCAGAAAGCCAATATAGAGAGCGGTCTTCACAATGGCGGCGGCTCCGTCCCACTCTTCCAGTTTAATATCCCAGACAATGGGTTCTCCGGGGACACCGACTTTTGAGAGATCAAAGGTCATGTGAAACTCGGGACGCCGAGGATCGGCCTGTAGAAGGCCATAAAGCTTCACAATATCACCTGGCAATGAGAAGGGAAACTTTTTACTAAAGTCGGTTCCCATGTTCTGAAGCGGAGCACCGTTAATGGTCTGGGTAGGGACGAGGGCGCCTTTCAAAAAGGTTAAAAGCCCGTCGAAGAAATCGCCAATGCGTTTTACCCAATCGCTGCCGTCGTATTCGGGCGTGCTGGGGGTCGGAGTGGGCGTTGGTGTTGGATCGGGGGTGTCGGTGGGCTCCTGATCCGGGGTGACGTCCTGGAAACCGTCGAGATCGGGCGGGTCATCCGTTACAGGGTTGTAGTTGTCGGGCAGCTGCGGGAGCTCATCGGCTGTCGGGTTAATAGTCAGGTTTTCGGATTCGCCGTTGATGTAAGTATTGTAGTTGTTGATGACGGACGGCGGGAGGCGGGTTGGGAGTTTTACTTTGTTAGCGATTTTAGTATTTACGTTAGGAACATTCTGAATGTTTTTTCCAGGAAGTATTCCTAAAATATAGGCCGCTGCCATTTCAGTATCTTTTGATTTATCTATGTATAAAAATCCTTCACCTGCTAAAGTTCCATTGCCATTATTATTACGGCCACAATTCATATACATTGTATATTCACTTATTCTTCTATACGCTATTTTAAAAACAGGATTATTATTAGCATACAT
>CAUEUD010000215.1 GCA_959020865.1 Eubacterium limosum | reverse complement strand
TGTTCTTTGCCGCCCAGGGCGGCTACTATTTCTCGGCCTTTTGGGGGAGCCTGCCGGGCGGGGACATCACCGCAGCCGAGTATGCCAGACGCGGTTTCTTTGAGCTGTGCCAGGTTTCAGTCATCAACCTCTTTGTAATGGGGGCAGGACAGCTCTTTTTAAGAGAGGCTCAAAAAACGGTCCGAATACTGCTCAAGTGCCTGAATGTGACGCTTTCAGTTCTCACCCTGCTGCTCATCACGACTGCGCTCAGCAAGATGTTTTTGTACATTGGACGGTTTGGCATGACACAGCTCCGGGTTTTTACCAGCTGGTTTATGCTCCTGCTGGCTCTGTTCTTTATCCTGCTGATCATACGCCAGTTTAAGGCCTTTGCGGTTATGAAGACCTGCGCGGCGGTGGCGGCGGCCATGGTGGTGGTGCTCAGCTATGCGAATATGGACCGGATGATCGCTGTCTACAATCTTTCGGCTTACGGTAAGGGCCAGCTTGAGGAGCTGGACATGGATACTCTGGCGGCCTGCGGCCCCGCGGCGATTGAGCCGATGAAGGCCTTTTATGAGCAGACAGAGAATGCTGGGGCCAGAGAGCGCATCGAGGACTATCATCACGCTGAGTACGCCTCCTATCTGGCAGAAGCGCGTTTTTATGGCTATAACCTGGAATACGAGAGGGCGTCTGCGCTTTGGAAAATGGATTGGAAGGCCGCGGAATAAAGGGCTGATTTAAAAGATTATTGACATATGCCCATAATAACGGTATAATAAAGACAGATGAACCACTGAGGGAGGAATAGATATGCCAAGGCCAACGAAACGCAGGCGGATATGCGGACTGCCTGAGGGAAAAATATTTGTCTGCGCAGACGCGTGCAAAAAGCAGGCTGAGCCAGTGGTGATGACGCTGGAGGAATACGAGACCGTCCGGCTCATTGACCATGTTGGCCTTAACCAGGAAGAGTGTGCAGAACAGATGGCAGTGGCTCGCACGACGGCCCAGCGCATTTATAACAGCGCCCGGTCAAAACTGGCGGAGCACCTGATTACAGGCGCGACGCTTAAAATAGAGGGCGGAAGCTATGATATCTGTACCGACCGGGAATGCGGCTGCAGAATGCGGCAATGCGTCAAAAGACAATGTGGCTGTCATCAGGAAAAGGGACGCTGTCCTAAAAAAACCGAAAAAGAGGAATGAGGTATAACAATTGAGAATTGCAGTTACTTATGAAGATGGACATGTATTTCAGCATTTTGGGCATACCAGCCAGTTTAAGATTTATGATGTCAACGCAGACCAGATTCTGGCCTCGCAGGTCGTGGACACCAACGGTGTTGGACACGGGAGCCTGGCAGGCTTTTTAAAGGATGAGTCCGTTGACCTGTTAATCGGCGGCGGTATCGGCGGCGGAGCCCAGAATGCCCTGATGGATGCCGGCATCCTGTTTAAAGGCGGCGTAGCCGGCAGCGCAGATCAGGCTGTTCTGGCCTATATGAACGGCACGCTGGACTACAACCCCAATGTCCACTGTGATCACCATGACCACGCCCACGGCGAGAGCTGCGGGCACCATCATGAAAACGGCGGCTGCGGCCAGCATGGACATAGCTGCGGACATCATCACTAATTAAACAAATGTTATCACAAACAGGCAGAGCGTTAAAGAGAGGACGATTCAGTTGAAAGTTGAAAGTGGATAGTTCAGGTGCAAATCTGCCGCAGGCAGAATTGATCGGATATGGCCTGCGACCAGCTTCTTATTCGCTTTTTTGAAGAAAAAGGGTTCAATAACTATCAACCATCAACTATAAAATCGCATTTTGCTTTAACTTTGTCTTAACATTTTGACTTTGTCTACAGCCTGAGACGATGGGCATTAATCCATCGTCTTTTTATTTTTGCCGAAGGCCAGGATGCCGCCCTCGATAAACTGGTTCAGAGCCTGATTGACAGTTTCCGGCGAATAGAGTTCCCGGTGCTGCATACAGTTTTGGAGAACACCGGCACAGCCGTAGGTGATAAAAGTGGTGCAGATCTCCTGGGACAGGGGATCGCCCTCGAATATTTTTGTATAGCCTTCATTGGATAAAAGCTTTTCCTTAAAGACTTTGTGAAGCTTTTTAAAGAACATCTCAGATTCTCTGGAGTTGAGAAGCCTCTGGCTGAGCTTGATGTCCCTGTTCAGATAGCAGTCGATGGGGTGCATCATGTCACCGATGTTTTCAACTGAATTGTTGAGATTGTCGAGGAAATAGCTGAGGTTCTCGATGGCCTCGTCCTCAATCTGCTCGAGGACATCGTAAACGTCGCGGTAATGGGCGTAAAAGGTACCCCGGTTGATGTCGGCCCTGTCGGCAATGTCCTTTACCGTAATTTTTGAAATTTCTTTTTCAGCAGCCAGCTCCATAAAAGCTGTTTTTATGAGTTTGCGCGAACGAATGGCGCTGCGGTATTCCGCTTTACTTCCCATGGATTAAGCTCCTTTTAAGTTGAATTTTATAAAATCAAACAAATTTATGTCAAGTGTTCGATTTTGTACAAAAGTCGATGTATTGTTTATTGAAAGAAGGGATTTCCTTTATTATAATACAACCAACGTACAAAAATCAACATTTGTTTAATTTTACTGGAGTGTTCAAAAATAATCAAAGGAGAAAAAATGGAACAGAAAAAACCCCCCAGAAAACCCCTTATATTTTATTATCTGATCGGACTGGTGATCATCATGCTTCTCAACGCGCTGGTATTCCCATCGCTGATGAAGGAGCAGGTAACCGAGGTTGATTACGGAACCTTTTTATCCGCCATCGACAGTGGAACCATCGATGCGGTTGAAATAAATAACGATGAAATTGTATATAAGACAAAGGACGGCAGCGGTAAGGAGACGATTTACAGCACCGGTAAAATGGACGATCCAGAACTGGTCAACCGTTTGTCTGCCGCCAAGGGCAGCAATGACCAGGGCAAAATTTCCTTTACCCAAATTGCACAGCAGAGGACATCTCCCATTATCAGCTTTCTGCTCACCTGGATTCTTCCCTTCCTGCTGATCTTTGGAATCGGGCAGCTCATGGGCAACAGGCTTCAGAAGAAAATGGGCGGCAATGCCATGACCTTTGGCAAGAGCAACGCGAAAATATACGTGGAGGCGGAAACCGGCAAAACCTTTAAGGATGTGGCCGGCCAGGATGAGGCCAAGGAGGCCCTGACAGAGATTGTCGATTTTCTGCACAATCCTAAAAAATATGCCGACATTGGCGCGAACCTGCCAAAGGGGGCTCTGCTTGTGGGCCCTCCGGGAACCGGTAAAACCCTTCTGGCAAGAGCCGTCGCGGGTGAGGCTAAGGTCCCGTTCTTTTCGATCTCGGGCTCTGAATTTGTGGAGATGTTTGTTGGTATGGGCGCGGCCAAGGTTCGGGACCTGTTTAAGCAGGCCACTGATAAGGCGCCGTGTATAGTCTTCATTGACGAGATTGACACCATTGGCAAGAAGCGTGACAGCAAGGGCTTTACCGGAAACGACGAGCGTGAGCAGACCCTTAACCAGCTGCTGTCGGAGATGGATGGCTTTGACGGCAAGAAAGGTGTTGTTATCCTGGCCGCGACCAACCGTCCGGAAACCCTTGACCAGGCGCTGCTGCGCCCGGGCCGTTTCGACCGGCGTATCCCGGTTGAGCTGCCCGATCTCAATGGCCGTGAAGCGATTCTGAGAGTTCATTCTCAGGATGTCAAGATGGATGGGAACATTGACTATAATGCCATTGCCCGGGCCACTGCCGGAGCCTCCGGCGCGGATCTGGCCAATATCATCAACGAGGCGGCATTGCGTGCGGTGCGCTGCGGCCGCAATAGGGTTAAGCAGAGCGACCTTGAGGAAAGTGTTGAGGTCGTCATTGCAGGCTACCAGCGCAAGAATGCGGCCATATCCCCCAGGGAAAAGGAAATTGTGGCTTACCATGAGGTGGGGCACGCCCTGGTGGCGGCAAAGCAGACCGATTCGGCGCCGGTACACAAGATTACCATTATCCCGCGTACTTCTGGAGCCCTGGGCTACACCATGCAGGTGGATGAGGGTGAGCACAACCTGATGAGCCGGGATGAGATCTACAATAAGATTACGACCTTTACAGGCGGCAGGGCCGCTGAGGAAATTATCTTTAATTCGGTGACTTCTGGCGCGTCCAATGATATTGAGCAGGCTACGCGTCTGGCGAGGGCCATGGTTACCCGCTTTGGTATGAGTAAGGATTTTGGAATGGTGGCCCTGGAAACAGTGGACAACCCATATCTCGGCGGCGACACCTCGCTGGCCTGTTCTGCCGAGACTGCGGCCCGGGTGGACCGGGAGGTTATGGATATTATCGGCAGCGCCCACGAAAAGGCCATTGGTATCCTAAAGGATAATCAGGAAAAGCTCCACGAGCTGGCCCGTTATCTGCTCGAAAAAGAAACCATCACAGGAGAGGAATTTATGGAGATTCTGAACCGTTAAGACAAAAAAGGACGACCGCTCGTTTCGGGCGGTCGTCCTTCTATCATTTTTTGAAAATATAAGGCGGCTTCCAGCTACCGTCGAGCACCTGGGGTGCAGGAAGATAGATGCGCATGATCAGGTGGAATTCACCCTCTGTGGCGGGGAGCCAGTTGGCTGTAGCTGAGGGCGGCTCCTTTTGGATAAAAATATCATAAGAGCCGTCAGCATTCGGCACCAGACCGGAGCGGTCATTGATACAGTAGCGGTTTATGGCGTTATCGGCCAGGAAGTTGTTTTTGCTGTACAGTGTAATGGACCAGAAGCCATCCTGCCGGCAGGGCGGAAGGCTGCCCTTTTCAAAATGCAGGGTATAGGAATGACCGCCGCTTAGGGGATCATTGTTCTGGTCGGCTCTGCCAAAGGGGTATACGGCCATGGATTCAGGGTTTGCGCCGAAGCCGGTCAGGGCTACATAAGCGCGGTAGCTGTAATCTGTTCCGAAGGCAGCCATGCTGTCTTTAAAGAAGGACCAGTTGTTGACATTATGTGTGTAGTCAGCGGACTTTGACAGCAGATCCTTAATGACCCGTGTGTTGGTATCACAGATGGCAACAGCCTCCTCATCGGTAAAATCTGAGAGGTCAAAGGTGAGGCCGGCGCCGATGCCGAGAGGCCTGATCTGTTCTAAAAAGGCGCTGTCTTCGGGGTAGGGAGGATTGCTTTCCAGCAGCTGGTTAAAGGTATTAAAATACTCGGAAATATCCATCCGGTTAACCCGGTCTACCGGTACAAAGGTATCGGCCAGATTGACTCTTCCCTTGATTTTTTGCAGGGGATCAATGACGCTGAGGCTGAAGGCTTTCTGGATATCGCGGACATTGTCCAGGTCATCGGGGCTGTACAGCACTGTCCGGATCAGCAGCCAGACCGTGTTGGTGGGCATTTTGAGCAGCGTCATGCCAGGCGGAGCCTTTGTGACAGTATCGCCTGGGCCGGCGATCATGTAGCTTCCCGGCGCGTTTCCATCAATGGCGCCTGTCCCGAGAATATAAGGACAGTTGGTCCAGGCGTCCAGAAAAGCAACGGTGCAGTAGCGGTTTGCCGCAGGCTTTTTAAAAATCAGCGGGCCTCTGCTCAGGTCCAGAAAGGCCTGGGAATACAGGGTATCCACATTGGGTGAGACAACCTCGTGGTTGGACGCATTGGCCAGCGCCTCGGAATGGCAGAGGGTATTGACCGGGGCTCGAAAGCCGATTACTCTGTCGGTGTTGGTCATGACACGCTTTGTCATTTCCATTAACAGCATCGGATAGGCAAATGCATAAGCCTGGTCAATTAAGGTTTCTTTTTTCACGGATAACGCCTCCTTTAAAGACGGTGAAATTGATAATCTATCCATTATATGCTAAATTCTTTAAATAATTATTTATTTTGAATTTGGTGCCACCAATATGGGATTTTACCGAAAAGGTCTCTTTAATACGGTTATTGTAATCGAAGATTATGCGGTATTGTGATATAGTAGAATAAAGAAGAATAATTAAATTTTCAGGAGGAATCAGATGAGTATTCAGGAAAAATTCAGCGATGCAATGGAACGCATTAAGTCAGACCCGAATCTGGCCAACGAGTTTAAGGAAGATCCCGTTAAGGGGTGGCCTTTGCCGGCCGGGAGCTCACAGTGCAATGAGGGTCTGCTCCATCTGC
>CAUEUD010000214.1 GCA_959020865.1 Eubacterium limosum | reverse complement strand
TGGTAAACACTGAAACCACAATCATAAAACACAAGGTTAAAATGACAATAAATTTCCAGTTTTCCTTTAACATATCCAGTATGTCATGTAAACTAATCTCTTCCATCAAAATTTTCCCTTCATTATTTTATATACTTTAAATTATAACTATTTTATTATAACAAAAACAATTATAACTTAAAAGAGAAAGAGATACAAGGAATTTTTATATTCCTTGTATCTCTTTTTAAATATTAGTTTCACGGTTAGGGTGATAGTCTGGAACGATTATTTTCAACTGGTCAATCACTTCTGCCATCGTCCCGCTATCGACAATTTGTTTCAATTTTTCAAGCTCATCACGTATTACTATTTCATCAAAAACCTCTGGCTTTTCAACAAAAATATCTTTATACCGTGTTTTATCAAATTCAGCCATATCGTAGGAAAGCTCTTCGTATAATTTTTCCCCTGGTCTCAAGCCTGAAAAGACAATCGGCATCTCTGTGTAAGGCTCATAACCCGAGAGACGGACCATACGTTCAGCCAAATCTTTAATTTTAACCGGTTCCCCCATATCCAGCACAAAGATCTCTCCACCGTGGGCGATACTGCCGGCCTGAAGAACCAGCTGTGTTGCCTCAGGAATGGTCATGAAAAACCGCTCTATATCGGGATGGGTGACTGTCAGCGGCCCTCCGTTTGCAATCTGTTCTTTAAATATGGGAATAACGCTGCCATTGCTTCCGAGAACATTTCCAAAACGAACAGCGACAAACTCCGTTTGATTGTGCTGATCGTAAAGCTGGATCAGCATTTCACAGACGCGCTTGGTTGTTCCCATCACATTGGTCGGCTTAACAGCCTTGTCTGTGGATATCTGCACAAATTTTTCAATCTGATATTCAACACAGGCGTCCAGCACGTTTCTTGTCCCAAAAATGTTGTTTTTCACTGCTTCCTTTGGCGTCTTCTCCATCAGCGGGACATGCTTATGCGCCGCCGCATGGAAGACCACCTGCGGGCGATAACGTTCAAACAGGCTGTTGACACTGGCTTTATCGCGAATACTGGTAATCTCCAGATCCAGACGTATGCCATAGCCACTTTCGATTTCCAGTTCATGGATATAGCGCCGCAACTCCAGCTCCAAATAATACAGCGTATTCTCATAAATATCCAGTATAACAAGCTGCTTCGGCTGATATTTGATGATCTGCCGGCAGAGCTCAGAACCGATAGAGCCTGCTCCACCCGTCACCAGCACCACCTTGCCTCTGATAAACTCAGAAATGACACTTTTATCCAGATGAATTTCATCCCGATCCAGCAAATCCTCGATCTGCAAGTCTCTTAACTTGCTGAGACTAACGTCATAATTCAGGATGTCATCAAAGCTGGGTAAAACCCGGACTGGACGTCCTGTCTTATGGCAGATCTCCGCGATTTCATTCATTTCCTTTTTAGGGACAGACGGCAGCGCAATGATGATTTCATTGACCTGTTCATCCTCGACAATTTCGGGAATATCTTCTCGACCGCCCAAGACGGTCAACCCATTGATTTTCTTTTTCTGTTTATAGACATTATCATCCACAAATCCAACGACATAGCTTTTCATCTCGCCTGCCGCCAGCTCCCTTAGAATCTTAATACCCGCTTCGCCTGCGCCGACAATCAGAACATTCCTGCAGTTGCCCTTACCTCCGACGCCCTGTTTTATGCGCCTGCCTGTCCGATAGAAAATGCGAATCGCACCTACCATAATCAGATCAAATACAAATGACAGAATCTGAACAGTTGTCGGAATCCCTGCGCCGATGGCAAAATACAGCACAAAGGTCAGAATGTTCGCAAGAATGACAGAAAAGGTGATCTGCCAGAGCTCCTCAATACTTGCATAGCGCCAGAGGGTATTGTACATACCAGTGATGAAAAAAACAACCACCTTGATGCCGATCCCCATGGCTAAAAACCAACGCGCGCCACTGACAGAATTAAAGGGAATTTTAAAATTGTAGGTCAGCAAAAATGCGAATAAATAGGATAAAAAGAGTACCACAACATCCAAGAAAATCAGGAATGCGACGCGTACTGCCATATCCTTGGAATCTTTTTTCATTAATTTCTCCCATGTTCTCAGACATATTAAAAGCATTATTGTTTTAATCAATAATGCCTTTTAATTAATTTATTTATAAGTGATTATACTATTAAACAACCAATAAATCAATTTTTTATTTTATAAATCATCTATTTTTTGTGCTGTTAAATTTAACAGCACTGTCCAGTATTGTGTACATATTTTATTGGAGCTTTTCCAGGGTAATCAGGCATACTTCCGGGTTGTCCAGGATTCGTACCGGTATGCTTCCGCTGCTGCCAATCCCTCTGTTTACAAACATAACCTTGTCGTTTATGTGATAGTCCCCTGCATAATACTGCGGCCAGAGACTATACTCCGGAGAAAACATTCCGCCCTTAAATGGCACATAGATCATTCCGCCGTGGACATGGCCCGATAATGTCAGGTCTGCCCCCCAGTCGGCATAAGCTTCAAAATAAAGTGGGTTGTGGGCCATCAGTGCCACAAACCGTGAATCCTCTGCCGAACCAATCAACTCCCCAATATGCTCTGATTTCAGCTTAAGTTTATCAAAGTCTGGATTTCTTCGATCTCTGTAATAGGTCATCTCTATTTCCAAGCCATACAGATCTATGCTCTCACCGTCTTTATACAAAACGGTCTTCTCATTGTCCAGACGAACAACGCCCAGCGCTGCAATCTGCTCAAAATACACACCTGCACTTTTGGGATCTGTTACTTCATCAACAGTCTCATGGTTGCCTGCCGCATAGTAAATCGGAATATCCGGGTCTATCTTTGGGATCAGCTCCAGAAATACCTCTCCGTCATCATCCTGGGCAGCATTCAGCATATCGCCGGTTGCCACAATAATGTCGGGCGCCAATTCATTAATCGTTTTTGCCAGTCCCTCATTGTTATCCGGAAATTTTTTTGAGTGAAAATCCGATATCTGCAGTATTTTATAGCCATCAAAGGCTTCCGGTATATCTGCTGATTTCATGGTATATTTTGTAGTCACCAGGATATTCTTACCAAGATACAGGTAAAGGCAGCATAAAACCATCACAAAGATAACGCCGGCAATCCCCCAGAGAATTCCGTGAATACGGATGTCATGGATGGCTTCCTTCCACGGTCTGCCATTCTTAATACGCCTTACCCAGTTGATAAAAATGACAAAACCGATTCCCAAAAGCGCTCCGCCAGTATCAATACATACGTCTCTGAATTCGCAGCTTCTGCCTGGTACAAAACGCTGGTGAAACTCATCGGTGCACGCATAAAGGAAACAAACCGCAACAGCCGCCAAAAAACGCTTTTTCCGGCTGACCTTTTTTCCGATTGCTGTGTATACTAATATGCCCAAAACAAAGTAAATGGAGGCGTGCGCTGCCTTCCTGATAAAAAAACTGATCCACAATTGCAGATGATTCAGCTCTACCTGCCGTATATCTGGAAAAACAGTCTTGATGGCATGGAGAATCGCACCGACAACGCTTCCGCTTAAGGAGGATGATTCTGTGGCATTCTGCGCCGAAAACATAAAGATAACGCCCATCCAAACAACCACGCTTATCCAGAGAACTACTTTTTTTCGCTTTTCATTCATACCACACTCATCCTTATCCTTTTACACAATATATTTTTTCCTCATATTTTTACAATAATATCATACTTTTAATAGCGTTTCAAGAATAATGACCTCTCGATAACAATTCATCAAAAAAGAAAAAGGACCGTGCTTTAAACATACGGTCCTGAACTTTCTTACATTATTAATGAAAAAATTAGAATTTTGGCTGGGTCTTTGCCTGCGCTAAAACGTCCATAATCTGTTCCATCGAAGAGCCGATTGAAGCTTCAACGGCTCCAAAAATCGTTCCCTCAACAACAGGAGTATCGACAATTTTAATCTTTTCAGGGTTGTCAGACATCTCGATGGCCATTTCAGAAGTCATGATGGCTGAACCCATATCAACCAGCATGATAACACCGTCATCGGACATAACCTCATTGATGGCATTGGTGATCTTTTCCATATCAGTGCCGATACTGCCATCCTGAAGACCGCCTGCCGCTGCAATCTTTGCATCAGCCGCCATCTGCAGGGCCAGTTCCTTAGCGCCTTCCGCTACTTTCTGCGAGTGTGATACAACAACGATTCCTACCATGGTTTACGCCCCGGCCTGTTCTCCAGCTTCTTTCGCTGCCTGAATTAAATAGGTAATAGAGGTTGCTCCAGGATCCTGGTGTCCAATGCTGCGTTCGCCCAGATAGCTTGCACGGCCTTTGGTTGCAATGATTGTCTTGGTGTATTCGACGCCGTCCCATGCAGCAGCTTCAGCGTCCGCCAGTGCTGCCGCGATTCCTTTTCCTTCACTAACAGCTTTGTCATAGGCTTCTTTGGCCGGTACAATGGCATCGAGCATGGTTTTTTCACCTGTGGTGGACTTACCGCGCTGTTTGATCCCTTCAATGGCGGCTTCCAGAGCTGCACTGATATCCTCAGCGGTCAGTGCATCTTTTCCCTTGGAAGTCATTCCAGCCTTCATGAACGCAGTGCCGTACAATGGCCCGGAGGCACCGCCAACAGTTGAAACCAGTGTCATGCCAACTCCCTTTAAGATGTCATCAATGTTCTTTTCTTCAAATGTTGGCAATTTTTCTTCAACGGCTTTCATGCCGCGGCTCATGTTAATACCGTGGTCACCATCACCGATGGCCTGGTCCATATCGGTTAAAGCCTGACGGTGTTCCTGCATTTTATCATTAAACAGGTGAATAAAAGTTAATACATTTTCTTTTGTTGCTGCCATAATTAATTCCTTTCTACTATTAAAAGAAACACAAAGACACAGAGCCGGAGGTTCCGTGCTGTTTTCTCCATATCCTCTCCGTATCTCTGTGTTATTTTTAATATGCTCTAAAATGACAGGCCGGTTGGGCCTGTCATTATGATATCATATCTAATTTAATGAATTACTTAAAATTGTGTTAATGCAATGGTATCTGCCGGTGCGTTCAGCAGTTCCTTCATTTCGTCGTCCAGTTTCAACAGACTGATGGAAGCCCCAGCCATATCGATGGAGGTCATGTAGTTGCCAACAAAGGTTTTGGCAATCTTAATGCCCTTTTCGGTTAATACATCGTGAACGCGTTTGTTGAGAATGTAAAGTTCCATCGCAGGTGTTGCACCGCCGCCGTTAACCATAACAGCAACTTCGGAGCCTGAGTAGTCAATATCTGCTAAAATCTTTTCAAGCAGATGGTCTACGATTTCGTTTGCCGGTCTTAAAGCTTCGCGGTGGGTTCCTGGTTCGCCGTGGATACCAATACCGATTTCCATTTCATCTTCTGCCAGTTCAAAGCCCGGTTTTCCTGCTGCAGGAACGGTTGATGGTTTGATTGCAACGCCCATGGTGCGTACATTGGCGATAACTTTTTCAGCAACAGCTTTAACGTCTGCTAAAGGAGCGCCTGCTTCTGCCTTGGCTCCGGCAATTTTATGAACAAAAATGGTTCCAGCAACGCCGCGGCGGCCAGTCGTATAAAGGCTGTCCTGTACTGCAACGTCATCGTTGGTAACAACAGAAGCCACTTCAATGCCGTCGCCTTCTGCCATTTCAGCAGCCATTTCAAAATTCATGACATCACCAGTATAATTCTTGATGACTAATAATACACCGTTTCCGGCATCAACTGCTTTGATGGCTTCGTAAACCTGGTCTGGTGTTGGAGAGGTGTATACAGCGCCGGCTACCGCAGCATCGAGCATCCCTCTGCCGACAAAACCGCCGTGAGCTGGTTCATGTCCGCTGCCGCCGCCGCTGACAAGCGCTACTTTTCCTTCTTTTTTATCTGCTCTTACCAGTACGTCTAAACCTTCAAGGCGTTTAACATAATCCGGATGGGCATCGACAATCCCTTCAAGCATCTCGTTTTCAACGTTTTCAACATCATTGATAAATTTTTTCATAAGAATTCCCTCCTAATGAACTTTGCTTATTTAATTTATACTATATCACAGTTTTACCCAATTGATAAGTTAATTTTTCAATTGGCAAAATTTTATGTTTGTCGAACAAAAAAACACTCTTTTCATTCCCAAAATGATTTTTCGGGGATTCTTGATTATTTCTGA
>CAUEUD010000213.1 GCA_959020865.1 Eubacterium limosum | reverse complement strand
AAAAATTTATTACTTATATTAAAAACAAACGAGAGTCTCTGGACAAATATAATGAAAAGTTTGTGCACACAGCCAGTTCCATGTTAATGGACCCGGCATTGATGAACGAGAGCTATACACCTTTGACAACCATTCCGGATAATCCGGAGAATGATATTCTCGAAGAAATAATTCATATTGATGACAAACAGCAGGAAGAGGCCGAAAAAGAGGCGAATCCAGCGCCTAAAAAGGAAGGTCTTGGTGAAAAGATAGCGAGCAAATGGGACGAGTTTGTTGAAGGTGTCGTATTTGATGGGAAATCAAAAGAAGAACGTCTGGAAGAAAGACGCCATCGCCTTTTTGGGAAGCTCGCAGAGATTGCAAAGGATGAAGATTTCGACGTTACCCAGGATGATCTGGAATACTATATCGGGCAGAGTGTCGAAAAACTGATCGAAGAAAACCCGGATGATGACGCCGTGCAGATCTTAGAAAAGCTCTTAGACAGCTTTGCAGAAAAAGAAAACAAAGAAGATTAATAAAAAAACCGGCTTAAGCCGGTTTTTTTAGTCTTCAGTGATATAGAAGATTTCAGGTTTTTTATAAATCCCTGCGAAATTGCTTTCAAGGAATTGAACAGTCGCCAGGAATGGCGGTGCTGTAAATTTGCGGGCTTCGACCGGGCAGATTCTTACGCAGGCGCAGCAGCGGATGCAGAGGTCTGGATCGGTTTGGGTCGGGTCGTCTGGATTAATGGCAGCGACCGGACAGACAGAGACACACTCACCGCATTGGGTGCAGTCCTCTGATACCTCCGGTGCCAGAGGGGTATAGTTCATACCGTCTTTATAAGGGGAATTGCCTTTTACGATAAGCGTTCCCTTATAATCGTTTTTCCGCAGGTATTTTTCGCGGATGGTACGGCCAAAATCCCCCATGATTTCTAGGTCGTTTTCATCCGGACGCCCGCCTGCCAGCTTGTCGCTGTAGGAATGGACTGCCAAAAAAGCAGCGGCAGCTACTGGGATAAAGCCATTTTCGATGGCAAGGTTTTTCAGCTCCAGTAAAGCGTCGTCATACTCACGGTTTCCATAGGTTACAACCAGGACAACGGGTGTGTCGTCCCCTTCAATGCCTTCAAAAATATTTTCCGGCTTTGGCGGGATACGTCCAGCGTAGACAGGACAACCAAGAATCACAAAACTGTCTTTTGTGAAATGAAGCTTCTCTCTGCGGCCCTGAGGATAGGTTCTGTCATGCTCGATTACCTGGGTTTGGGCTCCGGCGGCGATAGTCTGGAGCGTTTTGCGGGTATTTCCTGTAGGACTGAAATAAACGAGATCAATATCTTTCATAAATACCTCCCTGATTTTAGGTTTTATTATTAAGCATACGCCTTAAAATGCCTCCTGTCAAGAAAGAGGCAGGCATAAAAAATCCTTCTGGTTGATCAACCAGAAGGATTTATGACTAAATTAAAGACTGCGTCTTACCTGACGGACAACGCCGAGAATACGGGCTTTTTCTTTGCTGGTATTTGCATAAAAATCGCCGCGTTTAGAAGGTACTAAAGGCTGTACCAGAACGCCGTTCGGCTGCATGAAAACATATTTGATCTCTGCATCATAGCCGCTTACCTGTACCAGCGCAATTTCACCATCTTCGCAGTTGTCGCGGACTTCGATGATCAGAACGTCATCTTTTAAGAAGACCGGCGCCATTTCGTCATCAGAAACTTTGAAACCAACATAGGTTTTGCCGTTTTCAAGCATTTTAACGCCCAATTCTTCATATCCAGCGCGTTCTTCAATGTTTGCCCACTCTACACCTGCAGGTACACGGGTGTAAACAACGATTTCATTATCCTTTTTCAGACGACTTGAGTCTACGCCAAGCAGGTAATCCGTTGTGACAGAATAAATATCTGCTAACTGTTTAATTGTGTTAATATCCGGATAATTTTTATCCGTTTCCCACTGGCTGACAGCAGTCTGTGAAACACCCAATCTTTCGGCAAGATTTGCCTGGGACAAGTTGCGTTCTTTTCTGAGTTGTCTGTACTTGTTCATTCTTCCAATCTCTCTCTCTTAACATTTTTTTATTGCTTTGATTAGTGCTCCAGTTAATCAAAGATAATATTATCTTATAAGTAAATGAAGGAAAAGTAAATAATAAATTCAAAACATTTTAAATTCAATTGAAAATGTTTAAGTAAAAAACATTAAATTGTATTTATTTTTTAATTATATGAAAACAGTTCCACAATTCTTAATGGTTTTAAAGAAGTGGTTGACCTGTTCAGTTGAAAAAATGCGGAGAATGGTTCATAATAAGAAATAGTTTATAGAAAAAGAGGAGAAAAACATTGAAAGCGATCAGTATACATCAACCCTGGGCAAACTACGTTGTTTTGGGCCTAAAGCAGTATGAAACCCGTTCCTGGCCTACCAAAATACGCGGCAGAGTTGCGATCCATGCGGCTAAAATTAAAAATTCAGAATATGAGGAAGGAATGGCGTTAGGTGCAATTATTGGAACTGTCGAAATAACCGATTGCTGCCCGGTGGAGTTTTTGAGAAATTCGCTCTCAAAAGATGAAATAAAGCGAGGCGATTTTTCTGACGGGCGCTATGCCTGGAAGCTGAAACATCCCGTTTTTTTTGAAAAGCCAATTTTGCTGCGAGGGTATCAGGGCTTTTGGAATTTAGACGATAATTTAGTGAAACAGATTGAAAAGCAGAGCGGGGCATGTTAAAATAGTCAAAAATACGTTAGGTGGTACCAATGATTTTATCAGATAAAAGCATTTATAAATATTTAGACAGCGGTGAGCTGATTATTGATCCTCTGGAGAAGGGACAGGTGCAGCCAGCTTCGGTAGATATTCGGCTTGGCCGCAATTTTCTGAAACTGGATGAAAATAAGTTTGAGGCAATGTCCATGACGGACGAGATCCAGTATGTCCAGTTTGAGAGTGACTCCATTATTATCCCTTCGAATTCCTTTCTGCTGGCCACGACCATGGAGTACATCAAGCTTCCCTGTGATTTGACGGCTTTTGTGGAGGGAAGAAGCTCCATCGGCCGCATGGGCCTGTTTATCCAGAACGCAGGGTGGGTTGACCCTGGCTTTGAAGGTGAAATCACCCTGGAGCTTTACAATGCCAATCGTCTGCCCATTAAACTGGAGGCAGGACGCCGTATCTGCCAGCTGGTATTTGCCCAGATGGATGAGGAAGCACTTAATCCTTATACCGGAAAGTACCAGGGCCAGCGCAATGCTGTGGGCAGCCGCATCTTTTTAGATAAAGAGCTGAAGACACAGTGATAACGCAAAAATTGTTATGGAAATTTAAATCGGACAATTCGTCCGGTTTTTTTATGGTATTTCTTGAGCGGCGGCTGCCGGTAGGGTATAATAGAGGGCAGACTTGGGAAATTGAAATTGAGATCAGGTGATGAGAGTGAACGAAATATATTTGGATAATTCTGCAACAACGCGTCCCCATCCGGAAGTTGCGAAAGAAATGATGCGCTATCTTACAGAGGAGTATGGAAACCCATCCTCTTTATATGACCGGGGAATTGTGGTCGAAAGAGCGATTAAGGATGTGCGCGGCCGCGTAGCCGGCGCCATTCACTGTAAGCCAGAGGAGCTTTATTTTACGTCTGGGGGAACAGAGGGCAATAATACGATCATTAAAGGTATCGTTGAGAACCAGCGTGTTGAGAACATAAGGATTATAACAACTCAGATTGAGCACCCTTCTGTTCTGGAAGTCTTTAAATTCTATGAGGACCACGGCATGGATGTGGTGTACCTGAGTGTGGATCATGATGGCTTTATCGATATGGGCGAGCTGGAAAAAAGTATCAACGATCACACGGCGCTTGTCAGTATTATGGGGGTTAACAATGAAACCGGGACAGCGCAGGATCTGGCAGCCATTGGGGAGCTTGTTAAAAAATGCAACCCGAGCTGTCTTTTCCATACCGATTATGTCCAGGGATTTATGAAGCTGCCTGTCGATGTAAAAGCCTGTAAGATTGACGCGTTGACTCTGTGCGGGCACAAAATTTGCGGGCCTAAGGGAATTGGCGCGATTTATATCAGAAAAGGCGTCAGGATCAAACCGCTGATCATTGGAGGAGGCCAGGAGAGCAACCTCCGCTCTGGTACAGAGAACGTTCCAGGAATCATGGGGCTTGGCAAGGCCGTTGAAATGCAGCAGGCCTGCGGTTCCGGCCAGCTGGAGAAAATGCGTGCCATACGGAGTGAGATGATAAACTGCCTCAAGGAAAATATTGAGGACATGCGGGTCAATGGGCCTGAAAATGGCTGTCCCTATGTTTTAAGCCTGTCCTTTAAAGGCGTCAGGGGCGAAGTGCTGCTCCACAGCCTGGAGGCGCAGCATATTTATGTATCGACCGGCTCGGCCTGTTCGTCGCATAAAAAGGAAAAGCAGTATGTTTTAAAGGCCATTGGCCTTCCCGAGGAGTATAAGGAAGGAACCATCCGTGTCAGCTTTTCCATGATGACCACCGAAGAGGAAGTGCTGGAGGCCGCAGAGGCCATCGAAAAGGCAGTGGGCCAGCTGCGTAAGCTTCTGCGCCGAAAAAAATAAAAGTGAGGAATGAATTGATGAAACACGTCATTTTAGTAAGATATGATGAGATCAGTCTGAAGGGCCTGAACCGAAATTACTTTATTGATTTACTGGTAAAAAATATCCGCAATACCCTGAAGCGCTTTGAGAGTGTAAAGGTTCAGAAAATACAGGGGCGCATTATTGTGCATCTTTCCGAGGAAGATCTGGAGGGTGCGCTGGAAGCAGTCACAAAGGTCTTTGGGATTGTATCGGTCAGCCCGGCCATTGTGGTGGAAAGTGATATTGACGTCATCGAAAAGGCCACACTGGAACAGGCCAACGCAGCGGATTTTAAAACCTTCCGTATTACTGCCAAACGTGGGGATAAGCGTTTCCCCATTCAGTCACCAGAGCTGGGACGGCGACTGGGGGCTGTCGTGCTCCGCAACATTCCGGACATTAAGGTCGATATGCACACTCCAGATATGAACTTATGGGTTGAGGTCCGGGAAGAGACCTATATCTATCATAAATTTATTCAGTGCAATGGCGGCCTTCCCGTAGGGTGCAGCGGCAAGACGGCTTTACTGCTCTCCGGCGGAATTGACAGCCCAGTTGCAGGCTATATGATGGCGAAAAGGGGAGTGGAGCTGATCGGTGTTTATTTCCACAGTTTTCCTTTCACCAGTGACCGCGCCAAAGAAAAAGTCATTGACCTGGCAAAAATTGTGTCGGGTTACTGTGGCAAGGTCACTCTGTACGTCGTGCCTTTTACAGAAATCCAGACGAAAATTGTTGAGGTGTGCCCAGAACGTCAGACAACCATTATTATCCGCCGGTATATGATGCGGATCGCCCAGGAGATTGCCAGACGCAATGGGGCCATGTCTCTGACCACTGGAGAGAGCCTCGGGCAGGTAGCCAGCCAGACACAGGAAGGGCTGGGAGCTACCAACGCGGTTGTAGACCTTCCGGTTTTCAGACCTCTGATTGGAATGGATAAGCAGGAAATTGTGGCTATTGCGGAAAGAATCGGCACTTTTGAGACCTCTATTTTACCCTATGAGGACTGCTGTACGATTTTTGTGCCCAAGCATCCTGAAACAAAACCTAAGCTGGAAGCCGTTGTCAAATCAGAAAGACCAATGGAAGAAATTGCAGGACCTATGATTGAAAAAGCAATTGAGGATGCGGAAATTATAAGAGTTTAATAAAACATTTAAAAGGCAGGAAAACCAAAACGGTTTTTCTGCTTTTTTAAGTGGAAAAGGTGCTTATATCATGATTTTACCATCAAAAGCTAGAGTTCACTCTAGTGATTTCGTTTAAAAAAACAGGATTTTTTTCATAAAGGAAAGAAACTTAAAAAAATCTTAAATATAAAAAAGAATGATTCTCGTATAATTGTATACAAAAAACGAAAAGAGCCGGATACAGAAACATGAAGAATCAGCCATTGTAAACGGAATAATAATTTTCAACGAAATGAATTTACATTTTGGTGAAAAAAATGTAAAATTAAAGATAAAAAAGCTTGACCTAGAGTCTGCTCTAGGATTTAAAATATAGTCAAGTTAAGGGAACAGCCCAAGACAGGAAAGAAGAAAATAAAAATGTATTACGATAACCCATTAAAAGAATTAAGAGAAAAAGCAT
>CAUEUD010000212.1 GCA_959020865.1 Eubacterium limosum | reverse complement strand
CATTTTCCAAGGATTCCCCACAGCTCCAGCCATTTATAATAATCATAGGCGGTATCCTTCGGGCCGCGCCATTCTCTATGCTTATAAAGGCCCGTTTTGTCCTCCATAATATCCTGCAAACCACTGCCGTTCAGATACTGCTTCACAGCATCTTTTATGGATACCTGACCCGTAAACAGCGGTTTCAGTTTATCCGGATCAAATTTCTTTTTTAAAGCTTCTATTATTTGTCTCCGATCATAATTCGCCATCTCGAGCTTAATGGCTTCTGTAAAGACTTCTCCAAAAAGCTTCGCGTTATCTTTTAAATTGTTACTTGTGACAGTCATGCCTTACTCCCTTCATTGTCTTTCTGGATTTTCTTAATTTCGAGGCTTTCAACAAAGGCCTGAACTCTTGTTTTGAGCTGTCCGGAGGCCTGAACGCTGTACTCCCGGTCCAGGGCCACAGTCGGAATCTCCAGTTCCTCATGCAGCACATAAGACGCTACCGCACGCTCATAACCCCAGTAGTCGCAAAACTTTGTTTGCTCATAGATAATACCGTCAGCGTTGAAGTCATCAACCATTTTTTTAACCACATCCCGTCGCTCCTGTACCTTCTCCTGAGACATAAAACGTGGACACTGGTTGGTTTCCAGATAATTGCGGCAAACCTGATCCACCACATCCTCATGATCATTTAAAGGAATCGGCTGGCGCCCAGGCATTGAGCCAAAGCAGTAACGATCTGCGACCACGTAAGCGCCGCAGTACTCGATCAATTCTGTAAAGCCATAATCGTCCATCTCTGATCCAACCACCACCACACGGGCACGGTAGCTTTTCTTAGGATCAGGCTTACGCTTTTTCAGATCATCAAGGGTTTCTTCCAGATATGGTAAAACGAGGTGAGTCGGGCAGGCATAACTGACCAGATTGAGGATATGAAATTCGGTAGCCGTAATACAGGGGTTATCCTCTTTTCGCATTTCAGAAATTTCTTCAAAAACAGCGCACATCCGATTGTGTTCTTCCACAGCACTGCGAATCGACTTCTCAGAAATATCAACACCAAACTGATCGCGTAATGGCTCCAGAAAGCGCGTGCGCACCTGGTTGGTGTAATGCTTCGTCCCATGGGGGGACACCTTTAACGGCGCATCAATAATGTTGTGGTAAAACCGCTCATTTTCAATCAGCTTTAATTCATCAATATTTTCCACGACCCGGTTCATCTGCTGGCAGGTCTCGCTTGAAAAGTAAGCATCTATAAAATTATACCCGCCTTCAAAAGCACGCTCTAGCAGAGCTCTTACATAGCCGCAGTTCAGACTTCCCATATAATACTGCGCGATATCCAGACTGCCGGTATGCGGCGCTCGAAGTCTGACCGAAAAAGCATTGCCCACATTGAGCAAAGCTTCTGGAATATAGTAACAGGTATAGCCAACGGCTACGCCGCCCTCCTTCTTTGCCTCCCGCACCAGCTCATTGTTGGCTTCTTCGAGCAGAGAGCTGTAAAAATGGATGTGCTTAAGATCTTTCATACACTTTCTCCTTTTATTTCCTTATATGACATTTATTTGAACAAGCGCTTCCCGCAATCCCTTCAGAGACAGCGCACTTTCATTTAATTCAAGAAGGCTTCTGCCTTCTATATCCATCAGTCCAAGGGTCTCATCCTCTGGAATAAAGCTTAACACCTCAATATCTCCAGTATCGACCATATTTCTGACAGTCTCATTTTTTATTCGATTAATAATAGCTCCGGCCCGGTTGTACATTCCCAGCTCCATTGCCACATCCCGGATGGTATGGATCACGCCGATGCCTTTTTTACTGGCGTCGCTTACCAGGATCAGATGCGTTACTTTTTCCATCACGCGTCGGTTTATCTGCTCAATCCCTGCTTCTCCATCGATCACCACATAATCGAACTGTTCTGCCAGAACACTAATGGTTTCTTTTAAAAAGCTGTTGACGGAACAATAGCAGCCTGCGTTTTCCGGTCTGCCAATGGCCAAAAATGCAAAGCGTTCGGTTTCGACAATGCTGTCTGTAATCTCGTAATGTGCTTCGTTCAAAACCTCGATGACTTCTTTTTTCTTTCCTTTTTCCACAGTTTCAATGAATTTTTTTCGGATATCATCTACCGTATGGGTTACCTCGACACCAAGGGCCGTGGAGAGGCCAACCGCCGGATCCGCGTCAATGGCAAGAACCCGCGCCTCAGGATTCCTCTCCACCAGCAGCCGAACCGTCAACGCCGCCAGGCTTGTTTTTCCCACACCACCTTTTCCGGCAAAAGCGATCACTTTTGTTGTATTCACTTTCAAAGCTCCTTTTCTTAATTGATATTTCATCCACCACAACAGACAGGTATAAAGGACACTTCATCCTGATCGTATAATTTCAAATCCGACGCCGCGCGTTTTCCATTCACCACAACGTGGCACTGCTGCATGGCCTTTACGACTTCTCTTCCATAGGTCTTTTTTAAAAGGCGCAGCAGCTCTCTGAGCGTAGCGCAGTCCACATTTTCTGCTTCCACGCCTGTAAGCCGCCGGAGTTCTCCTCTATATTTAACGCAGATCATCGGTAAGTCCGAGTCTTTTCATGGTTTTTTCGGTGGGCACGCCGTTTTCATCCCAGCCTCTGACCTTATAGTAAATCGGAAGCATGGTTTCAATATCCACTCTGGATTTCGGATCGTCCGGATCCTGAAGCTCATCCGTCAGCCGTTTGGGCAGAGTATCCTTTTCGCGGGTAAGCCCTTCCCGCAGATTAAAAAGCCGCTCCATGTTATAGCCCCGCTCGCCGATTTCCAGAAACTGACCAGTGGTCATGGGAATACCAGTGGCCAGCTCCACGGCCTTGGCGTGAGGGAGTAAAAACATGGAATTGACCGGCAGCGCTTTTGGCAGCAACGGCCAGATATTCCCAAGCACGGGCCGCGAGGCAATCATGGCTTTCCCCGCGGCGCCTGTCACCGGATGTCCTGGTCCCAGTTTGAATAAAATGGCAGGAACCATTGTTTGAAGTGTAAAAAGACAGAAGCCCGCGGCAGACGCTGCCTCCATGGCGTTTTGCAAAAACACGGTCAGTTCTGGTTTTCCCTCGCTGTTCGTCTGCCCTGTGCTCATGACGCCAATGGATTCCATGAGCGCGAGATAGCCGCCGTTCAGGTGACAGCCGCCACGGTTAGCCGTTGCGTAGCCCAGGCCCATGCCCACGGATTTGCGTGGCTCGTAGGACGCCAGCTCCAGCCCTTTGGCATGAATGGCGTAATCACTGCCGCCATACTTTTGGCTTAAGCGCATGGAACCGTCAGCCAGCTCATCATATGGCTTTTCACGCCTGGCAATTTTTCGGATCACCTCAATCAGATTATCCGTTTTACCAAAGCGAAGCCCAAAATCCGCCAGCCCCTTTTCGTAGAGCTCCATGGCAAAGGCCATGGTACCTGCCAGCGAAATCGTGTCCATCCCCAGAATATCCGCCTCATAATTGATATCGTTGATAAGCTGTAAATCGCTATTTTCAATATTTGGGCCAAAAAGACCCAGGGTTTCAAACTCCGGCCCCTTGACCTCCTTGTCCTTGACCTTCACACGTCTTTCGCACCGGATAGGACAGCTGATACAGCCGCTGTTGCGCACCAGCAGCGTATCCGCCAGTGTTTCTCCAGAGATCGCGTTGGCTTTCTCCCATCTGCCCTTGTTAAAATTGCGGGTTGGCAGCACGCCGGACGCGTTGGCGGTGCTCACCAGCCCTGCGCTGCCGTAAAGGCCCAGCGCTTTTCCCGTCATCGGATGGTCCTTTAAAAAAGCAACCCATTTTTGAATATAAGCGTCAAATTTCTCGGGATTTTCAGCCTCTGTCGCCTTCGACCCATAGGCCACCAGGGCTTTCAGATTTTTTGAACCCATGACCGCTCCCGCGCCGCATCTTCCCGCAACGCGTTCTCCTGAAACCGCGCAGGCATAGCGCACCTGGTTTTCACCTGCCGGGCCGATGACCAGCTTGCCAAAAGCCTTGGGATAAACCTCCTGCACCGCCTCGGCGTCTAAGCCCCAGAGGGGTGAGGCGTCCTGAAAAATAACCTCGCCATCCATGATGGCCAGACAACAGGGCGACGCCGCCTTACCCGCGATGATCAACCCGTCCACACCCGCCTTTTTTAACATCACGCCAAACTGTCCGCCGCAGTTGGAGGACGCCACGCCGCCGGTCATCACATTTTTAAAGGTCATGTTAAAACGGCTGGAGGAGGGGGCGCCCGTATTGTTCATGGGCCCGGTATTCACAATAAGAATACTTTTTTCGGACAGGGGATCGATGCCTTCAGGCAGCAACTCATAAAGCAGCTTTGCCGCCAAAATCTTTCCGCCAAGATACTTTTTGAGAACGCCCGGTTTAATCGGAAATGCTTTTACACTCTGATTACTCAGATTAACATACACATAATTTGCGGCTTTCATTGCCCAACCTCCATCTTAACCGCCCCTAAAGGGCACATTTTTTCACATTGGCTGCATCCAACGCATTGCTGGGGTTTATCCAGATAGGCAAACACCTTTAAATCCCCTTTAAAAGCAGGATAAGAAATCTTGATCGCTCCAAAAATGCACACATCCATGCAGATTCCGCACGCGCTGCACAGGCCTTGGTCTACCCGCGGCCTTGGCCACTGGCTTTTCGGCAGCTTATCACCGCCTTTTCCTGCGCTGTCCAAAACAGCGCCCTTCGGGCAGACACGCTGACATACCCCGCATGACACACATCGCTTTTTATTGATCGTATGCCGTTTTTTCTTTTCACCGTCAATGGCCATTACCGGACATTTTTTTGAACACGCCGTACAGCCAATACATTTTTCCGTAATTGTAAATGCCATTTGAGCACCTCAATCCATTCTTTTTATTCTTGCAACTATATAATGCAATTACCATGCCAAATTTATAACTCCTGAAACACGCTTTTTCAGGCCAAAAAACAAAAACAACCGTCTCATAATGAGACGGTTGTTCGAGACTATCGTTCTGTTTTGCGACGCTTAATGTCTGTGAAAAACTTTTTCCACCACAATATTATAGCGCTTTATTTTGCGGTAGAGGGTTGATTTTGCAATTTCGAGCCGTTGGGCGGCAGCGGTCATATTCCCGCCACATTCCTGAATGGCTTTTAAAATAACATCCTTTTCCACTTCCTGCATGCTGCCGCCACTGTTTTTTAAGGTTAAAGGTTCAACGGCATTTTTATCCTTTAGGCCTTTTACGGTATCGGGCAAGTCCTCCAAAGACAGACTGGTGGTCTCACACACATAAAAGGCGCGCATCATCACATTTTGCAGCTGCCGGACATTTCCGGGCCAGTCAAAAGACTGAAAGGCCGTAAGAACCGCTTCGTCTATGGAATAAACCTTATGCTCACTTTCACGGTTGAGCTTCTGCAAAAAATACTGGCTCAATAAAGCGACATCGCTCCTTCTTTCACGGAGCGGGGGAATAGCTAAAGTAATGGTATTAATGCGGTAAAACAGATCCAGACGAAAGTTTTTATTTTTCACTTCGTCCTCTAAATTACGGTTGGTGGCCGCAATGATCCTTACGTCAATCGCCTTTTCCGTTTTTCCTCCCAGGCGAGTAATCCGGTGATTGTCCAGTACACGCAGCAGCTTTGACTGAATATTGAGCGGCAGCTCCCCCACTTCATCTAAAAATAACGTACCACCGTCAGCCAGCTCAATTTTACCCGTCTGTCCGCCCTGTTTTGCCCCGGTAAATGCGCCGGGCTCATAACCGAAAATCTCACTCTCCACAAGATCTGTCGGCAGAGCTGCACAGTTGATGGCGATAAACGGACCCTTTGATCTGGGGCTGGCATTGTGCACCGCATGGGCAAAAAGCTCCTTGCCTGTACCGCTGGGACCGGTGACCAGAACACAACAGTCAATATGTGCGATTTTTTTCGCATAGCTGATGAGCCCCAGCATTTTTTCATCCTCAGTGATGATATCCTCAAATTGATAGATAGCAGCGTTTCCGGTCATTTTATTGATCATTTTATTCACGGTTTTGGCTGCTTTAAAAACAATGGAATAAAAAACTCGATTTCTACCCAGCTCCACGATATCCATATCGCCGATGCAGTGTACCGTACGCTCCTCTAAATAAAAATCCAGCTCCTTTTCTCTTTTTTTAAAAAAACGCTCAAAGGAATCAAATCGCAGCGCCTAGCGAATATCAAAGTTCAGTATATCTGTATCTAAACGGA
>CAUEUD010000211.1 GCA_959020865.1 Eubacterium limosum | reverse complement strand
GCGGAAGGTCTGGTTCCCAAAAGGGAAGGAGTTTATCATGGATCATGAGAAAAGCCTTGGGGAAACGTTTCTGGCCAGTTTAAACAAGGTAAAAAAGAATCTGTTTCACACCATGAGCAAGCAGCGTATTGATGGCCTGCGCCAAAGTGAATTTTTTATGCTAATGCGTATTGCCAATCACTGTAAGGAGCAGGAAAATGAGCATTTGAAAAATGGAACGGCATCACTGCCCGGGGTGCGTATCTCAACGCTGAGCAAGGCGACAAACAGCTCGATGCCCGGTGTTTCTCAGATGATTAACGTCCTTGAGAACGCTGGATACGTGGAGCGTATTACCACCAAGAAAGACCGCCGCGTTGTTTACGTTAATTTGACCGAGGCTGGAAGGGTCTTGCTGAAAACAGCACCGAGGCCTATGCTAAATCTGCTGACTCGCACAACTGAGGAAATGGGAGAAGAAAAAACCAGGCAGTTTATTGCTCTGATGGATGAGTTTTCCGAGACCATCGAGCGGCTGAACCGCGAAAGCAACTAAAACGGAATAAGACATTAACGAAAGGAAGCAAATATGACAAAATTAGCAAAGTATCTCAAACCCTATGTCGCTTCGATTTTGCTGGCTTTTGTTCTGCTGTTTGTCCAGGCAATGTCGGATTTGAATCTGCCAAATTTCATGTCCGATATTGTTAATGTGGGGATTCAGCAAAATGGGATCGAGCATGCTGCGCCGGATGCCATCAATGAGCAGGGATATGACTTTATCATCAGCTTTGTGACCGATGAGCAGAAAAAAACTGTATCAGAAGCCTATGAGGAGGTATCTCCTTCAACGGTTACCGATAAGCAGATTAAAAAATATCCTGAAATGAAAAATGAGCGTGCTTATGTGCTCAGGAACACAGATGAGGATACCTACACTAAGCTAGATGCCATCTTTGGTGAAGCTGACTGGACTTTTATTAATTTCGTAGAGGATATGGCCGAACAGAAGGGAAGCACAGCCAGCCAGGAGAACATGACCGCCAACGTTGATGACATGGATTTATCCAAGCTGTATGAAATGACACCCATGCTGAAAATGATGCCGAAGGAACAGTTCGACAGCGCCAGAGAAAAGGCCATGCAGACGCCAGAGTCTACACAACAGCAGACAGGTGCCATTTTTGTCAAGGAATTTTATAAAGAATTAGGAGCTGATACCAGCCATATACAGACCATGTATATCCTTAAAATTGGCGGCATTATGCTGGGATTATCCTTTCTTGGTGTTATCGCAGCCATTTGTGTTGGTTTACTGGCCGCCAAAGTGGCCGCTGGTTTTTCACAGATGGTACGCAGAGACATTTTTAAGAAGGTTGAGTCCTTCTCAAACACCGAATTTAACCGGTTTTCAACCGCTTCGCTCATCACGAGAAGCACTAACGACATTACCCAGATGCAGACACTGCTGATCATGGGGATACGAATGATCTGCTACGCTCCGATCATGGGAATCGGTGGGGTCATTATGGCTCTTCGCGAAAGCACCTCTATGAGCTGGATTATCGCCGTGGCGGTTATTGTGCTGATCGGTGTTATTCTGATCGCTTTTTCACTGGTGTTGCCGCGTTTTAAGATTGTGCAGAAGCTGGTGGACCGCCTGAATCTGGTCATGCGTGAAAACCTTAATGGGATGTCGGTGATCCGCGCCTTTGGCAACCAGGATTTTGAACGTGAACGCTTTAAAACTGAAAATACAAAGGTGACGAATAACAACCTCTTTGTCAACCGGGCCATGGTTTTTCTGATGCCGATCATGATGCTGATTATGAACTGTATCACCCTGCTGGTTATCTGGGTTGGCGCACACCAGATCGCGGATTCGACTATGCAGGTTGGTAATATGATGGCCTTTATGCAGTACGCCATGCAGATCATTATGTCCTTCCTCATGATTTCCATGATGTTTATCATGGTGCCGAGAGCCGCTGTTTCCGGCGAACGTATCGCAGAAGTTCTGGCAGTGGACCCGGTGATCAAAAATCCCGAACATCCAAAGCCTTTCCCTCAGAATGTGCCAGGACGCTTGGTGTTTGACCATGTTTCCTTCCACTACGAAGGCGCAGACGAGGACGTGCTCCATGATATTAATTTTGAGGCTAATCCAGGCCAGACAACAGCTTTTATCGGCTCTACCGGCTCGGGTAAATCAACGCTGGTCAACCTGATTCCCCGTTTTTATGATGTGACCGACGGCGCCATTACCCTGGATGGCGTGGATATACGAGACGTATCCCTCCATGACCTGCGCGACAAGGTTGGTTATGTCCCTCAAAAGGGTATTCTATTCTCAGGAACCATTGATTCCAACCTGCGTTATGGCCGTAGGGAGGCCACCGAGGAGGAAGTACGCCAGGGGGCAGAAATCGCCCAGGCCATGGAATTTATTAACGCGAGTTCTGATGGCTTTGAGCGTGAAATTGCCCAGGGAGGAGACAATGTCTCCGGTGGGCAGAAGCAGCGTTTATCCATTGCCAGAGCCCTTGTCAAAAAGCCCGATGTCTATATTTTTGACGACAGTTTTTCGGCCCTTGACTTCAAAACAGACGCAGCTCTGCGCTCTGCCCTCAAGAATTATACTGAGAATGCGACCGTGCTGATTGTTGCCCAGCGTATCAACACCATTATGAACGCTGAACAGATTATCGTTCTTGACGAAGGCCGTGTGGTCGGCAAAGGAACTCATGAAGAATTATTGAGAAGTTGCGATACCTATCAGGAAATCGCAAGCTCACAGCTGTCAAAGGAGGAATTAGGAAATGTCTGATAAAGTGACGAAAGCAACGACTCCAACGCCTCCAAAACGCCGTGGCCCCATGGGCCGTGGGCCGGTGATGGCGAGCGGTGAAAAGGCAAAAGACTTTAAGGGTACCCTTAAAAAACTTTTAGCTTATCTGAAACCCCATCAGGTTGCCGTGACCTTTGTTGTGATCTTTGCCATCGCTTCAACTGTTTTTAACATTGTCGGACCTAAAATTCTGGGACAGGCAACCACGAAAATTTTTGAAGGCGTGATGGATATGATCGCCAATACCGGCAGTGGCATTGATTTTGAAGGTATCGCAAAGATTTTACTGTTTTTGGTAGGACTGTATATTATCTCGGCTGTTTTCTCAGCGCTCCAGGGATTTTTGATGACAGGCGTGTCGATGAAAGTCACCTACAAGCTGCGTGAAAATACCTTTGCGAAAATAAACCGTCTACCTTTTAAGTATTTTGATAAAACAAGTTACGGCGAGGTTTTGTCGTTTTTAACCAACGATATTGAAACCGTCAACCAAACCCTGAACCAGAGTTTGACCCAGATTATTACCTCTGTGGCAACCGTTATTGGTATTCTGGTCATGATGTTCTCCATCAGCTGGCAGATGACCCTGGTAACTCTGTGTATTATTCCGCTGTCCTTTGTGTTCATCGTACTGGTGGTTAAGCGGTCCCAGAAATATTTCAGCAGCCAGCAGGAATATCTTGGACACATTAATGGCCATATTGAGGAAATTTACGGCGGCCACTCAGTGGTTCAGGCTTTTAACAACGAAGAGGAAGCATACAAAACCTTTGAGGGTCTCAACAACAACTTGTATGGGTCGGCTTGGAAATCGCAGTTCCTCTCAAGCCTGATGCAGCCTATTATGGCCTTTATTGGAAACCTGGGCTATGTGGCTGTGTGTATTTTGGGCGGTTATCTGGCCGTTAACGGCCGCATCTCCGTCGGGGATATTCAGGCATTTATCCAGTATGTCCGCCAGTTTAACCAGCCGATCTCGCAGATTGCCAATATGTCCAATATCATGCAGATGACTATGGCTGCGGCCGAGCGTGTCTTCACATTCCTGGCTGAGGAAGAAGAAGTGCCTGATCCGCAGAATCCGGTGTCACCCGCAGATGTCCAGGGGAATGTCACCTTTGATCACGTTCATTTTGGCTACAATCCGAACAAAATCATCATCAATGATTTCTCCGCACAGGTAAAGGAAGGCCAGAAGATCGCCATTGTAGGGCCTACCGGTGCAGGCAAAACCACGATTATCAAGCTGCTCATGCGTTTCTACGATGTAGACTCCGGCGCGATTCTGGTGGATGGCCACAACATTAAGGACTTTAGAAGAAATGATCTGAGAAGCCTGTTTGGAATGGTTCTCCAGGACACCTGGCTGTATAACGGCACCATTGCCGACAATATCCGCTACGGGCGTCTGGACGCTACCGATGAGGAGGTTCAGCAGGCCGCTGTAGCCGCCCAGGTGGACCACTTTGTCCGGACACTGCCCGATGGCTACAACATGGTGCTGAACGAGGAAGCGAACAATGTGTCCCAGGGGCAGAAACAGCTTCTGACCATTGCGCGTGCGATCCTCGCAGATCCTAAAATTTTGATTCTCGACGAAGCGACCAGCTCTGTCGATACACGTACCGAAATCCTCATTCAGAAGGCCATGGACAACCTGATGCGCGGGCGGACCAGCTTTGTCATTGCCCATCGCCTGTCCACCATCAAGAACGCAGACTGCATCTTCGTGATGAAGGACGGCGATATCATTGAACAGGGAACCCATGAAGAACTGCTTGCCCGAAATGGCTTCTACGCAGACCTGTATAACAGCCAGTTTGAAGTGGAAGAGGAGGCGTAAAAAACAATTATGAAATACAATATTGTCACCATTGAACGGGAATATGCCAGCGGCGGCCGGGAAATCGGCTACCGGACAGCAGAAAAGCTGGGGATTCCTTACTACGGGAAAGAAATACTGGAGATGGCTGCGAAAAAGAAAGGCGTTTCCCCCGAATATCTTGAAGAGCTGGAAGAAACACCAACCAACAGCTTCTTTTACTCTGTCTACATGCTGTCCAAAAACCTGATAGGCGATACGCCGAGTCTGCCGGAGAACGACGCGCTGCGGCTGGCAGAAGCCGAAATTATCAATGATCTGGCAGCAGAAGGCCCCTGTGTCATCATTGGTCGGTGCGCCTGCCACGCTCTGAGAAAACGTAAGGATGTCCTGAATGTTTTTATCCATAGTAACTGGGAGGCCCGTGTAAAACGTGCGGTGGAGACCTACGGCGTGGACGCAGCCAACGCAGAAGTTGTGCTGAAAAAGTTTGATAAACGCCGCGCCTGTTACTATAATGCTAATACCGGTAAAAAGTGGAGTGACCCCGAAGGCTACCACATGATTCTGGATTCCAACAAGCTTGGAATTGGAAAATGTGTGGATATTTTAGAAAAGGCTGTGGAGTGAAATAAAAGGTAGATGACAGTGCAGAGAGGATACGGCAAAACGCCGTATCCTCTTATTTTAATTTATTTTTCACAAAATATGTGAATGCTTAAAGTTTTGTTAAAATTACTGAAATTTTTTGTTTTTCCAAATAAAGGTTGACAGATCCTCTTTTAGTCGTGTAGAATTCAACTAGAAATAAACATCTTGTTTATTTTGGTTTTTTTATTTTTAGAAATAGGGGGCGAGCAGATTATGACAGGGGATTCATTGAATGCGCAAATTGGGGCTCAGGTTCGGATGCATCGAAAAATGGCAAAGATCAGCATTGATGAAATGGCTCGAACCATTGGTAAGAGCCGGGCGACAATCTCAAAATATGAGACAGGCGCGATTGGTATGGATGTTTCAACTTTGTTTGAAATTGCCTCGACATTAAACATTGGGGTCTCTCATCTTCTGGATATTCCGAAAGAGGACAAGACGACGGAAGTAACTCAGAGCCAGTTGGGAAATATTGATCACTTTTATCTTTACCAGCAGTCGCGTCATAAAAATTTTTGTTCCTACATCCGTCTTGGGGAAGAGCAAGCAAACGGTCAGATTTACGCGACCTTTTATTATCAGCCGGAGGATATTAAAAACTATAAAAAGTGCGAGGGGATTTATCACGGTTCCATGAATATCCGGGATAATTTTATTATTTTCATCATGCAGAACCTTTACTGTGAGGCGGAAATTGCGTATTTATCTTTTTTCATCCCCATGAAAAAGCTTTCCGCGATTCCGGGAATTCTGACGGGAATGGACAATTATAGCATGCGTCCAACCGCTATTAAAGTGATTCTTTCAAAGGAGCTGATGACCAGCAAGGAATTGGAGGAATTTTTTGTCGTGTCGAAAGAGGAGATAAAACGTTTGAAAGAGGATCATTGTTTTGTGATTGACCCTTAAAAGGGAAAAGTGTAAAAATTAGTAAAATGTTTAATACTTAACAAACCCA
>CAUEUD010000210.1 GCA_959020865.1 Eubacterium limosum | reverse complement strand
GCTTGAGCTTTTAAAGTACAAAGAGCTCCGCCAAAGAAAATATTCAAATAAGCAAATCGCAAAAGAAATGCATTATCCTTACGACAAGCTCAATTCCTTTCTTAAAAAGTGGTACAATACCCTCAGACGCCAGGGGCTCAGCAATGAGGCTATCGCTAAAGAGCTAAATGCCAGCAAAAATGAGCTGACCCCCATTATTCTCGCCTATGAAGAGCGCCAGCGAATGCATGAAGAAATGCGCAGACGCCGCATCGCGGAAAACAAACGCTATGCCAAGACTCATCTCAAACGTATCCGTGAGGATCTGAAAGGGCCCTCCGAGTACTTTATTTTTGATACTGAGGCAGTCCAGTGCCCGGATGAGCTTATCGAGATTGCCGTTATCGACTGCAAGGGTACCACCGTGTATAACAGCCTGGTAAAGCCCAGCCACAAAATCAACTGGCGTATCAGCTCACTTACCGGCATTACCAATCAGATGGTCATGGATAAGCCCTCTATTCATCAGGTAATGCGTGATCTGCATGATCTGATCGCCGGAAAAACGCTTATGTCCTGGGGCATTGACTATGATTCTGTACTGCTGAGAAAATCCATAGACTCCACAGGCATCGATCTGAACTGCAAATTCTGCTGTGCACAAAAAATTCATATGGGGTTGGTGGAAGACATTAACCAGATTGCTCTCCAGAGAGCCGCGGACTGTGATATGCAGAATCACCGCGCTCTGGATGACTGTAAACTCGTGCTGGATGTGCTCAGAAAGGATATTGAGATGATTGACAATAAGTCCGCTGGTTTCAAACAGCGGACACCTGCAGAAAGCAACGGCGGCAATACGATCTTTATCCCGCGGTCAGAGCCGCTTGCCGCTACACCCTAAAAGAAAGGAACCGACTCATGGACAACACAGAAAAGCTGACCTATGCTTATCCCGCTGTTTTTACACTTAAAAGTGAAGATAATATTACTTTTGGTTTTCCAGATCTCGGTGTTGAGGGCATTCCCATAAAAGCGGCCGATCTTCCAAAGGCTTTCGATATTGCCGCCGACGTTCTGGGAAAATGGATAAACGAATGTTTTATTCTGGAAAAGCCGCTGCCTGAACCTACAACTCTGGAAAACCTGAATCTGACCCCGGATCAGAAGGGGCTGTGGATTGAAATTGTAGAAGCATAAAAAAAGACCCTTCAATGGGTCTTTTTTGTTATCTTATAATCGGTATACGTCATTTCAGCGTATACCTGCTTTCGTATCAACTTCTTCTTTTAAAGGAATTGACGGTGCAGCGCCCATTCGGGTAATACAAATGGATGAGGCTGTCGTCGCTCTGTAAATTGCCTCTTCATCACTCATTCCCGCTTCAATTCCAGCCAGATAGTAACCAGTAAACGTGTCTCCCGCGCCGGTCGTATCCACCACTTTTTCGCATTCCACCACGGGCTGGAAAAAACGTTTATTCGAATCCGCAAACATTGCCCCTTCGCTTCCAAGAGTTAAAACGATTTTTGCTTTTGGGAAGCGTTTAAGTAGCCCTGAAAGGATTTTATCGGGCTCTTTTTCGCCTGTCAGCGCCGCTCCCTCAATCTCATTGAGCAGAAAAATATCCACCAGCTCCAGCGGCAGATTCAGGCAGTCATTATCCATCGGAGACGGATTCAAGGCAATTCTGGCACCCCTCTCTCTGGCTGTCCGCATCATTTCGGCAATGGCACTTGTCTCGTTTTGGAATAAAACCAGATCACCCTCGCAAAGTGTTTTTCCGACCTTCTCGACATAAGCACTGTCCGGCATGCCATTGGTTCCCCGATACAGGATAATACAGTTCTCGCCATGCTCATCTACCTGAATAACCGCATGTCCGTTTGTCTCCGGAACCCTCTGAAGCAGTCCAATCTCTACTCCGCTCGCTTCCATAATATCGACCAGAAACTGAGCGTCCTCGCTCCCGGCGAATCCCGCATGCCGTACCTCAGCTCCGGCGCGAGCCAAAGCGACAGACTGGTTAAGCCCCTTTCCTCCCGGAAAAACCGAGCGCTCCTTTGAGGATAGCGTCTCACCCGGACTCACGATTTTTTCCATGGAATAGACATAGTCAATATTTAAAGAGCCAAAATTCACGATCATCTTTTTCATCTCCTTTTTCCTCTTTTCCTCATTATAACTGGTCTCACTTAAAATTCCCAGTATTTTATTCTTGAGTAAATCTTGAAAAACTGCCGGTGTTAGCGCTTATAAAATTATGGTATAATACTAGGGAATAACTTTTATAGAAAGGAAAACCGAATGTACTATAACTTATGCCTGCTTTTCACATACTTTTTTCTTTACGCTGTCATCGGATGGTGCTGTGAAGTTGTATTCTGCTCTATCCCAAAGAAAAAGTTTATTAACAGAGGTTTTTTAAATGGTCCATACTGTCCGATCTATGGGGTTGGCGCAATCATCATTGTTTCTATTTTAGGACCATATATCAACGATCCTGTCAGCGTATTTTTTGTAGGTGTCGTCTCGACCTCTGTGCTGGAATACATTACAAGCTGGGCGATGGAAAAGCTGTTCCATGCAAAATGGTGGGACTATTCAAATCGCAAATTCAACATCAACGGCCGTGTCTGTCTCAGAAACTCGCTGCTCTTCGGAGTGATGGCGCTTACGCTGATGTATCTTGTCCACCCGTTTGTGGAGCGCATTATCTCGCGTTTTTCACCCTTTTGGCTTGAAGTCCTGGCGACCTCTCTTGCTGCGCTTATGATTGCCGATCTGGTTACCTCTACGCTGGAAACCCTCAACTTCAAGAACAAGCTTAACCGCGTATCTGAGCTGGCAACCAGTGTCACCAATGATCTTAAGGAAAAGGGCGTGGAGACAAAGGGACAGCTCACCCAAAAGATTACAGATATCCGAAATGCACAGCATGAGCTTCTCGAAACAGCCAAAGACGATGTTCAAAAGCATGTTGAAGAGTTTACGGGCCGACTGTCTGAAAAAGCAGCTTTCCGCCGCTATTCACACAGCCGTATCATCAACGCATTCCCAAGTATGATTTCCAGGGATGATCCCGATTCCCTGAATCTGTACCGTGAGGCAATGCTGCACACGAAAAAAATCCGAAAACTGCACAAAAAAGCGAAAAAACAGGCTAAAAAGTCTCAGGAAAAATAATTTGAACAATGCTATAATAAAAGCGGACCCCCTCGGTCCGTTTTTATCATTTTACACACTTATTAATACAGAAAGGACTTTTTATGTCACAAAATAAAACCCTTGTTCTTGCAGAAAAACCTTCTGTTGGAAAAGATATTGCCCGCGTCCTGAAATGCAAAAATGGACAAAATGGTTATCTCGAAAACGAACGCTACATTGTCACCTGGGCTCTTGGCCATCTGGTATCTCTGGCCGATCCCGAGGCCTATGGCGAAAAATATCAAAACTGGAATATGGAATCGCTTCCCATGCTGCCGGAGCACATGAAGCTCACTGTTTTAAAGGGCAGTGGAAAGCAGTATAAAATTGTTTCTTCTCTGCTGGGACGTTCAGAAGTAAAAGACATTGTCATCGCGACCGATGCCGGCCGCGAAGGTGAACTTGTTGCCCGATGGATTCTGGATAAGGCACACTGCCGCAAACCAATCAGACGCCTCTGGATCTCCTCCGTGACGGACAAAGCCATCTCAGAGGGTTTTAAGCATTTAAAACCCGGCGCCGAATTCAATAACCTCTACCGCGCTGCACAATGCCGCGCCGAGGGAGACTGGCTGGTCGGACTTAATATTACAAGAGCGTTAACCGTCAAATATAATGCCCAGCTCTCTGCTGGCCGTGTTCAGTCCGCAACGCTTAACATGATCGTCGAACGCGAAGAAACCATTAAAAACTTTAAACCAAAGCCTTATTACAATATCCTGGCTAAAACACCACAATTCACACTCACCTGGCAGGGCCAGCATGGAAAGAACATCAATTCAAGAGAGACCGCGGAAAAAATACTTCAGAAGATGAAGGGCAAATCCGCTGTCATCAGGGATATCAGCAAAAAGCCAAAGAAAAGCACCTCCCCAGGTCTCTATGATTTGACAGAACTTCAAAGAGATGCCAACCGCCTTTTTGGCATGAGTCCCAAAGAAACCCTGAATATCATGCAGCGCCTTTATGAAAACCATAAAATTTTAACCTATCCCCGCACCGATTCAAAATACCTGACACAGGACATTGTGCCAACGCTCTCCGAACGGCTCAAAACAATTTCCATCGGTCCTTATAAAGCGGCTGTCAGCGAGATCTTCAAGCTCGGCATCCATACAAACAAAAGCTTTGTTGATGACAGCAAAGTTTCCGACCATCACGCGATCATTCCCACTGAACAGCGCGTGATACTGGCAAACCTCAGTACCGATGAACGAAAAATTTATGACCTGGTCATCAAGCGCTTTCTCAGTGTTTTTCTGCCCCCTTATGAATATTTGCAGACAACGGTCACAGCCGATATTGCCGGGGAAGCACTGACTGCAAAAGGGCGGGAAATTGTGACACTTGGCTATAAAAAAGTCTATGAAAATCAATCCGACGAAGAATACGATGAGGATAACGAAGACCAGAAATTGCCTTCACTGAAAAAGGGGGACGCTCTTGCTGTCTCCCAGATTTCTCTAAAAGAACTCGAAACAAAGCCTCCCGCGCGTTTTACAGAAGCCACGCTGCTGTCTGCCATGGAAAATCCCCAAAAAGTGGTGAAGGTTGACGCTAAAGCTGCCAAAACTCTTGGTGAAACCGGCGGTATCGGAACCGTTGCCACCAGAGCCGACATCATTGAAAAGTTATATAAGATGTTTGTTATTGAAAAAAAGGGGAATTCCCTTTATCCTACCTCAAAGGGAAAACAGCTCATCGACCTGGTTCCTGCTGATTTAAAATCGCCACTCATGACCGCAAAGTGGGAACGCCAGCTGGAATTGATCAGCAAAGGCAAAAGCGATCCTGAGGCCTTTATCGCAGACATTAAAACCTACACCACTGAGCTGGTCAATGATGTTAAAAACAGTAACGAAAAATTTGTTCACGACAACAAAAGCGGACAAAAATGTCCGGAATGCGGGAAAAACCTGCTTGAAGTTAAGGGCAAATACGGTATGATGCTCGTGTGCCAGGACAGAACCTGCGGCTATCGCGAAAATGTGAGTAAAAACACGAATGTCCGCTGTCCCGAATGTCATGTTAAACTGGAAATACGCGGCAAAGGCGACGGTGCTCTTTATTTCTGCAAGCGCTGCGGGTTCAGAGAAAAGGTTTCTAGCTTTAACAAAAAACATTTTGACGGCAACCGGAAAAACAGCAAACGCGAAGCTCAGAATTATATGCGCAAAATGAAAAAAGAAAATCAGGAAGCTGTCAACAATCCTTTTGCAGAAGCCCTGGCAAAGCTAAAGGAATCCGAATAGTTTTTAAGGCTTTCTGACACTTATCAGAAAGGAGGTGCCTCTTATGCTTTGTCACAGCCAGTTGAATCTATTAAGCCAGCTGACAGCCCTCCCCCTTCCAGTCCAACCGGAAGACCTGCCCATCCCTGTTTCTGAGATGGTGGCTGTTCACCGCCGTCATTATCCAAAACTGGCAGGCGACGCAGCCATGACCTCCAAAGAGTGGCGCCATTCTCTGGAGCTTATTCAGGAAGACAGTGCTCTGATGTCCCTTCAGATTCTCAGCCAGGCCGATGAACCCCGAAATGGGCTTTACGGTCTCTGTTTCAGCTCAGATTCGCCTGAAACAGGCATTATCACCTTCAGGGGAACCGTTGGCCTTGGTGGATGGATTGACAACTATAAAGGCGCTTTTTCCGCAGAAACAGACCAACAGAAAAATGCTCTCCGCTTCTATGAAGATTGCAAAAAAAAATTTGGCTTTTCAAACTTTGATTTAGCAGGCCATTCTAAAGGCGGCAATGATGCGCAGTATATCACTATTCTAAACGGCGAGTGCATCAATCAGTGCGTCAGTTTTAACAGCCCCGGTTTTTCGGCTGATTTTATCGGCAAATATTATCGGCAAATCCAAAAAAACAGGGATAAGATCACGGCCTATGAGGGCGCCTATGATATCGTCAATATATTGCTGACCAGTATTGCCGGAAAGCGGCTGGTCATTGAAACCGGCTCAAAAACACCTAAAAATAATCATAAGCCTAATCATATTCTCGATGCGCTTGGACATATCGGCCTTCCAGGAAAACGCCACCCCCTTTACAGCAGCATCCAGAACATGACCGTTGCCATGACCTTTGCTGTCTTTCAGGCAAAAAGAAA
>CAUEUD010000209.1 GCA_959020865.1 Eubacterium limosum | reverse complement strand
GCAGCGAGTAAGGAGAGAGCGACAGCGAACGGACGAGCGCAACGAAGCAAACGTCAGCCATTCAGCAGTTTTTCCACCGCTTTCCGGTTCTTCTCCTGTTCAGGAAGCCGGAGTGGGGCGCAGCTGCTGAGATTGGCTTCATTTTTAGAAAGCTTGTCGGCAAAGGCCATGCAGTTGTCTTCCCCGCAGCGTTTGCAGTTGCTGTGGGGCAGGTATTCATAAATATCAGTGGGGTAGATAAGTTCCATGTTTATCCTCGCTTGTAATCAGAATGAATTCATTGTACGCTTGTTCCGGCAGCCTGTCAAGGCGGGATAAAGGATGTGAATCGACAGAAAGGGGGGATGGAAATGAAAAGATGGACAACCTCAGGCGGGATCGTCATTGAGCGTTTAAATACCTTAAGATGCAATTGCTATGTGGTTCAGTGTGCCGGCGCTGTCTATCTGGTAGATACCAGTGTGGTGATGGAGCGCCAAAGTATTGAACGGCAGCTTAAGAAGCTTGGAATCAGCGGGCTTGACGGCATTATTTTAACCCACGTCCATACCGATCATGTGGGAAATGCCGCCTGCTTTCAGAAGAAATTCAATTGCCTGGTCTACGTACATGCTCGTGAGCGGACAGCCCTTCGAGACGGCTGCTGCCCGCTGCCCCAGGGAACACTTCCGTTTACCAAAAAAGTTGTGAGCGCGGCGGGAGCCCTCGGGCTTTGGACCTGCTTTGAGCCCTGCAGAAACGTCATGGCTGTTGAAAATGGGCAGTACATTGGGCCGGGAATGCGTGTGCTGCACACACCTGGCCATACAAAGGGCTCCATGAGTCTGATTCTGGATGAAGATATTGCATTGGTTGGCGATGCTATTATCCATAGAAACAAGCAGGTCTATCCACCCTTTGCCAACGATGAGACACAGGTAAAAAACTCTTTACAAAAGCTGCTTGAAACCAATTGTCAGCAGTTTTTGCCAGGACATGGCATGGCGGCAGGTCGAGAGGATATTCTGGGCGCGTTGCTCTAAAGCGGCAGAAAAACAGCCTTGTAAATGATGGAAGGGCTGTTTTTTTGTGGTCTGGAAAGGATATCTTTACTTTTAACTGAATTTATTAAGATTTCAGTGTTACAATGAGATCATTATAAACTGGGAGGATTCGAATGAAAGTATTAGAGCTTTTCGAACCGGCGGCCATTGACGTGTCGGATGAAGACGCGCGGATGGACGCGGTGATTCAGGCACTTGTTAACGCCGGGGAAACGGTGAAGCGCTATGATATAATCGGAATGAAAAAGGATTTTGCCGAAAACGAAATGGTCGAAAACCTGCTGGACGCCGAAGGACCCGAGGTCCTGCCCATTACCCTGATCGACGGTGTGCTGGTAAAGCAGGGCGGTTACCCGTCCAACACGGAGATCGCTAACTGGTTTGGCATTACAGAAGATACAATCACTGCGTGTTGCAGAGCCTCGGGAAAGGGCTGTGGCAGCTGTGAAGGCTGCGGAGGAAAACATGAAAGTTAAAAAGAAGCTTTTTATGTCTACCGTGGCGGTTCTGGTAACCTCATTGGTATTGGCCGGCTGCGGCAGTAAGGACGGGCCAGCAGGAAAAGCTGAGTACCTTGGATTTTTGGGCAGCCAGTTTACTGCGATGACCACCACTGTACAGAAGATTCAGGATAATCTGTCAGGCTTTACAGAGGATTCCCTGTCTGACGGCGCATGGGTATCGGATATGGACAAGCAGCTGGATCAGGTGGATAAAGCCTGTGACGCCATTATCAGTTATGATAAGGTACCCCAGGATTACGTGGATCTCCACAGTAAGCTTACCGATATGGCTAATCAGCTTAAACCCGCAGTGGCAGAGTATAAAACCGGCATTGAAAACAAAGATTACGATGCGTTGTCCTCAGCCAACGAACAGGTGAAAACTGCGGCGGCTTCACTGGGCTCATATATCCCTGAGCTTAAAGATCTGCTGAGCAGTCAAAATTAGAAAACGAAAAACAGGCGATTTGCCTGTTTTTTTATTGACAAAATACAAAATTAAATTTAAAATAGTTTATAAGTAAACTGTTTAATGAGAAACTGTTTGCAGCCAAACGATATGGAGGAAACGATGTTTTTTAAAAATATCTCAATCATTTACCGCCACAGCGAAATCTTATTTCAAAAGCATCTGAGCGGTATGCAGCTCAATAATACGGAGCAGTCCATTCTTTTGTATTTAAAACACAATGACGGTGTTAACCAGCACGCCATTGCCCGTTTTTTTCAGTTTAACAAAACCACTGTGGCGAAAACGCTGTCCGCATTGGAGGACATGGGGCTCATTAAACGTGAAACCAACTGTGAAAGCAAACGTGAAAAGCACGTTTATCTGACAGAGGCCGGCAATAAGGCAGTAGTGGTTATCAAGGAAAGCAGAAGGCAGCTGGAAGAAGAAGTGATGGCAGAATTTACAGAAGAGGAAAAGGCTTTGTTTGACGAGCTGTCAGAGAAGATTGCCGTAAAAGTTTGGAAGCTTAATCAGGAAAGTGACGGCTGAAGCGTGCCGTCTTAAAAATAAGAACTTTGGAGGAGAGTGAAAATTTATGGTTAATGATATGACCCGGGGCAAGCCGGTAAAAATTCTGATGATCTTTATGCTGCCCATGCTGCTCGGAAACATTTTTCAGCAGCTTTACAATATTGTGGATACTGTCATCGTCGGGAATTATGTTGGCGCAGATGCGCTGGCGGCGGTTGGCTCGACGGCGGCAATGGTATTTTTGCTGGTAGCGATCGCCATGGGGCTGAGTATGGGCTGCTCTGTGCTTATTTCCCAGTATTTTGGTGCGGGAGATAAGAAAAATATGCGCCGTGCGGTGTTTACCAGCATGGTTTTTATTTTGGCTGTCGGTGTTGTGGTCTGTGTGCTGGGCCTTGTGATTTCAGACTGGCTGCTGCATCTGATCCAGACGCCGGCCAATATTTTTGAAGGCGCGTCCACCTACATCAACATCTATTACATGGGCTGCATTTTTTTGTTTACCTACAACGGCCTGGCTGCAATATGCCGCGCTGTGGGCGATTCAAAAACCCCCCTGTATTTTTTGATTGTCGCGGCTCTTTTGAATATTGTGCTGGATTTGGTATTTGTTATTTATTTTAACATGGGTGTGGCCGGTGTGGCCTGGGCTACGCTGATCGCACAGGGAGTATCGGCAGTCACCTGTCTCATCTATGTTTATTTTAAAGTGCCGGTGCTCAAACTTCACAGGGAAGACTGCGTGTTTGATTTTAAAATGCTGAAGGATCTGCTGGCCTATGCCATCCCTTCAACCGTGCAGCAATGCATTGTATCGTTCTCAATGATGGCAATCCAGGGCCTGGTAAACAGCTTTGGCTCGGTTTTTATCGCGGGGTACACCGCCGCGACCAAGATCGACTCCATCGCGATTCAGCCATTACTCAGCGTCACCATGTCGCTGTCCACCTTTACGGCGCAGAATATCGGCGCTGGCCGTACAGAGCGTGTCTATGAGGGCTTTAAGGTAACGATTCTGATTGTTGTAATCATGTGCCTTGCGATTTCCGGGCTGATCTTTTTATTCGGGGATGTCTTTATCGGCGCTTTTGTGGATTCTGTGGCAGACGCGGGCGTTATTCAGGTTGGCGTTGAGTATATCCGCATTGTTTCAGTGTTTTACGTGGTTATGGGACTCATGTTTTCAGCCGGCAGTGTGCTGCGCGGCGCGGGAGATGCCACAGCCTTTATGATGGGCTCTCTTTCAAACTTTGTTGTCCGTATCGCAGCAGCGTATATTCTGGCCGGAATGATCGGCTCCAGCGCGATCTGGTGGTCTATCCCCATGGGATGGGGCGTCGGTCTGGTGGTCAATTATATCCGCTACCGCAGTAAAAAGTGGGAAAACAAAGCCATCATCAGTAACAGAAAAGTGGAGGCTTAGAAGCAAAGGTAAAGGTTTGATTCAAAGTTAAAGATAGAAGCAGTTTTAACTTTCAACTGAACAGGCCTCTTTTTAACACTTTCTATCTTTATGATAAAGTTTTTTGACACTCAGAGATGCCCCAGGGCATCTTTTTTTAATGCAACCAGAACAAACATATTTTGTTAATGATGGTTGGTAGACAATCCGGCAGATTCTGTTAAAATGGGTATCAGGAGGTATGAAAAATATGAAAAATCATTTAAGTATGAATCTGACAGCACTCCGCAAAATGAACCAGTATACTCAGGAGGAGGTAGCATCCAGAATCGGCGTCAGCCGTCAGGCTGTGGCAAATGGGAAAGCGGCGAGAGCGCACCGGATGTCATTAACTGCAACGCGTTGGCCGAAATGTACAATGTGAGCATGGATGACCTTGTGAATTATAATGAAAAAGAAAGAGACGGGCTGGCCATCCCGCCAAAGGATAAGCATATGTTCGGCTGTGTAAGCGTGGGAGAGCGCGGGCAGATTGTTATTCCCAAAAAAGCACGCGAAATTTTTGATATAAAGCCCGGTGACCGGTTGATGGTTCTCGGCGATGAAGACCCTGAGAGAGCCGGTATTGCCATCGTAAAGGAAGATGTTTTTATGGAGCTTGCCGCCCAGATCATGGACGCAGTGAAAAGAGGCGAGGAATAGATGAATCTGTTATCTGTCAAAAATCTCAGCAAAAAATATCCGGCTTTCGAGTTAAAAGAGGTTTCCTTTGACGTGAAGCAGGGCAGCATTATGGGTTTTATTGGAAAAAACGGGGCAGGAAAGAGCACCACCCTCAAGGCCATGCTGAATATGGTCCATCCCGACAGCGGCACCATCAGAATGCTGGGAAAAGATTTTAATCAAAACGAAGCATGGTGTAAGCAGAATATCGGTGTGGTGCTGGGTGGAATTGACTACTATCCCAAAAAGAAATTAAAGACTATCACCAAAGTGACCAGCCGGTTTTATGAAAAATGGGATGACAAAAAGTATCAGCAGGCTTTAAAGCTTTTTGAGCTTGATGAGTGTAAAACGGTGGACCAGCTGTCAGCCGGCATGCGGGTTAAATACCTCATAGCGCTGGCGCTTTCTCACCATGCCAGCCTTTTGATTTTTGACGAGCCGACCAGCGGCCTGGATCCTGTATCGAGAGATGATCTTCTGGTTTTGTTTGAAAAACTGGTGCAGTCGGGTGACCGCAGCATCCTGTTTTCTACGCATATCACATCAGACCTGGAAAAATGCGCAGATACGATTACCTATATTAAGGACGGCGCCATTCTCGCCAGCGAAGATCGGGAAGCATTTGTCCGCCATTTCCAGTATCTTAAAGATAACGAAAGCGCTCCGGCATTGTCACTGGAAGATATTATGGTTCATATGGAAAGGAAAAAATATGATGAGAGCATTACTTTATAAAGAACTGCTTTTAACCAGTCTGCCGCCGATGTTTATTTTTATGTTCTTTGGCGCTATGCTGATGATTCCTGGCTATCCCTATTATGTTCCGTTTTTCTTTGGCTGCCTAGGGCTTTTCTTTACTTTTCAGAACGGGCGCGAAAACAAGGATACCTTTTATACCGCAGCGCTGCCCATCTCAAAGGGAGATGTTGTCAGGGCAAGATGCCTTCTGGTAGTGCTGGTGGAGCTTGGTGAGGTGCTTATCTCTGTTCCATTTGCGGTTCTGCGGGCGTATGTGCTGCCGCCGAATCCGGTAGGGATTGAGCCGAATCCTGCATTTTATGGCTTTGTATTGATCATGTTCACCATTTTTAACGTGATATTCCTGACACAGTTTTATAAAACAGCCTACAATGTTGGAAAAGCTTTTGTCATAGCGCAGATCCCTCTGTGGCTGTATATTATTGTGATGGAAGCCCTGGTGCATTTTCCGGTGCCCGGTACATATCTGGACACTGCCAACCCATCTATGATGCTGAGACAACTGCCGATTCTGGCAGCCGGAATCGTCATTTACATATTGGGGATGTTTTTGGCCTGCCGTATTTCTATCCGGCGGTTTGAAAAAGTTGATTTATAGAATAATGGGCAATGAACGAAGGGAGTGAGCCCTTCGTTTCAAACTGCCAAAAGTGCCGCGGCTCGAGACTGCGCCTTTTATCCAGATAAGAAAAAAAGTTCAGGCGCTTTGAATAACGGCCAGAAATCGTGTAAAATTATCCGCCCAGCCGGACACTGGCGAGATGAAGCATCAACTTTAGTGAAACAGATATCGGTGTGAGGGCAGTGCCCGCAGAACGTTTTTTTTTTTTTTGGTAAAAAGCTTTGTTTCTCAAGTTTTTTTGCCGACTGTAAAAAAATGGAATGAGCCCTTTAGTTCAGTTTGGCAAGGTTGACACGACCCATT
>CAUEUD010000208.1 GCA_959020865.1 Eubacterium limosum | reverse complement strand
TCAAAATCACCATTCCCGATTACAAGGAGGGCATCACCGATGCCGAGATCAAGGCAGGGGCACAGGCCATTTTGGACCAGGGCGCCTTTCTGCCCGATGGATTCGGTCTGGTCAAGGTGACCGGCGCCGTGAGAGTCGATACCACCAAAACCGAGGTGGTCATTGAAGAAGCGGTTTAAAAAAGGGGCGAAAGCCCCTTTCTTCCACTTTCCACCTTCCACCTAAATAAAGAAGGGAGTACCAATGAAAAATCACTACAAACGTATCAGTCGAAGATTAATCCTGTCAATTCTCATCCTAATTTCCTGCGTCTTTTTAACAAGCCTCTGCGTTGCGCCGGAAGAGGGGCGGGAGCCGGTGCCGGAGGCTTCTGCGGGACCGGCTACTCCGGAAATGCCACAGGAGCCGGAAGTGCCGGAATTGGCGGAGGAAGCTCTGCCCCTCATGGCAACACCTCACTTTACCATGGAGGAATACCGCTGTGACTGCCCGGGCTACTGCGATGGCTGGCCCTGCGCTACGGAGCCGGAGCTTTTAGAAAAGATCGAAGCCCTGCGCTGTTATTTTGGACGGCCGGTCATCATCACCTCCGGGGTGCGGTGTGAGGCGCGCAACGAGGAGGTAGGGGGTGTCAGCTGGTCCTTTCACAAGCGGGGCTGCGCGGCGGACCTGTACTGCCCGGGGGTGGGGGTGGGAGATCTGGCTGCCGGGGCAAAGGACTGCGGGCTGAATATTCTGCCCTATTACAGCAGCGGCTACATCCATGTGGAGATTATCCCCTGAGGCAGAGTGGATGGGTGGCGCGTTAGGAAAGCTTTGCGTTTAAAACAAAGGTTTTATAGTTGGGCTTGGCCCATCCGTAGACCTGAAATCCTTCCTGGCTGAGAAGATCAATGATTTCAGATTTATGGTAGATGTGGTGGTCACCGGAATCGCTGTGGGCCATAGCGCTGTTTAAAAAGCCAGTCAACACTTTAAAAGGGGTCGTTGGATCGCCCAGTATGAGGGTCCCGTCTTTTTTTAAAACACGCTGTATCTCACAGATAACCGATTTTGGGTGGGGGTAGTGATGAAAGGAAGCATTGCAGACAATCACGTCAAACTTATCGGCCTCATAAGGCAGTTTTTCGGCGTCACCTACCATAAAATGAACATCACGCAGCCGTTTTTCGGCCTGAGCGATCATGGCCTCTGAAATGTCCAATCCGTAATAATCGGCGTCCAGCCGCTTTTGAAGGCGGGCGATGATATTGCCATTGCCGCAGCCCAGGTCTAAAATTGTTTTTGGATTTAAATCAAGAACGCGGTTCACGATAGTGTCATACATACATTCGACAAATTTTCCATCATGACTTTGGTCATAATCCTCCGCGGTGCTGTTAAAATAGTCGATGGTGGTCTGCTTAGTGTTCTTAATGTTTTTCATAATAATTTCTCCATTGATTTAGATTCATTGACAAATATTCAATGAATAGTTATTTTTTAACCCGCCTGTAAAGGCGGGGTGTGGTTATGGTGCTATTTTAAGATTAAGGTGAGCATCTGCCGTATAAAAAGGTTTTTTTCTCTGACAGAGCCGGCGGCATTGTTAGTGACGGCCATCTGGCCGCCCCATATAAAGCGCGACAGCATATGTGCGTCCTGTTTTTCGATTTCTCCGCGCGCCATCAGGCTTTTAATATAGGCTTCAAGATGTGGAAAAATCTCTTTTGACATATATACTTCCAGCTGGGCATGAAAGAGTTCATTGCCGTCTTTATCGAAAAAGTCGCGGTATTTATAGTTTTCTGATTCGTTTTCGGATGTTTTTTCCAATATTTTGATACACTCGGCTAAGGGCAGCCCGGTCTGTTTAAAAACATCTGCAAAGGGCTTGCTGCACGCCCTGGCGTATTGTGTGAGGGCTTCCTGGTACAGCGCATGCTTGTTTTGAAAATAGTGATAGCACAAACCGGCTACAACACCGGCCTCTTTAGCAATATCCTTCATTGTTGTGCTCTCATAGCCTTTTTCTGCGAAAACACGCATGGCAACATCCAGAATTTCCTGTTTTCGGATCTCCGGGTCCTTAGATACTCGCATTTCATCACCTCGCATATAGGATAGCACAGTAATTGAATAAGTGTCAATGATTAAAATTCAATAAAAGAGAAGCCTTAAGGAATTGTTGTATTGACAAAGCGCAGGTAAGCTTAGAGAGATTCAATAGTTTAAAGTGATGCAAAATGCCTGAAAATGCGAGAAGGATATACGTCCGGTTAATAGCCGCAATTAATAAATAATAATAGCATAAAATATAATACAAGACTAGTATTTTCTTGATTTGTACAGTATGATTAATTTGAGAGTAAAAATAATTACGTGCAAAGGAGAAAAAAGTGAATCCGATCTTAAAATCATTAGGAAAAAGCTGGTATAAAGAAATATGGAGCCTGGACATCAAAAACCAGTCGTGGGTAGAAAATACAACTGATGAAGTTGATTTTATTATAAAAACCTTAAAGTTGAACGGTACGGAAAAAATTCTTGATATGGCCTGTGGCTTTGGCAGGCATTCATTGGAATTTGCTCGAAGAGGGTATGAGGTTGTCGGTGTGGATATTACTAAAGACTATGTGGAGGATGCCATAAAAAGCGCTAAGCTGGAAGAATTGGAAAATGTAGCCTTTATCCAGGCTGATTTACGAGAATTAAATTTTGAAAGCGAATTTGATGTTGTGCTGAATTTAGCTGATGGCGCAATCGGTTATCTGGAAAATGAAAATGAAAATAGTAAAATTTTTGATCAGATTGCGAGGGCATTAAAACCCGGCGGAAAGCATTTTATGGAAATAGCCAATGCAGAATATGCAGACCATCATTTTCCATGTACAGCATGGGACATTGGAGAAAAAGCAATATCTTTATCAAAATTTGAGTGGGACAGAGAAAAAAGGATCTATATTTTTGGAAGTTGGGATTTTGTATACGGAGAAGTAGCTACAAAACCCGAGTTTGAATACGGGACACCGCTCAGAATCTATACAATTGAAGAACTGAAAAAAATAATGGATGAGAGAGGAATGAACGTGATCAGCTCATTTTGTGATTACTATGGAAAAGCAGCCTCCTGCAATGACTTTCAGTTAATGCTGTTCTCAGTCAAAAAACCATAAAAAAAGCTGAGCGGCGAGCCCCGAAAAGGCCTCGCTGCCCGGCTTTAATGTTTAATGATGGAATAAGCGGATTCCGGTCATGGCCATGGCGATATTGTATTTGTCACAGGCTTCAATGACAAGGTCATCTCTGATCGAGCCGCCGGACTGGGCAATACAGGTGACGCCGCTTTTGTGCGCGCGTTCAATATTATCGCCAAAGGGGAAAAAGGCATCACTGCCCAGCGCGACACCGCTTATCTGGGACAGCCAGGCTTTCTTTTCCTCACGGGATAAGGGCTCGGGTTTGCTTGTAAAGAACTCTGGCCATACATCATCGGCCAGAATGTCCTCAGCGTCGTCTGAAATGTAGACATCGATGGCATTGTCCCGGTTAGCCCGCTGCATATTTTCCTTAAAAGGCAGGTTCAGCACTTTTTCGTGGTGACGCAGCGCCCAGTTATCTGCTTTGTTACCTGCCAGACGCGTGCAGTGGACACGGGACTGCTGGCCAGCGCCAATGCCGATGGCCTGTCCATCCTTGACATAGCAGACGGAATTTGACTGAGTGTATTTTAGAGTGACCAGTGCGATCAGGAGATTGACGCGGTCCGAAGCGCTGAGCGTCTGGTTTTTGGTTGGAATTTTCTGAAACAGCGCTTCGGTGATGGCCTGGTTGTTTCTGGCCTGTTCAAAGGTTATGCCAAAAACATCCTTATATTCCAGTGAAGCGGGCTCATAATCGGCATCGATCTGTAGAATAACATAATTCCCTTTTTTCTTTTCGGATAACAGCGCTAAAGCCTCGTCTGAGAATGAAGGTGCGATGATGCCATCGCTGACTTCCATGGAAATATAGCGGGCGCAGGCCGCGTCACATTCGTCGCTCAGGGCGATAAAGTCGCCGTAGCTTGACATGCGGTCACTGCCTCTTGCCCGGATATAGGCTGTGGCAACAGGTGTGAGTTCTGTATCCTCGATAAAGTACATTTTCTTTTCGACGTCGGTCAGGGGAACATACACAGCGGCGCCGGCAGGGCTGACGTGTTTAAAGCTTGTGGCGCTCGGCAGGCCTGTGGCTTCCTTTAATTCCCTGACGAGCTGCCAGCTGTTAAAGGCGTCCAGCAGGTTGATGAAGCCGGGCTTTCCGTTTAACACCTGAAGCGGAAGCTCACCATCCTTCATGAAAATGCGGGCAGGCTTCTGATTGGGATTACAGCCATACTTTAATTCCAGTTCTTTCATTTTATCATCCTCCATGTCATATAAAAAGAGCCGACAGATCCGGACTCTTTTGCCCAGACGGTCGGCTCTTGATTATTATACTTCATGTGGTTTATTCCACTTCCGTCAGTCGTATAACTATAAGAACTTTATCATATTCTTAATCTGATGTCAATGCTTTTGGTAGTTGTGTAAAGTCTGTCGTGTAAAGTAGCGCTTCCTGGCGCTTTTTCTTGACAAAGACAACAGAAAGCGATATGATAAAGAAAATTTAACAGTGAAACTGTTCTGTGTAATGGGAAAAGGGTGTGACTCCCTTGCTGTAATCGCAGCTGTAATGCAAAATGCCTCTCAGTAACCACTGCCTGCCGGCGGGAAGGGAGAAGGATGATATTGCAGAGCCAGAAGACCGCCTCAGAAGCAGGTTCTTAAAGCTCCGATTTAGAGTAACAGGACAAACCACAAGCAGTCTCGTGTCTTTTTTACCTTCTCTGGATCAGGGAAGGTTTTTTTGTGGTCAGAGGAGCGGGAAAGGAGAAAAATGACAAAGTATGATTTGGTCCTTCAGCTTCAGGAGGAAGCCAAAATGTTTGATCTGGAGGTTTTGATGCAGCAGCGTGAGGAGGCGCAGAAGGTTAAGTTTAAGCCAGGGACGCTGGCCCACCAGACCATGCTCAATACCATTTACAATGTAACAGCACTGATTAGACTGAAGACTGCGGCCAAGGATGACAGCTTTATGAAAAGCGTCAGTGAAAAGGGGTTATACGCCTTTAAAAAACTGATCGACCAATACCTGGAGGATTATGCTCCCGGCGGCGAGCTGCAGAAGAGCATGATCAGGCTTGCGTGCACTTATCTGGCTTTTATTGAAGAAAAACCGCTTCACCCCATAGGAAGTCATTTTGACGGCCAGTTCCTGGAACAGCAGTTTGATCAGTACTATTGCCCACAGAAGGCCAGGGAGCTGGACAATCCAGACGCGCTCTGCCATTTCTGCAGCGCCCGATGCAGGGAACACTGCTGACCGGGGTCTGTTTCACTGGGCAGAAGCGCATCGGCGTATAAGCCCGTGTTTGATTTGAGGCATTTTAGCTTTATTCTTTTTTAAGACAAGCATAAAATCCTTTTTGTTATCATTTAAGTCTTTATCAATTTAGAAAGATTTGATATAATGAATAACCATAAAAGGAGGTGGAAAGCCTTTGGGTTTTAAAACTATGGATGACAAAATATGGGTGCGCAAGGCCCGAAGGCTATAGAGCATAAATATGACAAAAAAGAAAGTAAAGAAAAAAAGAAGCGCAGTGCGCATTGTTGGAGACATCGTCATTATTCTGATCATCCTGTCCCTTTTGGGGGCGGCAGGATGGATGCTTTATAAGGAGTTTTTCCCCAACAATACGCCGATTCTTAAAATGCAGGTTACAAACCGCGAAGATAACAGCATCGACTGGGCGGCGCTGCGTGAGGTGAACCCCGAAACCGTTGGCTGGCTGAGTATTGAAGGGACAAATATTGATACCCCTGTGGTACAGACAACCGATAATGATAAATATCTGTACACCTCATTTAACGGAGAGTCGGATGAAAGGGGCGTGCCCTTTTTAGATATGAATTATAAATGGCAGCCTAAAAGCCAGAACTCTCTGATTTATGGGCACAGCACCATGCGCAGCGGTGTGCACGTCATGTTTGACGATCTGCTTTATTACTATAAAGACCCCAATTTTATCACAGAGCACAATAAAATTGTGTACAGAAGACCGCCAGAGCTGGGCGGTGATGGCGTTTGGGAAATTTTCGCTGTGCTGGTGGTTGAGCAGGATTATGATTACAGACAGTTGGAATTTGCCGACGATGAGAGCTTTCTGAACTACTATCAAAACATAAAGAATCAGAGCATTGTCGCAAGCAATGTGAGTGTACAGCCGGGTGACGAGATCCTCACGCTGTCCACCTGTATCTTTAATGTCGGACTCAATGACGGCCGCTTAGCC
>CAUEUD010000207.1 GCA_959020865.1 Eubacterium limosum | reverse complement strand
CAAACCGATGAAACATCAGGAGACTGTATTCTGGAAACAAAATGCCGCCGATGTCGGAAGGTTTTAATGGTAAGAGTCAATTTTAATGGGAAAAGTCTTCAGCACTCTCCCAGAGACAGCACCGCATATTGACTTTGCCATTTGGCAGAAAAGCGACGCCTTCTTTTTTCAAAAGCTGTTCCTGAATACCAGGACCGCCGAAGATAAGTCCCTTGCAAAGGGAGCCGTCACTGAAGACAACCCGGTGACAGGGGAGTTCCAGATGAGCGGGAACATGACGGAGGGCAGCACCCACGGCTCTTGCAGCCCGGGGGCGGCCAGCCAGAAGAGCGACCTGCCCGTAAGAGGCGACCCGGCCTTTTGGGATATTTGCGATGACACGATAGAATTTTTCGTTGAGTGATACAGACATTGGGCGTTACCTCCTGATTATGATTTTATTATAGAAGATTATTCTGTGAAAAACAACGTATAAAAAGCCTCCAGAAACACCGGAGGCTTTTAAAAAATCAGCAGGTAGCGCCGGATACGGTCGCAATACCCAAAATACTGTCTTTTTCATCTAATAAATCATTGGTGGTCAGAGCGCGTTCTACAGCTTCCGCGCCCAGGCGTTCAACAGTAGAGCCAAAACGTTCGCTGTTCTGTCCTTCTTTTTTGTATAAGAGAATGGCTTTTTCCACAACATCCATGATTTCGTCGCGGGTAAATAATGTTTTTAGTTCAGTGCCGCGGCGGATGGATTTCCCCCAACGGCCCCCAACATAAACTTTATAGCGGACTTCACCGTCAGGAATCGCATCAAAACGGCAGTTGTCAACACATAAACCGCAGTTGTTGCATTTATCCTCGTCAATGACGAGTTTTCCGTCTGTTACAGTGGCAGCGTCCATTGGGCAGCGGTCCTCAACAGAGCACTTGCTGCATCCCTTGCACAGCTCATCATTATAATTAGGGATTTTCTGGCCGACGATACCTAAGTCATTGAGGTCAGGCTTTACGCAGTTGTTTGGGCAGCCGCCAACAGCAATTTTAAATTTGTGAGGCAGTGTAACGTCCCGATAGCCCTCGTAAAAACGCTCGTGTATTTCGCGGGCAAGACCCTGTGTATCAATCAGGCCATAGGTGCAGACCGTTCCCTTACAGGCAACAACAGGGCGGACCTTTGGGCCAGTACCGCCGGTTACCATGCCCTCTTTAGCGATAAATTCCTGAAAAGGTACAATATCATCCCAGGTTAATCCCTGTACTTCTACGGTAAGACGAGTGGTAAAGGCAATGTTGCCATTCCCGAATTTCTCAGCCGCTTCACTCAGGCAGGCAAACTGAGCGGCGTTTAAAACGCCGTCCTCTGTGATAACACGGGCAGCAAAATGTTCGTGGTCATTGTTGAACAGGAAGCCCTGTCCCTTGACGCGTTTAATTTCTTCAGGTGCGATGTTCATAAGCTTGTAAATCTCCTTCTCCGTTTAGGTGAAAATATTCTTTGTTCTTCAGTCTATAGATTAACGGATTTCTTGACGATTGTAAAATAGTATTTTATAATCAGTTTAATAGCTAAATACCTATAGAAGAACAATGGGGGATAATTATGACCATCAGGCATCTGAAAGTATTTCTGGCAGTTGCGGAGACAGGCAAGATGAGCGCTGCTGCCGACCAGCTGTTTATTGCCCAGCCATCTGTCAGCCAGGCCATCGCAGATATTGAAAAATACTATAATGTGCGTCTTTTTGAAAGGCTTTCCCGCAAGCTTTACATCACACCGGCAGGCGAAAGGCTTTTAGATTACGCCAGGCATATCGTGGCGCTGTTTGATGAAATGGAACTGGAGATGAAATATTCCGCTGAGCATACAACCCTTAAGATCGGCGGAACAGTGACCGTCGGAACCACCATACTCAGCGAGCTGGTGAGCCGGTTTGAGGCAGAAAATCCGCCGGTTACCCTGACAGTTCTGGTGGACAACACACCAGTCATCGAATCCATGATTTTAAAGAGTGATCTGGACCTCGGGCTTGTTGAGGGCGAGGTAAGCAGCGAGGACCTTATCCAGATACCGGCAGTGGAGGACGAAATGGTTTTGATCTGTGGCAAGGGCCATCCTTTTGCCGGCCGAAAGACCATCAGTCTTGACGAACTGCAGGGACAATATTTTGTGATACGTGAAAAAGGCAGCAGAGCCCGCAGCTTTTTTGAGAAGATCCTGGACAGGGAAGGCGTGGAAATTGTGGAAAAATGGACGTGCACAAATACAGAGGCCATTAAGAACGCAGTGATGGATGGCCAGGGGCTGGCGGTGCTCTCTAAACGCCTGGTGGAACGGGATTTTGAACAGGGGCGGCTTTGCATACTCTCGATTCAGGGAATCCGTTTGTTGCGGAGCTTTACGCTGATTTACCACAAAAACAAGTTTTTATCACCTCCTCTTAAGGCTTTTGTTCAAGCCTGCGAGGAATATAAAGATTAGTTTTCCACTTTTTGTTCACTTTTTGTCCACATTTTAACGTGGATAGTGTGGATAAGTTTTGGGATAAAAAACAGCTTTTGACGAAAATTACAGGGATTACGTCCACAGGTTGTGCATAACCATGTGGATAAACTGTGTTTTTTCACGATAAAAGTGTGAATAGCCTGTGGAAATGGGGTATATATCATTTTTGGTGCAAATTTTTCCATGACTCGGGCAGAGTTTCTTCTTTACTAACAAAATAACAGATGGTATGATTATAAACAATACAGAAATCTTAAAAAAGGGAGTTCAAAAAATGACCGGGGATTTATTGAAAGCACATGTTCTGTCCAGCAAACTGATGACAGACATTGAAGATATCATGATTGAAGAATTCGGTCTGCCTGAAGGCCACATTGACATCGGCCTTTTTACCACCGATAATGAGGATATTGGCTATGTGGCCGCAGATGAAGCGACCAAAAAGGCCAATGTGCAGGTCTGCTATGCCAAATCGACTTACGGGGGACTTGGCTGTGCCTACGGCGGAGAAATGATCGGCATTATCTCAGGGCCATCCATCAGCGATGTTGAGAGCGGTCTGCGGACCATTACGCATTTTACCGAGCACAATGCCTGCCTGTTCAGCGCCCGTGAAGATGACGGGGTACAATTTTATGCACAGGTTATCTCAAAAATTGGTACTTACCTCGCAGAAGTTTGTGATCTGCCTGTTGGTTCATCTGTCGCCTATCTTGTCGGCCCTCCGCTGGAATCTATGATGGGCGTCGATGAAGCTCTGACAGCCGCTGACGTAGAGGTCGTAAAATTCTTTGGACCGCCAACCGTCTCCAACCGCGGCGGCGCCATCGTGACCGGGACCCAGTCCGCCTGTAAAACCGCCTGCATGGCCTTCGCCAAAATGGTCATGGACTGCGTCGAAGAACCTGTGGACTACTGAAGCTGAGTCCAATTTTGAAAAACAAAATTGGCAGCGAGTAAGGAGAGAGCGACAGCGAACGGACGAGCGCAACGAAGCAAACGTCTTGTTTGCAAAAACCCTCCGAAGGAGAAATAAAGGTTTTTTCAAATAAAGACGAAGGAGTCCAATTTTGAAAAACAAAATTGGCAGCGAGTAAGGAGAGAGCGACAGCGAGAGGACGAGCGCAGCAACGTCATTTCTGTAATAAAAAATTCAAACGAACAAGAGACTCTGAGTTTTTATCAGAGTCTTTTTTGTTCCCCAAATTCACAGAAAACCTGTTATAATAAAGATAATAAACAAGGAAGCGAGGGATAAAGATGGCCTATACCATTACAGAAAAATGTATCGGATGCACGATCTGTGCGAGAAACTGTCCGGTGATGGCCATCACCGGTGAAAAGAAAAAGCAGCATGTGGTGAATGACAAGCGCTGTATCGACTGCGGTGTTTGCGGAAGATCCTGTCCGCAGGCTGCCATTTTGGACAACAGGGGAGAGACTGCGAATAGAGTGCCGAAGGATCAATGGAAAAAACCAATGATAGAACCAGCCGTATGCAGTGCCTGCTCAATGTGTGTGGACGGCTGCCGTTTTGGATGTCTGGCAATTTCGCGGCCGGCTTTTAAAGGCGACATCCGCGTATACGCGGAACTGGTCAAACCGAGGGCCTGTGTGGGCTGCGGCCTGTGCGAAAGCCTGTGTCCTCTTTCAGCAATCCGCATGGAGGTGATTCAATGAAGCCTTTGAATTATTTGCATATTAACCTGAGCACAGGAAAAATACGCCCGCTGCCCATCAAAGAAGGGGTTGTGAGGGCATATCTTGGCGGTAAAACACTGGCAGCCAAGCTACTTTATGATTTGCTGCCAAAGGGTGTGGAGCCTCTGTCAAAAGAAAATATTCTGATCATCAACACAGGAATTATGACGGACACTGGCGCGCCCTCCTCCAGCCGTTTTAACATGACCTTTAAAAATGTGATGACTGGGGGCATCGCCTCGTCCAACTGCGGTGGAAGCTTTGGGATGATGATGCGGCGCGCTGGAGTGGACGGGCTTATTCTGGCAGGCGGAGCGGAAAAGCCGGTATATCTGGAAATTTTGGACGGCGAGGTGACGATCCGCGACGCAGAAAACCTGTGGGGGATGGATGCCGAGGCTGTTCAGGAACGCTTCCCCAAGATTTATGGGAAGGTGGTCATCGGGCCGGCAGGGGAAAATAAGGTGCGTTATGCCTGCGCTGTTTCAGGCGAACGGGTAGCCGGCCGATGCGGCTGCGGCGCGGTAATGGGCGTTAAAAATTTGAAGGGTATTGTGGCTTATGGAACCAAACGGCCAGAGCTTTACAACAAACCAGCTTTTGACGCCTACGTGAAAAAGTGGGTAAAATTCATTCAGAATCATCCCATGACGGGTGACAGCCTGCCCCATTACGGTACTGCCGGTCTGGTAAACAACGCCAATGCTTCACATGCGCTTCCAACCCATAATTTTAAAAGGGGCCAGTTTGAAGCTGCGGAGGAAATCTGCGGGGAGACCCTTGCGGATAAGTACTTGACCCGCAACAGTGGCTGCGTGAGCTGTCCCATACGGTGTGAGCGGCGTGTGATGGTTGACGGACGCGAGGTAAAAGGGCCGGAGTTTGAAACCGTGGGTCTTTTTGGCTCAAATATTGAAAACAGCAATCTGGAATTGATCAATGAGATTAATTATAAAGCCGATATTCTGGGATTGGATACGATTTCCCTGGCGGGTACACTGGCCTTTGCCATGGAACTTCAGGAAAGGGGAATGGCAGACTTTGGACTCCACTTTGGGGAAACCGGAAACCTGCTGGAGATCATCGAAAAAATTGCGTATCGCCAGGACATCGGTGACGAGCTGGCAGATGGCAGCGCCCAGCTGGCAAAAGAATACGGCGGGGCTGATTTTGCCATCAACGCCAAGGGCATGGAACTGGCATCTTATGAGCCGCGGCGTTCAGTTGGCATGGGGCTTGGCTATGCGACCTCCAACCGCGGTGGCTGTCATCTGAATGGCGGCTATCTGGCGCTGATGGAATCAGTGGGTGTCATGAGCGTCGGTGCACAGGGAACAAAGGGAAAGCCTGAGCTCACCGCTTTTATGCAAAACGGCATGGAAGCCGGTTCGGCGGCAGGTTTCTGCCTGTTCACCATGCAGACCATGATCCCGTCGATTTTGTATCATATGGGGCCAGTCAGCCCGGTAACCCATACTGCGGGCAAGGCCATAATCATGGCCCGGGGGATTCTTGGAAATATGTGGCCTTTGATGCCGGGACTGCTGCCCGTTAAAACCATGTATCTGATGCCGCACTGCAAGGCCATTGAACTGGCTACCGGCATGCGCATGACGACCGGAGAGTTCCTTCAGGTTGGTGAGCGCGGCTTTACCATTGAACGGCTCTTTAATCTGCGGGAAGGTTTGACTGCTGAGGATGACAGTCTGCCAGGCCGGCTGACGGACGAACTTCAGGAACCAGGTGATCCCAGCACCAGGGTAGATCTTGAAACAATGCTTCCGGTATACTACAAGGTGAGGGGCTGGGATGAGCGCGGTGTGCCAACAAGGCCAACCCTCAAGCGTCTGGGGCTTGGAAGCTTATGATTACAGTGAAATATTTCGGAGCGCTGAGGGCATTAACCGGCACAGCGCAGGAGAGCCTGGAGGCCGCAAATATTAAAGAGGTGCTGGCAAAAATAAAAGCCGCCCATGGAAAAGAGGCGGCAGCGAAAGCCAGGCGGTGTCTGATCCTGCTGAACAGCGATAATGTCAATCTGCACAACGGCATGCGGACAGGTCTGAAGCCCAGCGATGTCGTCAGTTTCGTGCCCGTCTGCGCAGGAGGCTGAAGCTGAGTCCAATTTTGAAAAACAAAATTGGCAGCGAGTAAGGAGAGAGCGACAGCGAACG
>CAUEUD010000206.1 GCA_959020865.1 Eubacterium limosum | reverse complement strand
GCCAGAGCATTGGCAAAAACTTTTTAAAAAGCTATGCGGCGGTCTGCCTCGAGGGCGCCATTGTGGTGCTGGCCTGTGTGATTTTTACGGTCTTTGCGGCCAGCCCGCCCCAGGTGGACCCAAACGCCAACGCCATCACCATGGTTTGGACCTATGTCGCGGAGCTGGTCTTCAACATGCTGGTCCTGGTCGGCACCATCAAGATGTCGGACCGGGTGGTGCGGGAGATGATGGGCCTGTAACCGCCCAATAAAAAAAGGACGTTTTTCAACGTCCTAAACAAGCGGTTTGTGATCGGTGGCGCTTCGCAGGGTGCCGTCATCATCCATGTAGATGTCGTTCAAAGACACATGGCGTTCCTTTGCCTTTTGAAGCTGCCAGTGAATATCCGCCTCAAGTGCCCTGTCAAGCCGATGGTCGTCAATGCGGTCTTTGATAAAAAGAACGAGGGTGATGATCCAGCGAATTCCCGCCTGGCCGATGAGCAGGAAAATGATTTTGAAAGCCAGGGCTTCATGGGCACCGGCCCAGGGACTTAAAATGGTGCAGAACAGCACAAAGCAGGTCAGCGGCAGGGTCAGCTTCAGCTTGGGCGCGATCATAAAAGCCACGATCACAAGCGCAATGACCACAAAAAAGATCAGCGAAACTCGCATCAGTTCATGAAAAAAATCGAGCATGGATAAAACCCCCTTTAAAAGTGTTTTTTCTTTAGTATAGACCCTTTAAGGGGGGAGTGCAAACCTACAGGAGGTGTTTATTAAGAATACGATGAAGCAGTTTGAAATAAAACATATGGCGCTAAAGGAGGCGAATGCATTTGTTTCCGAATATCACAGGCACCATGGGCCCGTCACTGGCCACCGCTTCTCACTGGGATGTGTCCAGCGGGAGGACCAGGGGCTCTGTGGCGTGGCCATTGTTGGCAGGCCCCTGGCACGTAAGATCAATGATGAAACCACCGTGGAGGTGTTGCGCCTCTGCACCGATGGAACCCCCAACGCCTGTAGTGCGCTCTACGGAGCTTGTCTGCGGGCCGCCAGCGCCCTGGGCTATCAGCGGATCATCACTTATACGCTGGAGGATGAACCCGGCACCAGTCTGAGGGCCGTGGGCTGGACGTTCGGCTACCGTACAGCAGGCGGAGCATGGACCCGTAACGGGCGTCCAAGAGAGGCGTCAGAGCATGAGGGGCCAAAGAAAATGTATTTTGTCAATTTAAACAGCAAAAAATCGGAGGAATTCAATGGAAGTTAAAATCAATCGCGAAATCAGAGAGTACACGGAGAGCATGTTCTTTGGGCTTTCACTGCGCCAGTTCGTGTTTTCCGTGCTGGCCTGCGGTGTGGCCGTCGGCCTGTACTTTTTACTCAAGCCTTACTTTGGTATCGAGACTTTATCGTGGATGTGTATCCTTGGGGCCGCGCCCTTTGCGGCGCTGGGCTTTATCCGCTATCACGGCATGAGCGCCGAGAAATTTATCTGGGTATGGATCAAATCCGAGCTTCTGATGCCCAAGGCGATCGTTTTTAAAGCCGAAAACATGTACTATGAAATGCTGACCCACCCCATGAAACTCAAAAAAGAAAAAGTCAAACGTAGGAAAAAATCAAAACGAAAGGAAAACTGGAATGCTAAAAACGCTTAGAAACGCCAACACACTGGAAAAAGAGAAGTTTAAAATTCCCAGAAGGGTACAGGAAGTGATTCCCATCAAGGTGATTTATCCGGATGGGATTTTTTTAGTACGGAAAAATGTCTACAGCAAGACCTTTAAATTTACGGATATCAATTATGCCGTTGCCAGCAGAGAGGATAAGGAAGCCCTGTTTTTGGAATACAGTGAGCTTCTCAACAGTCTGGACAGCGGTACCACCACCAAGCTGACCATCAACAACCACCGGCTGAACAAAGCGGCTTTTGAAAAAAGTATCCTGATTCCACTGAAGGAGGATGGATTGGACCTTTACCGCAAAGAGTACAACCAGATGTTACTCGACAAGGCCACCACCAACAACAGCATGCTTCAGGAAAAGTACATCACCATCTCGATTTCCAGGAAAAAATACAAGGAAGCCAGAACCTATTTTACCCGGGTGGGTACCGAGCTTATGGTCCACTTTTCACGGCTCGGTTCCCGTTGTACAGAAATGGATATGGAGGAACGTCTGAGGGTGCTCCACGATTTTTACCGCACTGGCGAGGAGGACACTTTTTACTTCGATTTAAAAAAGACCATGCAGAAGGGGCACGATTTTAAAGATTACATCTGCCCGGACGCCATGAGCTTTCACTCGGACTATTTTACCATAGGCGGCCGCTTTGGACGGGTGCTTTATCTGAAAGAGTACGCGTCGTTCATCAAGGACAGTATGATCAATGAGCTCACCGATTTAGACCGGAACCTGATGCTCTCCATGGATATCATTCCCATGCCCACCGATGAAGCCGTGCGGGAAGTGGAAAACCGACTGCTCGGGGTGGAGACAAATATTACGAATTGGCAGCGAAAACAGAATGAAAATAACAACTTCAGTGCCGTTGTACCCTACGACATGGAGCAGCAGCGCAAGGAAGCCAAGGAGTTTCTGGATGATCTGACCACCCGGGATCAGCGGATGATGTTCGGCATCCTGACCTTAGTCCACACCGCCGAGACCAGGGAGGCCCTGGACGCGGATACCGAGGCCCTGCTCACCACGGCCCGCAAGCACCTCTGCCAGTTCGCCATTGCGAGATTCCAGCAGCTCGATGCCCTGAACACCGCGCTGCCCATCGGCCACCGGCGGCTGGATGCCGTGCGAACCCTGACCACGGAGAGCATGGCAGTGCTCATGCCCTTTCGTGTCCAGGAGATCATGGATCCGAGAGGCATTTACTACGGGGAAAATGCCATCAGCCACAACCTCATCATGTGCAATAAAGAGAACCTGCTCAATCAATCCGCCTTTCTTTTGGGCGTACCGGGCAGTGGGAAAAGCTTCAGCGCCAAGGAGCTGATCGTCTTTTTAGCCTTGGCCACCGATGACGATATCCTGGTATGTGATCCAGAAAATGAGTACGTGTCCCTCGTTGAAGCCCTGGGAGGCGAAGCCATCCGGATCGCTGCCGGGAGTGAGGACCACATCAATGCGCTGGACATGGTCGAAGGCTACGGAGAAAACAATGATCCCATCATTGACAAGTCCGAGTTTGTGCTCTCCTTGTTCGAGCAGCTCGATAAGGACGGTCTGGGGCCAAAGGAAAAATCCATCATTGACCGCTGTGTGGCCTATGTTTACTCGGATTACCAGCGCGGCGGTGAGCTTCCGACACTATGTGTCCTCAGGGAAAAGCTGAAGGAGCAGCCTGAGCCCGAAGCCCAGGAGCTGGCATTGGAGCTGGAACTGTTCACCGACGGGAGCCTGAACGCCTTCAGTCATGAAACCAACGTGGACACCCAGAATCGGATTGTGGTCTATGACATTATGGACCTGGGCCGCCAGCTTAAAACCATGGGACTTCTCGTCATTACCGACGCCATGCTCAACCGGGTGACGGAGAACTGGCGAAGAGGTAAGCGAACACACATCTTTATTGATGAGTTCCATGTCCTTTTCGAGAATGAATACTCAGCAGCCTTCTTCAATTCAGCCTGGCGGCGTTTCCGAAAAAGGAACGCCTTCCCAACCGCCATCACCCAGAACGTGGAATATCTTCTGGATTCCGTGTCGGCCAGCACCATGCTCTCAAATTCTGAATTTATTGTGATGTTGAATCAGGCACCTTCCGACCGGCAAAAGCTGGGCAATCTTTTAAATATCTCTCATGAGCAGATGAGCTACATCACCAACGCTGACGCCGGGTGTGGTCTGATCAAATACGGGAGCGCCCTGGTGCCTTTCGTCAATCGATTTCCCCAAAAGACAAAGCTGTATAAATTGATGACAACCAAGCCTGGGGATGAAAAGTTATAAAAGTTTGTATCTTATGTACCCTATTTGGCAGGAGGTGAGAAGCCATCAGCAAGGAGATCAAAACCCGGGAAGTTAAAAAGGATATCAAATTTTTAGACAAAGCAAAAGCCGCTACCTACCATGTCAAGGAAAATACCATCCGCACGAAAAATGCCCTGGAGCATGTGGGTGACCGGTCCGAGCGCTCACCAGACGAATATGCACAGAACCAGGTCATGGACAAGGGAAGCCGGGCTGTTAAGAGAATAGCGGAAGGAGCCCAGAAGCAGGGAGACCGGCTCTTTCATCACGGGGTAAACCAATACAGCGCTGGCAAGCGGACAGACGGGACCGCCGCCGAAGCTTCGGAGGCAGGACAAGCCGTCAAAGAAGCCGGGAGTCCCATTAAGACCCGCGAAGCCGTGAATGCCATGGAAAGAAACGCTCAAAAAAGCCGGAATAAGCTGAGTAAACCAGCGGATGGGAAAAGCATCAAGCAGTCCATTTACTCGTCTGCAAAAAGCGCCCGGGCCACAGAAACCATGATCCAGAAGAACGCCCGTCGTACCGTCAAGACTGCTGAGAAAACGGGAAGGTTGACCATTAAAACCGGTGAGGAAGCCACCCGGATGACAAAGCGCAGTATCCGTACAGTGAATCCCGGCGTAAAAAAGGGCCGAGCCAATGCAAAAGTGACTAAAACAGCGGCTAAAGCTTCTGCCCGGGCTGCTAAAGCCGCATCAAAGGCATCGGCAAAGGCCGCGCAGCAGTCCGCCAGAATGGCCGCCAAAGCCTCGGAGGCAACGGCGAAGATGAGTGTCCAGGCGGCAAAGCTGGCGATTAAAGTGACCGCTACGGCGGCCAAGGCCCTTGCGGCTGCCGGGAAGGCACTCGCCTCAGCTTTAGCTTCTGGAGGAGCCGTCGTGGTCTTGATCATCATGATCGTGGTGCTTTTCGGTGGTGCCTTGTGTCTGATTGGCGGGAGCAACGCCACCGCTGCTGAAGCGGTCAGTGAAGAAGTCCAGGCCTATACGCCACTCATACAGAAGTATGCTGCAGCGCATGGGATTCCGGATTACGTTGAGCTGATTAAGGCCGTCATGATGCAGGAATCCGGTGGACGGGGCGGGGATCCCATGCAGTGCAGCGAATGTAGTTACAACGATCAGTACCCTGAGGGCATCACGGATCCGGAGTATTCCATCAACATCGGTATCCGGTACCTGGCGGACTGTTTAAACGCTGCGGGGGTCACCAGTCCCATGGATTTAGAACACATCAAGCTGGCTTTACAGGGGTACAATTTTGGTGCAGGCTACATCACCTGGGCCCTGGAAAAGGATGGCGGCTACACCCAGGCCAACGCCCAGGAGTTCGCTAACCTGCACGGAGGCAATTATGGTGACGTGAGCTATGTGCCCAATGTCCTTCGGTATTATCCCTTTGGCCGTATCCCAACCGGCGGGGGAAACAGCAGCATAGTGAACGTAGCGGCCAGCCAGATTGGCAATGTGGGCGGAGAGCCTTACTGGAGCTGGTATGGTTTCAGTTCCCGTGTGGAATGGTGCGCCTGCTTTGTCAGCTGGTGCGCGGATCAGTGTGGTTACATCGACGCTGGGATCATTCCGAAGTTTTCCTATGTCCCGGATGGCGTGGCTTATTTCCAATCAAAAGGCCAGTGGCAGGACGGCAGCTATACGCCGAAAGCTGGGGATGTTATTTTCTTTACCTGGGATGGCAGCGGAGGCTCGGACCATGTGGGGATTGTAGAAAGTGTCACCGATGGCACCGTCAATACCATCGAAGGGAACACGACCGACAGTTGTGCGAGAAGAAGCTATGCACTGGGCAGTTACGTCATTCTGGGATATGGTGTCCCAGGCTATACCAATTGAAAAGGAGCAATAAAAATGAGTATTGGACAAAATATTAGAATGGAAGCCAAAAAGCAGCACTTGAACTTTAAACAGCTTGCGCTAAAGGCAAATATATCCTACAACAGTCTTTATTCCATCATTAAGCGAGATAGTCAGGGGGTTCAGGCCATGAGTCTTTATAAAATCGCCAAGGCTTTGGAGGTCCCCATGGAGAGCCTAGTGGACGAGGGCGCGGTAACAGGCATATTTAAAGAACAGCTAAAGCCTGAGAAAAAGAAGAAAAAAGCAAAGAAAAAGAAGAAAAAAGCAAAGAAAAAGAAAAAATCTAAAAAATTTAGTTATTAAATTGTGAAAAAATGGGGAACCGGAGGCTGTTTGCTTTCGTGTTCCCCTTTCTTTGTGTGTGTAAAAATTGAATAATCCGGGGTTTTTAGGCTTTTGTTGATCCCCTATATCAAAACAACAAATATGTCTGGCCCAGCAGATGCAGAGAGTGGGCCCGGCGGTGCGGCAGACCACTTGTGCCAATCCGTCGTCAATGGGGTGGAGAGCGCAGACCCATGTAAAACAAAAGCGGCTCGGGG
>CAUEUD010000205.1 GCA_959020865.1 Eubacterium limosum | reverse complement strand
GCCAGTCTGTCGTCCAGTATTTTATCGAGCAAAAGCAGCTCTACATGGACAAATATAATAACTGCGTCTTTCTAAGCTACGATGAACAAGGTCAGCCTGTCTCGGCCTTCCTGCGCGGCACCTGTGATCGTGAAGGAAAAGCCCCCTTTAAATTCATTGTGCCGGGAAGCGATGAGCGGTATGGCTTTACCAAAGAAGGTAAGAATAACCGCCTTTTGATCTTTGAAGCCTGCATTGACCTCATGTCCTACATCACCATTCAAAACATGCAAGACCATCGGTATCTCGATAATACCGAAGATCATTTCATCGCGACGAATGGCCACAAGTATGAACCGTTTCGGACCTACCTGCGTGCACATCCCGAGATCGATCAGATCGTATTCTGTGTGGACCGTGACGTGCGCAACGCCATGGGGGTGATCCCATCTGAGAAGTTTATGGAAAGAGCAAAAGCCATCCTCGAAAAAACTTTTCCAGAGCGCCTTCAGGAGGGAACACATTTCTACAAACACCTTCCTGATTTAAAAGACTGGAATGACGACCTGAAGCACCTTGTGGAGGAGCGGGAAAAAAGTAAACAACAAAAAAATAAGAGCGTTCGATGTCGCTGATCAGCAGCTTTCAATCAAAATATTGAAAGCTGCTTTTTTACATTCTGGGGGCAAAAGTTCGGCCTGTGCAAATCAGGCAGCCCCCCTCATTATTCTTTTCAAGTATTGGGGCCGATTCAAGAGAATCGGTCCCAATAATCAACAATAAACGCCTTCTGGCGGTTTACATAGATAATACACATGAAGGAGGTCAAAAGTGAAACACAAATTTAAAAAGGAGGAAGGAACCCAATGACCCTAAAATTTAAAAAAGCAACCGTTGTTTTAGTGGCTCTGTTGATGCTGTTTTACGGCGCCAGTTTTACGGCAGAAGGTTCAGTAAAAGCCGAAGAACAAAGCCGTCGTTCGGTAGAAACTGAAGCCGCAGAGGTCGAGGCGGAAAGTAAAACAGAGACTGAGATCACACCAACACCCCTGACACCCGAGGAAGAAGTCGTCCTTGAAACCAACGGGATACAGCCCGCTGAGGATACCGGCAAAAGAGATGCTTCCGGCAACTATATTCTCGGAGAAACAAAAACCGGCGGGATCGTGACCTGTTCCACCAGCCTGCGAACCCTGGCCAGTAAGTCCTTTGGGGATGAATCTTACGATAAGAAATTCCAGCGGGCCGCGGGCTGGGACGATGGTGTGATCTACAGCAGCGATTTCGCCAGCCCGGATGGAACCGAGGTTATTACCACGACGACACCGATCCTGAGAATCAGTGATAACGGCGTGGATCAGATCGCGTATTGCGCCGATCCGTCACTCAACATTCCCTCAGAAGTTGTCGGCCCCAACGGTCTGGTCACCTACAATCGAGAAAGCTGGAACGTGCAGAGCTGGCGCATCCGAAACGTCATGTGGCATGGGTATCACGATGGAAACAGTGGTGAATATTACGTTCAGACCTGGGCAGCCATCCGTGTCATTGCAGGCATCGGCGCATATACCGATTACTATATGACTGACCCGGTCGTCGCGAATCTGGTGAACACCCTCAGCTATCAGAATCCCAATAATTGGGATGCCAGCTGGAGCATTGTTCCGGAACGGGAGGAAGCTGTCTGGAACCCAAGTACCAAACGCCAGGAAACAGGATGGTTTCAAACCTACTGCAGCAATATTGCCGATCATGGAAACTATACCGTCACTTTGCCTAGTGGTGTACACGCCATAGCCCGCAACACATCCGGTCAGACCTACGGAGATTATACCGGCTCCATGACCATTTATGATGATGACGACTTTATGCTGTACGCCGATGGAGTGTATCAAAGTGAGGTTACCGCAACAATGACCCCGACAACCATCAAACGCCATAGCTCCGATGCCGGAAATCCAGATGCCTGTGTCATTTATGCCCCAGACGTGCCCGATACACAAAGACTTTTCGTATCCCTGGCCATCGGTCAAAGTCCGTTGATCGGCAGCTTTCGGGCCAATTTCACAGGTGCTACCGGAGACATACAGCTGCAAAAGACCGACAACCGCACCAAAGAAAAACTGGCCGGAGCGACTTTTGGCCTGTATGACACCAAGGATAACCTACTGAAACAAGGCGTGACCGACGAAAACGGACAGTGGAACGTGACCGATTTAGTCTTTGGAGATTACTATTTTAAAGAAATTGCCGCGCCAAAAGGCTATGAACTGGATCAGACAAAATTGCCTTTCACCATTGATGGCATCCGGGACGTCGTGACGGTTTCAAAAACCAATGAACCGAAAAAGGTCCCCTTTAGCTTCAAGAAACTGGATGCGGAAACCAAACAGCCTTTAAAAGACGTCACCTTTGTGTTGTACAGCTGTGATAAAAACCATACGCACAATGAAATGCAGTCCGATAACGTGACCGCCTGCTGGAATACGGTCCAAGGTACACGGATAAGCGGAAATGACGGAACCATTGATTTTGGGAACCTGTATGCCGGAGAATACCAGCTGGTCGAAACCAAAACTGTCTCCGGATACGCTATGCCCAACGGACAATGGCGAATCATCGTTGATCCCGAAGCGTCAGAACCCGTTAAGATTAGCGTTAAGGGAAATGCACCGGCTTTTTCAAAGGAGGACGGCACCTTTACAGTGAAAAATACCAAGAATTACAGGCTGCCCTTTACCGGTGGAACCGGCGATAAGCGAACAGCCTTGATGCTCACTGGCATTGTACTTATCGTTGCAGCCGCAAGCACTGCCTTGCTTTTAAAAAAGCGGAACCCCCAAAAAAATATACAAAAAGAGAAAAGAGAGAAAGGGACAAAACAATGAATCTGAAAAATAATCAATGGATCAAGAAATTAGGCGGTATTGCCATGTCATTCGTCGTTTTATGCACGAGCTGTACGCCATCATTCGCAGCCACCGGCTCACCCGATACTTCCGTTGAGCGAAGCCTGACCATCCATAAATACCGTATGGAAGATATGAGCCATTCGACCACTGAAGGCACCGGCCAGCAGACTGATGTGGTTTCGGCAGACGCCATCCCGCTTCCAGGCATACCGTTCAAAGTGACTAAGATGCAGGATGCGGACCATACCAAGGTGGATACCACCTGGAACATTCAAACCGTTACCACCGGCGCCGACGGCGCCGTGACCATCCACGGAAACAGCAGCCTGCCCATGGGCGTCTACAAAGTGGAAGAACAAACCAACCCGGCCATCGCCATCAAAGCCGACCCGTGTTTGGTATCTGTTCCCCTCACCAATCCCACTGGCGACGGTTGGATCTACAACGTCCACGTATTCCCGAAAAATAAAATTAAGCCGGGGCCAGAAATTGATAAATTTGTGACCGAGCTGGAAAACAAACACGATACCGCGGACATCAGCGAAAGCGTGAAGTGGATTATCGAAACAACGCTGCCGGATGATGTGGCAACCTGTAAAGACTACACGGTCACCGATACCATCGACACCCGATTAGATTATGTTCCCGGGAGTCTGAAGGTTTACCGCGTAGATACCGAAAAGAACCGTGTACTCATGACACCAGATTGCTACACCGTGACGGAACCAAACACGGCCAACAGCCGGACACTCACTGTTCAGCTGACCGCCATCGGTAAGCAGACCGCTGCCAAATCGCTGCCAAACAAAGAGGATCGTTCCGCAACCTTGAATCTTGAGTTCAACACCCTGGTGAACAAAAACGCCGAGGGGAGCCTGGGACAGCCCATTCCAAACGGCGCAACTATCCACTATACCAACAACCTGGACATCGTTTTTGAACCGCAGTCCGTCAAGGATAAACCTGAAGTCCATACCGGCGGCGTCAACCTGTTAAAAGTCGATTCCGAGGATAACACCGTTAAGCTTCAGGGCGCTAAGTTTAAAGTCTACCGCAACGAAGCCGACGCCAAGAAAAACATCAACGCCGTCAAGGACCCTGCCAACAACAGCATTGACTGGGAAGTGACCACTGACGCCAACGGCATTGCACACTTCTGGGGTCTGGCCTATGGACAGAAAGGGCAGGATGCCTACTATGGAGACAGCACCAATTATTGGGTGGTAGAGACACAGTCTCCAGTCGATACAAGTTGCAAGCCCTATAACTTACTCAAGTACCCGGTCAAAGTAACAGTGAACAGTAACAGTCATAATGATGCCAACAAAATCGTCATTGAGAATATTAAACATTATGACCTGCCCTACACCGGCGGTACCGGCAGTTTAACCTCTCTTTATATCGGAGCGGCTTTAATGCTCCTGGCAGGCGGAGCCACAATGATGCTTATCCGCAGACACTGTCAGGAAAAACAGAAATAAATAATATGAAGGAGGCCGGAAAGTGAAGCGAGTATTAAGTGCGCTGTTAATCGCCGCCTTGTTTCTGGCAGGGATCGGCTGTCTCTTTTTCACCGACATCGTCTATTTTCTGGCCTCCCAAAGGCAGGGAAAGGTCATCGAGGATTACCAGCAAAGTGCTGAAGCAATGAACGCGCAGCGGCTGGAGGCCGAGTATCAAAGGGCTATCGGTTACAATTTACAGCTTAGCACCGGCATCACTCACGATCCCTTTTCCGAGGAACAACCAGAGCGTACCGATGCGTACAATGAAATTTTAAACGTAAAGGACACCATGGGGACCCTGGAAATCCCAAAGATACAAGTTAACTTGCCAATCTATCACGGGACCGGTGACACCGCTTTGTCCGGAGGCGTTGGCCATTTGAAGGGTACCTCCCTTCCAGTAGGTGGAGCCAGTACCCATGCTGTTTTGACCGGTCACCGCGGCTATTCCGGGGCAAAGCTTTTTACCGATCTGGACAAGCTCACAATTGGTGACCGGTTTTACCTGCATGTTTTAGATCAGACCCTGACCTATGAGGTGGACCAGATACTGACCGTCGAGCCAAACCAAACCGAAGCCTTAAAGAGCGAACCAGACCAGGACTATGTGACCCTGTTGACCTGCACGCCATACCAGATTAATAGCCATCGGCTGCTGGTCCGGGGAAAAAGGGTCATTGATCCACCAATAACGCCACAGACAGAAGAAACGGAATCACTTCCGATCAAGGGATTGCTCCTTTCTTTTGTAACCTTGGAAACACTGGCCGGATTGATCTGGTATGTCAAAATCAAAAGAAGGAGAAAGTAAAATGGACGCATGGTTACAAATATTATTCAAACATTCTGTTGAGATTGTGTCTTTGGTCTTGATGATCTGTATGGGAACATGTCTGTTTATTATCCGGATCTATCTGCAATGGAAAAGAACCAAAAAGTGCTACCCGCCAGCCTTTGTAGGACAACTGATCATTCTTTTTATCGGTTTTATCATTTTGCCGGTACAGTTAGCCGTAAAGAACGATCTGTCATTACTACTGATTCTTTGTTTAGCTTTTTTAGTGCTTTCACTACTCTTTGCCTTACATGGTATTGGCGTGGCAGTGTACCGGCATTATTATCATTGGGTTGGGAGAGAGCATGCGCGAGAAAGCGCGTATGGCAAGAAGGGGGAATAAATAAGTTGTTGTCCTCAAGGGAAAACGCTATAATTAAAGTATCGTAACAAATTAGAATTTGTAAGTTTGTACTGGAAGGAATGAAAGTATAATGACATATACATTTGAAGAAAAAATATTCAAGTCGGGAAACCGGTATTTCATAAAAATTCCCTTTAATGTGTGGGAAGAATGTGATCAAAAGGGATTGATTCCAGTGAAAGCATTCATAGAAGGCTGCACATTTGAGTGCCGCCTCATTCCAAAAGGAGAGGGAATCTATTACATACCAATTAAAAAAAATATTGCAAATCAGATTAATTGTGATGATGAGATAAGCATTTCTTTTCAAATCATTAGTGGATTAACCCGAATAAATCATGATAGTCCATATTCAAATGAAAACCCCATACGGAAAATCAACAATATCCAAAGTATTAGTTATCCAAAAGATGGATATTGTGGTCAGATATGCATTGCTATGCTGACTGGGCTGAGTGTAGATGAAGTTATCGATATTATGCAGTCAAAGGCATGGCAATGTTCTTTCTCAAAGATGTTAGAAACATTGGACTATTTTGGCATTATACATGATGATAAGATAACTTACACAAAGCGGAAAGAATTTGTTTTACCAAAATGTTGTATTGTTAATGTGAAAGAAGATCAGATTAGCCATCTTGTTTTATATTATAAAGGACAATATTACGATAAGAAGGATATAGATTTTGACAATATAATAAGTTATTTAGGAATTATCGTTGAGTAGAAAAATAAGGGGTTTTGATTCGTATTCGATTTGTTAAATTTCAGTACGCTCAAACGCTTAAAAATTAGAATCCATGTGTTCAAAGAAGAAAGGGG
>CAUEUD010000204.1 GCA_959020865.1 Eubacterium limosum | reverse complement strand
CAGAAGTGCAACCATCTCATCGTTCAAATGCAGCTCCGTCAATGGCGTGTTGATCACGCGCAGTAAAAAGCGAGGGCTTCTGTCAGCCTTTTCTTCAGAACAGCGGCAGAATCCTGGAGGGGCATGACAGCTTAAGAGCAAACTGGTCCTACGGCGATTATCCTGAAAAAACGCTCACTGTCTCCGGAAATTTTTCTTATTACCTGAATACCGTCAATGCGCTTTTAAACAATCTGCCCTTTGAGGATGACAATCGTTTCAGGTGGCCCGGCAGCATTTCCTCTGAGCCGCCGCAATGCCCGATACGGATTGTTTACAGCCAGATCAACCATACGGACCCCATCGAACATGATTTTTAACCAATAAAAAAAGCTTCGCTGTCCGGCGAAGCTTTTTATTTTAATCTTCTTTGAAATAAATGAATTGGTTTTTCCCATGAGCCTTTGCGTAGTACAGCGCCTGATCGGCCTTGCCCAGCAGCTCTTTGTAGGTTGTTCCGTTTTCCGGGAACAAGGCGATGCCGATACTGCCGGAAATACAGTACTTTTTCTCTATGCCGACACGGCAGCCCTCAAATATCCGGATGATCTCCTGCGCCTTTCTGGTCACCACCTCTGTATCCTGAATATTCTTCATGAGCACGACAAACTCATCGCCGCCGATTCTTCCCACGACGTCGCTTTCTCTGAAAATACCGGAAATTTTCTTGGTGACCTCCCGCAGGACGCGGTCGCCGGAGATATGCCCAAAGGTATCGTTGACCTGTTTAAAATCATCGACGTCAATCATCAGCAGCCCGGCCTTCTGGCTATCGGCGTTTTCTTTCATCCACAGCTGAATACGGCTTTCCGCCGCGCCCTTATTAAAGGTCTGGGTCAGAAAATCTTTTTCAGCGGCTTCCATGATCTTTTCCTTTTCCCGCATTTCCTCATCAATATCCATCAGGATACCAATGCCCTTGCTGGGCGCTCCGTTTTCGTCAACAATCAGGCTGACCCGGGAACGGCACCACAGCGGGTAGTGGCAGCTGTCGTACACGCGGAACTCACCCTCAGAGTAGGGCTCTCCATCGGCAATTTTACTATAGGTCTGCATGAACACTGCCTCATCGCTTTCGGGCACGCCCCTGGTCTCAATGATCATCTCGGGGAAACCCTCAGTGGGGGCTTCAAAACCAAACTTTTGCCTGAACGTGTCCGAATGATAAATATGCCCGGTTTTTATATCCCACTCAAAAATAATATCCTTTGACTGGGCCATCACAATTTCATAGCGCTGTTCATTGGTTTCAAGCTCCTGATGAGTCTTGCGGAGCTCTTCATTTTTCCGTCTCTGGATTCCGAGAACGTACAGACTGAGCACGGTAAATACACCGAAGAGAACGCAGCAGAAAACCGCTGCCTGCATGACCAGTCCGGCTGCCCGGCTCTCGACCACCTCATTTGGCACCACCGAGAGCAGATACCAGTCGTTGATACCCACCGGCAGATAGCGCATAATGCGCCTTGTGCCATTCCACACATAGGACACACTGCCGCTTTTCCCCTCCAGCATATTGACCTGCATGGTCTGGAGGGCAAAGGGGTTCTCAAAATAAGAGTCCTCAAAATCCGTATTCAGATTTTTCAGTGTTTTATCGGCATTTTCATTATTGGAGGTGACAAAAACCTCGCCATTGCGCCGGGCCATATAAGAATAGCCCTTTCCGTCAAAGGTGTTGACATCCAGAAGCTCTATAAGATCGGTCAGATAGTACCGACCCATGACCACGCCAATGATGGTGTCCTCCCGGTAAATCGGAACAGCCATCACAATGGATTCCTCCGAGTTATCCTTTGGCACTGTCGGGTTTGAAATGACAGGCACACCCACCATGGCGTACCGGAAGTGCTCCTTATCTGACACGTCAAAGGTGTAAACAGCATTGTCCTTAATCTCATAGGCCACTCCATCTGCCCCGACCACTGCCACATCTCTGAAATCAAGCGCTTCATCAATCTGCCGCAGCGCCTCCATAATCTGGTCATCGCTCAGCGCCAGGTCTGTCGCGCCAATGACCACCGCTGCGGCCTTCAGATTTTCGATGTCATCATCAAATTTTTGCCTGATCAAAGCAGCACTCTGGATTCCAACCTCCTCCAGATACTGCCCTGTTTCTTCTTCGACTTTCTCCTCAACAGATTTAACATATACAAAAGAAACCCCAATCACAACCAAAATCGCCACAATGACAATAATGCCACTGCGCAGCCGGCCGGAGCGTTTGCGCTTATCTCTCATCCCTACGCCTCGTTTTCCCAATCTTATTATCTGATAACCTCAGTATATCGGAAGTCCTATTATAAGTCAATGACCGAAGCTCACACCTCCCAGTACAGCGCAAACTGGGTTGTCCGGACCTCTTCCTCCACAATACCGTTTACCGCGTGCTCGATCAGGTATTTTTCAATACTGGCTTCTTCTTCGGCAGTCAGTGTTCTTTTACTTTTCAGGTCGTTTTTGAAAATATCGACAGCCCGTTCCAGTTCAAAGCTGCGCACCCAGTTATGCTCCCGGTATTCCACAGCCGGAAAAAGCCCCTTCTCCCAGAGCAGGTTAAAGGCGTACTGAAGCTGAGGATAGCGGGGATCCGGCTTTTTACCGAATATTTTCTTTTTAAGCCGGTCTGCCACCGAGCCGGTTCTCAAAACCGGATGGATGTACAGGCACCAGCCGCAGCTGGCTTCAGTCAGCTTTTCAAAGGTTTCTGCCGACTGGATGGCCGGGGTCATATTGGCCAGCACAAAGTCGAACTTGCCTTTCCAGCCCTTTTCTGCCAGCTCCAGGGTGTGCCAGTTATCGCAGGAAAAGAAAGCATTGTCTGTCCCGGCCTCTCTGGCCCGCTGCTCTGCACTCTTAATCATTTCCTCCGAAAAATCGGTTCCGCAGGCCTCGGCACACTTTTTCGCAAAATAGACGGTATATTTTCCAGCGCCGCAGCCCACATCCAGAAATGTGCCGTCCGCCGGCAGCATACCGTGCCGCTTAACAAGAGCGGCCACCCAGTCGTCATCCTCAACACCTCTCTGCTTTGCGAATTCCTGCGCCCGGGCGTTCCACATGTTCATGGACGCTTCTGTATCGCATTCCGGCATTTTCCAGTCGCCGATAATGATTTCTTTATTCATTTTGCCCTCCTGCTATAATCGTTTTCTTTAATTCTATTAAAGCACAACACAAGGTATGTGTAAAGCGCTAATATGCAAAAGACCCCGGGGCGTTAATCCGGGGTCTTTTTATGTGAGATTGGTTATGTTTTATTTTTACTTACACGTTTTCTACCTGCGCTGCCTGTTCCAGCTGTTTGGTCTTAACGCCGCGCCGTTTCAGTAAAATAGCGGAGAAAACACCGAGAACAGCCCAGACCACCATCCAGATCAGCATCATGTTAAAGCCCAGCTCTACATTGCCGCCGGCTTCTCCATAGGCCAGAAAACGGCTGATGATCGGTGCGACAAAGATGTCTGGCGTCAGCGCGATAAAGGAAATAATTCCAGTGGCGATGCCGGTCATGGCTAAGGGCACGCCCGCTTCACCCAGAATGGACCAGTAAGTAGATTTAAGCACATTGACCAGATAAGCCAGCACAACGGTAATGACCACACAGACCGCCACAATCTTAGAGGTAAACAATATCGCCAGCACACAGATGCCTGTGGCCAGGAAGGTCCAGAACATTCCCTTACCTTTATAGCTGAACTTGTCCATGATGATCCCGCCGGAAATGCCGGCCACAAAGACAATGATATAGCTTCTGATAATGGACAGGGTACTTGAGAGCTCTGGTGAAATGTTCAGCACACGGGTACAGTAGGTGCCCATGTAACCATTGGCGGTATTCCAGAGGGTATAGCCGCACATGATCACAAAAATACACAGCCAGGTGGAGGACATGCCAAAAGCTTTCCACATGCTTTCCTTTTTTTCTGCCTTGGCGTTCTGTTCTTTTTTACCTTTATCAAAATCCGGTACTAGAACGATCACCAAAACCGTCAGCAGGGCAAAGGCCGCAGCGTTGATTAAAAGCACTGCTCTGAAGCCAGCTGCCTGAGTGGCAAAAAGGCCCATAGCCCACAGACAGAGGAAAGCGACCGCTGTCTGCCCGATACCGCGCAGCCCTTCACTGATACCAAACAGGCGTCCCTGTTCATTTTCGCTGCCCAGGTTGCGGATAGCCTTAAGGTAAGGTGACCAGAAGGTGCCGACACTGAAGATGCCATAAAGCGCGTGAATGATAATGAGCGCCGTGTAGCCTGGGAAGCTCGAATACCACAGTGTTACCAGACACATGGCTCCACAGGACAGAATCAACAATTTCTTTGTATTGAATTTTTCTGCCAGAATACCGCTCGGCACATAGCCGATAACATTGAAGAGCCCGTAAACGCCGGCGATGGTCCCCAGCTGAACATCGTTAATGTTCAGCGCCACGATCATCTGGTCATAAAAGGAAAACCGGATCAGCGGCGTCAGGTAAGCGATCCCAGCGATCATACTCAGAATGACGAGAACAATATTTCTTTTCTTTTTATCTAATTCCATAATTACCCCTCCAAATTTAACAAACAATCATCTTTCCCACTCTTTGCTGATGGCAGCACTACTTATCGAATTCTTCTTTCTTAAGATACTTGAAAAATCCCGCCAGCATCAGGCAGATAATAATCAAGAATGGGAAACTGAAAGCAAAGGACAGTGACTGCACCGCAGAAAGCCCGCCAGTCACAATAAACATAATGGCCAGTAAGCCTAAGATCACACCCCAGATGACCTTGATCAGCTTCTGGGAATTTTCCTTACCCCTGGAGCTCATAGTGCTTACCACCTGCACACCCGCATCTGCCGAGGTCAGGAAAAAGACCAGCAGTGACAGCATGACAAGGACAGAAATAACACCGGACAACGGCAGGTTACTGAGCATCTGGAATACTGAACTGTTGGTATCCACAGCGCCGTTCTGAATCACGCTGCCAGGATTGGCAAGCTCCATACTAAGGCCGGTTCCGCCCATAATCCCAAACCAGATACAGCTCATGATGGTCGGAACGCCCAAAATGGCGAGGACAAACTCCCGGATCGTGCGCCCTTTAGAAATCTTGGCAATAAAGCTGCCCACAAAGGGTGTCCAGGTAATCCACCAGGCCCAGTAAAAGACCGTCCAGTTACCGATCCAGTTTTCACCCGTATGAGCCGCCACGGTGCCGTTGGCATCGGTGAAAAAGCTCATGGGAATAAATTTAAAAATATAATCGCCGATACTTTCCAGCGTAATATTAAAAATATACAGTGTCGGTCCTACTAAAAGGACAAACAGCATAACAGCAAACACGATAACCGTGTTGGTATTGCTGAGAAGCTTCATGCCCCGGTCAATGCCTGCTGTCGAGGAAATCACAAACAGAATCGTACAGATAATGACAATCACCACCGCCAGCAGCGTTCCGCCTGAAATATGAAAAACAAATTCCAGACCGCTCTGAATCTGCAGCGCGCCCAGCCCAAAGGATGTGGCTACACCGATCAGAATCAGAATAACTGTAAAGGTGTCAATCCCTTTTGAAAACCCGCCCTTAAGCGCCTTATCGCCAAGGAATGGGTAGAAGGAAGAGCTTACCAGCAGCGGTAAACCTTTCCTGAAATGAAAGTAGGCCATGGGCAGGGCGACCGCCGCGTACAATGCCCAGGGATGCACTCCCCAGTGCAGAAAAGTATACTGGAGCGATTCCACAGCCGCCTGCGGCGTCTGCGGATCTGCGAAGGGCGGCACCATAAAATGGTTCATGGGTTCTGCCACACTCCAGAATACCAGGCCAATGCCCATGCCCGCTGCAAAAATCATTGAAAACCAGCTGATGTTGCTGTACTCAGGCCTTTCATCATCTCCTCCCAGCCGTATTTTTCCATATTTGCTGAAAGAGACAAACAAGCAGGCGACAATTACAAAGAGCGCAAAGCCAATATAGGCAAATCCCAATGTGTTCGTAAAGAAATTAAAAATACCAGAAAATACGCTTGCGACCTGTTCGGTAAAAACAATGCTGACAATGGCAAGTAACAAAGTGATACTTCCGGCTACAAAAAAAATTGTTTTATCTACAGACTCAAATATCTTTTTCATAATTGCCTCCATTCTGAGATAAACAACGACGACGATCAAAATGCATCTGTAAAAGAGCATGTCAATTTGTGAAATACATATCTTTTATAAACGAAGTATAACACGATTTCATTGGAATCGTCAACCTAAAAATAAATATTTTTTGTTTTTTACGACATTTCTCAAGCGCTTCTATAGAAGAAAACCTGTGATTTTTACTAAACAACGGGTTCTTATCCCGAAATTTCATCATTATTTTTTTTACTGTCTGACTGGATGTACTGACCACCGCCACGCTGTCAATCAGATT
>CAUEUD010000203.1 GCA_959020865.1 Eubacterium limosum | reverse complement strand
TATCGGAAGACATCCTGCTTACGTGTTCTAAATATGAAAATCCCGCCCAGTACAGCGATAGAGACGCCACCGATAACGCAGAATACTCGAAATAACACCAAATCCATGACGCCCAGCTGGGGTAAAAACATAACGGAGGTCATTTGTGTGCTGATCATGGTGCTGACAATTGAACTTTTTATGGTCAGCATAAAAACCAGCCCGACTGCAACGGTGAGCGGCAGTCGTATTGAGACGGGAATATACTGTGTGACAAGAACAAAAAATAGCATTCCAAGAATTGTGCCGCTCACTTTATAAGCCGCTTTTTTTAATGTGTCACGGATGTAAATACTGGAAGATAAATACCCCATAAGTGGTATCCAGTAGCCGTGCCATTCATGGAGAGGAATATTAAACCAATGGGGGATAAAGTGTGCAATGATGGTGCAGACGGTGACAATAACAGCAGTCTGGAGCGCGAAACGCATCTGGAAAAAATCAAGGCTGAACCGATGCCGCAGTGTAAAGGCTTTATATTGGAGTCCCGTCTTAATGGAAGTGTTGAGATCCCTGCAATGACGGTTATCCAGCAGCCGCTCCCGAAGGGATTCCAACACCAGCAACAATTCCTGATTTATCTGGTCGGCAGTTAAAGTGGGCTTTTTCAAAAACGCCTGTAAATCTGCCGCCAGTGCTTTGGGGTCCTCTGCTGCCTCCAGCCGTTGACCTAAAACAGAGAATTGAGCCTGATCAACTTCTGAAAGCTCTTTTACAGAAGCACTTAAAGACTGCAGCACCTGTCCGAGCTGTTCAAGGCAGAGCATCAAGCCATAGGAATACTTCTGGCTGCCATTCATCAGTCCCATTTGTCTGAAAACAGCGGGATAAATATTACTGCTCAGCCTCAGCGACAGAGCATCAAGTTTTTTACCAACCGCCTCGTCTTTGACGTTTTTTTCTTGTCCCAGCGCTTTAAATCCAGCGCCTGCGCAGCTGAGCGCTTCCTTTACAAGGGGATTAAAGGGGCCTGTCTTTTGACGCCTTTGCAGCAGTATGCTTATTCCAATACAGATGACCAGACAATAAAGAAGTGCCAATATACGGATTGGGAGGTCTGTCAGTGTCCCAGGGCTGATCTGTACTAGGATGAATGCCATACCGGGGATGTAATAGTTTGTTTTCAAAAACTCGTTGGCATCGGCATAGATCAGAAAGAAAATCAGCAGAAATCCTATAATAATCAATGTTGCAAAATGCATGGAGACCAGAGTCCCTAGAATAGCGTAGCCAACCAGCCACAGAGAATCGAGGAGCATGTTGACAATAGACAGGCGGGTTTTAGCCATGGTCTGCGTGTATAAGAGAAAAACAAGGGCGATAATTGCGTTATTTCTGCCGAAAAGCAGAATGACTGTTCCCATAAGAAACAAACCGAAGATAATGGCTGGCAATGCTCTGGGCAATGCCTTAAAGAAATTTTTGATGGCTTTTAAAATTGAGATCACTCCTTAAGGGTTTTCTTTTAAAGTACCCTTTTAGAAAAAAATAAAGCAATAAAAAACGATTCTGGTATTTTTCCAGAACCGTTTTTTATAATTTAGAAAAAATTCATTATAAATCCCATAATCATCCCCAGCAGACCACCGAGCCATATGATGGCATTCAATTCTTTTTTCATAATGCTCAAAATGATTTTCTCCATCTCCAATACGTCAAAGCCATTGATTTGGTCTTCTACCAACTGAGGAATATCCAAAGCGATGAGCGCCCTGGATAAATTATTTTCGACCAGATTGTGATAGGCCTTAAGCAGACTCTCTTTTACCTTTGGTACACTTGAGCCGAAACGATCGTAGAGCTCGGCCAAACTGTAATCCAGTATTTCATGGCTTTCGCGGTCTACCAGATTGCCGATCATTTCCTCACCGCGTTCAAAGACCATGTTGTTGACCGTATCCTTGAGCTTTTCACGGATACCGATCATGGTGTTATCACTGACCATAAAAGAGAAAGCTGAAAACAACGAATTATTCTTGATTTCATCCATCGCGGCATCGGCAACCATATCGCCAACATCCATCTGGCATACCTTACGATACAGCAGTGCAGTTGCCTTTTCAGTGATTGTATTTGTCAGCGCTTCTGTTTTTTCCTCGTCGGTATAGTGAATAATAATTTCGCGAATGGTCATAGGGCTGTCTTTGTAAGCCTCAATTTTATGATCGATGTAGCCGCAGATTTTAGCATCCATTTCCGGCGAAAGGAGTCCGCGGCTCAGAACTTCTTCATTTACAAGTGTAGATCCAATGACAGCCCCCACAGATTTTGCGATTCGTGGTTTTTCTTTTGGAATGATCCCCGGTGTGAAGGGAAGTGTCCATCCTAAAATTTTGACAGGCTTCAATGGCCGGAATAACATGCGTATGGCAATCCCGTTGGTGATAAGACCGATAACAGCACCGACCAAAGGGCCGATTAAAAAGTGTAGATCCAATATGATCGCTCCTTTATAGAATGATTGGTTATTATAGTATTATAACGATGACGCTTATAAATGTCCATCCTCAAGTTTAACTTAAAATCATTTAAATTTACATAAATATTTTCAAAAAGGTGTTGAATCTTTTGGCGTTTAGGGGTATACTGTGTATAAATTAAACATTTAAAGATGATGACTGGGAAGAGTAAGTTAAATGAAGGTTACAGAGAGCAGGCATGGTGCTGGAATTGCCGCAGCCGATCTTTAATTGAAGACCATCCCACGAGTTGGCTGTCAAATGCAGTACCGGAACACTGTCCGTTATCAGTATCAGAGTGGGTATACCATGTATACCAATTTGGGTGGAACCGCGTAATGAACGTCCCATTGTCGATGACAATGGGACGTTTTTGATATTCCGACCCATTCAGAAAAAATATTTATTTAATCAATATTAAGGTATCAATTTTATGGAGGTAATCTTATGGACATAACTTTAAAAGACGGTTCTGTTAAACAGTATGAACCTGGAATCACTGTTTATGATGTAGCGAAGGATATCAGCGAAGGTCTGGCGCGCAACACAATGGCCGGTGAATTAAATGGCGAGCTGGTGGATATCCGCAAACCTATTACGGAAGACAGCACACTGAATTTATTGACCTTTGACTCTGAAGGCGGCAAGCATGCTTTCTGGCATTCTGCATCCCATCTTATGGCTCAGGCAATCAAGCGGCTCTGGCCTGAAGCGCAGTTAACCATCGGTCCGGCTATTGACAATGGTTTTTACTATGACATTGATTTAGAGCATACCTTAACCCCTGAAGATCTTGAAAAGATTGAAAAGGAAATGAAAAAAATTGTTAAGGAAGCGCCGGAGATTGAGTATTATACCAAATCCAGAGAGGATGCGCTGAAATGGGCAGAGGCAGAAGGGGAAACCTATAAAACCGAATTAATCAACAATTTGCCGGAGGATGCGGTCATTTCATTTTATGGACAGGGTGAATGGGCGGATCTGTGTGCAGGCCCGCATATCCGAAACGCATCTCAGATCAAGGCTTTCAAGCTTTTAAGTCTTGCAGGTGCTTACTGGCATGGCGACGCCAATAACAAAATGCTCCAGCGCGTCTACGGGATTGCTTTCCCGAAAAAGTCAGAACTTGATGAATATTTGCAGCGATTGGAAGAAGCTAAAAAACGTGACCACCGTAAACTCGGTAAGGAATTAGACCTTTTCTCAATGCATGAAGAAGGGCCCGGTTTCCCGTTTTTCCATCCTAAGGGAATGGTTCTGCGTAATGAGCTTGAAAATTTCTGGCGCAGTGAGCATGCGAAAAAAGGCTATAAAGAAATCAAGACGCCGATTATGCTGAACGCAGACCTGTGGAGACGTTCTGGCCACTGGGACAACTATAAAGAAAATATGTATTTTACGGAAATAGATGGACAGGAGTTTGCTGTCAAGCCAATGAACTGCCCAGGCGGTATGCTTGTCTACAAAACAAGACAGCACAGCTACCGTGAGCTGCCACTGCGCATGGGCGAGCTTGGCCAGGTACACCGCCATGAACTTCACGGCGCCCTTCATGGCCTTATGCGTGTTCGTACCTTTACACAGGATGATGCACATATTTTCCTGACCATGGATCAAGTAAAGGATGAAGTCATTGGAATCATCGATCTGGCCAATGAAATTTATGATATTTTTGGCTTTAAATACAAGGTTGAGCTCTCTACCAAACCCGAAAAGGCCATTGGTAAAGATGAAGACTGGGAAGTCGCGACAGACGCGCTGCGCGAAGCGCTTGAGGCTAAAGGGATGGATTATCAGCTGAACCCGGGAGACGGCGCTTTTTATGGTCCTAAGATTGACTTCCATCTGGAAGACAGCATTGGCCGTACCTGGCAGTGCGGTACGATCCAGTTAGATATGCAGATGCCGGAACGTTTTGATTTAACCTATGTTGGCAGTGATGGAGAGAAACATCGCCCGGTTATCCTGCACCGTACGATTTTCGGCAGTATCGAGCGTTTCCTCGGTATATTAATCGAACACTTCGCAGGAAAATTCCCGCTTTGGCTGGCTCCGATACAGGTGCAGCTGATTCCGGTATCGGATGCCCATGACGCTTTTACAAAAGAAATAGCTGCAAAACTGGAAGAAGCAGGTATTCGTGTAGAGATTGATTTCAGGGATGAAAAGATCGGTTATCGTATTCGTGAAGCACAGATGCAGAAGATCCCATATATGCTGGTTATTGGCGATAAGGAAGTTGAATCAGGACGTCTGAGTATCCGTAATCGCGATACTGGTGAGCAGGAAACATTGAAAATTGATGAATTCAAATATCGACTGGCTCAGAATATCGCTCAAAAATCGCTGGTTTTAGATTAATTTCAGAAAGTGCTTGACAATTATTTATGGTTGCTATATACTAATTAAGCAAACAAAGCAGAGGTGTCCACTTCTCACCTGGTCTTTTAACAAGGCGGGTTCATAGCAATTTAAGTGATTGATTGTTTAATGCAGGTGGACTATGTCTACCTGCATTTTTGTTTAATAAATTCCTATAAATGGAGGTGTATTACTATAGCAAGAGAAGTTCAACACGAGATTAACGAGGAAATCCGCGATCGTGAAGTCCGCGTAATTGATGCAAACGGAGAAATGCTGGGCGTTATGCCGACAAAAGAAGCACAAAAACTGGCAGACGAAAAGAGTCTGGATCTCGTTAAGGTTTCTCCTAACGCGAAGCCACCGGTCTGCAAAATTCTGGACTACGGTAAATTCCGTTATGAAGAAATGCGACGTGTTAAAGAAGCAAAGAAAAACCAGAAAGCGGTTGTTATCAAAGAAATCCGTATGTCTGTACGGGTTGAGGAACACGACATCATGGTTAAAGTCAAAAATTGTATCAAGTTCTTAGAACAGGGCAATCGTGTCAAAGTATCCATCCGTTTCAGAGGCCGTGAGATGGCTTATACGGATCAGGGTAGGGGTGTTTTACTTGACTTCGCTGAACGTGTAACTGATTATGGTACGGTTGACAAGCCACCAAAAATGGAAGGCCGCAGCATGGTCATGTTCTTATCCCCTAAAAAGGATAAGTAAGCTAAGCCTATAATGGTATAACTTGTTATACTTCATTATATAATAAAATTAAAAATAAGTTGACGAAGATAGGGAGGAGGAATCGACTATGCCAAAAATGAAATCCCATCGTGGTGCTGCAAAGCGCTTCAAAGTGAAAAAATCAGGTGTGATTAAACGCGCTAAGGCTTATAAAAGCCACATCTTAAATAAGAAGAGCCAGAAGAGAAAGAGAAATCTTAGAAAAGCTGGTTACTTAGTACCAAGTGACGCAAAAGTTGTCAAAAAAATGTTAATGAAATAATAGTGAGCAAGGAGGAAAATTTTAATGGCTAGAATTAAAAAAGGCGTTAACGCCAAAAAGAAGCATAAAAAAGTATTAAAACTTGCAAAAGGCTATTATGGTGCTAAAAGCAAGTTATACAGACCAGCGAACGAAGCAGTTATGCGTGCACTTCGTTCTTCTTACAGAGGTCGTAAAGAAAAGAAAAGAAATTTCAGAAGATTATGGATCACCCGTATCAATGCAGGTGCCCGTATGTATGGTTTAAGCTACAGCAAATTCATGTTTGGCCTGAAACAGGCTGGCGTTGAAATGGACCGTAAGATCTTAGCTGATTTAGCAATGAATGACATTAATGCATTCGCAAAATTAGTTGATGTTGCAAAAGCACATCAGGCTTAAGCTTTAAGAACCAAGACAAAAAACTTCTCAGTCCTTGGGAAGTTTTTTTTATGTGATATTTTCACCTTGTTGGGTAATAATCTCCTTTAGGAAGGTATTAGTTGCAGTAAACGATCTTGCTTTTTTTTGACAGAATGGTACAATAGGTGAAAGCAAATAAAATATTTACTTGGAGCAGACAAATGATAAACATTGTTAAAAAAGGTGGCCGCATGACTACCTTTATGCGGCACCGTTCTCCAGCCGAAAT
>CAUEUD010000202.1 GCA_959020865.1 Eubacterium limosum | reverse complement strand
TTTTCTAATAGCCTTTTGTTATGTTTGACGTCAATTTGGGTAAAAATTTTAAAGAATTTTATGTTGAACTTAAGCTTGTTTTTTCAGAGTTTAAGCAGTATAATTATTATTTACCCTGAGTCGGAGATTTTTTTTCGTTGCGTATTTTCTGAAAAAATGATATACTTTTAACAATAAGTATCTATAATCCAGGAGGAAAAGAAATGAAGAAACTCAAGATGTTTGGTATTTTGGCATTAGCCGCAGTAATGACTTTTTCTTTGGCTGCTTGTTCAGGCGGCGGAAGCTCAAGCGGAAGTGACGGGGCAAAAAAATATATCATTGCAACCGATACAACCTTTGCGCCATTTGAATTTGAAGATGAATCCGGTAACCGTGTAGGTATCGATATGGATTTATTAAAGGCGATTGCTGAAGATCAGGGCTTTGAATATGAGCTGCAGCCACTTGGTTTTGATGCGGCTGTTACCGCTCTTGAATCAGGACAGGCCGACGGCGTTATCGCTGGTATGAGTATTACCGAAGAACGTCAGAAAAAATATGATTTCTCTGATCCTTATTTTGATTCAGGCGTTGGTATGGCTGTAAAATCTGACAATGACACCATTAAATCTTATGATGATTTAAAAGGAAAAAATGTTGCAGTTAAGAATGGTACTGAAGGCTCTAAATATGCTGAATCCATTAAAGACCAGTATGGCTTCACCATTACCTCTTTCCCGGAATCTGCAAATATGTATGAAGATGTTAAATCAGGTAACTCTGTAGCCTGTTTCGAAGATTACCCGGTACTAGGCTATGCGATCACAAAGGGACAGCCATTAAAATTAGTTGGTGATTTACAGGCTGGTAACTCTTACGGGTTTGCTGTACAGAAGGGCAAGAATGCAGAATTGCTTGAAATGTTCAACACTGGCTTAAAGAACATGAAAGACAATGGTAAATATCAGGAAATTTTAGATACTTACATCAAAACAAATTAATAATTTAATGGCCTAAAATAATTCCAGGAGGTTTTTGAATGAGTATTTTTGAATTATTTGCTCAAACCTATCCTCGTTTATTACAAGGTCTTTGGATGACGATCGAACTGACCCTGGTATCGCTGCTGATTGCGGCGGTGCTAGGGCTTCTCTTTGGTTTGTTATCTGTTTCAAGGACTACTTTTTTACGAGGAATTTCACGTGTATACATTGATATTATTCGCGGTACACCATTAATTGTACAGGTATTTTTTATTTATTTTGGGATACCAAGCGCACTGAATATGCGCTTAGATGCCTTTATAGCTGGTGTTATCGCATTGAGCCTGAATGCTGGCGCCTATACCGCGGAAATTGTCAGAGGCGGGATTCAGTCCATTGACAAAGGGCAGATGGAGGCAGCCAGAAGTCTTGGCCTTCCGTACACCATGGCAATGCGCAGAGTCGTTTTACCTCAGGCGATCAAAACAATGATCCCGGCGATTGTAAATCAGTGTATTATCACATTAAAGGACAGCTCTTTGGTTTCTGTTATTGGTTTAGCAGAATTAACCCAGACTGGACGTTTGATCATTGCCAATAATTTTGAATCCTTAAAAATGTGGATTATCATTGGTGTCATGTATTTTATCCCGATTATGATTCTGTCAAAGGTTTCGAGTCATATTGAAAGGAAGATGAGCTATGGCAAAAGTAAAAATTAGTAATCTCAAAAAGAGCTTTGGTGATTTAGAGGTTTTAAAGGACATCAATCTGGAGGTAGAGGAAGGCGAGGTCATCTGTATTATCGGACCGTCGGGCTCTGGTAAGAGCACAATGCTGCGCTGCATCAATGCGCTTGAAGAGGCAACCAGTGGTACGATCGTGGTGGATGGCAATGAGATTACCGGAAACCATGCAAATATTAATCTCTACCGCCGGAATATCGGAATGGTATTTCAGCAGTTTAATCTTTTCCCCAATATGTCTGTTTTGAAAAATATTACCTTTGCACCAGTTGCTTTAAAAATTATGGATAAGGCTAAAGCAGAGGAAGTAGCACAGGGGCTCTTAAAAAGGGTTGATATGGTCGCTAAGGCAGACGCCTATCCAGGGCAGCTCTCCGGTGGACAGCAGCAGCGTGTGGCCATTGCCAGGGCGCTGGCAATGAACCCGGATGTTATGCTGTTCGATGAACCAACGAGTGCCCTCGACCCGGAAATGGTTGGAGAAGTTCTCAATGTAATGAAACAGCTGGCACAGGAAGGGATGACCATGATTGTGGTTACCCATGAAATGGGCTTTGCCAGAGAGGTTGCAGACCGTGTTATCTTCATTGATGAAGGTTATATTGTAGAACAGGGACCGCCAAGTGAAGTGTTTGGAAATCCACAGAACGAGAGAACCATTAATTTCTTGAATATGGTCCTGTAAAAAGGAACCGTCTTTTAACTGCAAAAGACGGTTCCTTTTTTGTGCTCTATTTTATGGTAATAGAAAAAAGCCCCGATGTAATGTAAACATCGAGGCTTCGATTGTTTATTTATTAAGCTGTAATTGTGAGAGCTTCAAGCTCTGAGTATGTTCAATCGGTTCCCAGGTTTCAATCGGCTTGACAAAGCAAAGGACATTAATCGGTATCCATGAAAACAGGAAGAACCAGAAAGAGAAAAATGCTTTGCCGGCGACTTCTTTTATTTTGTGGTGTTCAAGCTTAACGACCATTGCGGTAAAGAGGAAGCTGATAATAACACCGCCGATCCCAAAGAGGATGGCAAAGGTGAGGGCATCAGACCAAACTTGTGTGTTAATGAGTAAAAGTGTCAGTACAACAAATGAACAGATTGTATAGATGCTGGTTAAGACCTGCATGAACGGCGCCAGAAGATATAAGATCATATCCACACACATCCAGTTACGCGTTTTTTTGAAATTTTCCCATAAAGGAGCTGAGTACTGTGAAAAACACTGAATCGTACCGGTAGACCAACGCTTGCGCTGTTTCCAGGAGGTTTCAAAGGTAATGGGATGTTCGTCGAAGGTAAGGGCTTCAGGTACCCATGCGACACGATAGCCCTTCATAATGGATTGAGTGGTGAACTCAATATCCTCAGTCATACTGAAGGTTCTGAAGCCGCCATCTTTTAAGACTTCGCGGGAAACCATGAAACCTGTTCCGTTTAAAGCGGCAGACCATCCAATGCCCTGTTTTGCAAGGTTCATAAAACGGTTTAAAGTCCAGTAAAAAATGGACTGGCAACCTGAGATCCAGGAGTCTGTCGGGTTTTTGCTGTCGCGGTAGCCCTGAGCAATTTTTTCTCCGTCACATAAAGCATTGTTCATTGCAGAGAAGAAATTTGGATCAACCAAATTATCAGCGTCAAAAACACAGAAAGCATCAAAAACATCGTTATCTGTAAAGGTAGCATCGAAAAACTGTTCTAAAGCAGCGCCCTTTGAGCGGACTTCAGAGGTGCAGTGGAATATTTTGGCGCCGTGTTCCCGGGCCACCTCTTCAGTATTATCTGTGCAGTTATTTGGAATAACGTAGATATCAAACAAATCCTCCGGATAATTCTGTTCTTTTAACGTATCAATCAGATTCCCGATGACAAGGGATTCGTTTCTTGCGGCAATAACCGCGCACATGCGATTTTCAGGGGCATGCTGGTTGAATTTTGTGTGTTTACGGTATCCGGATATCCCTACGATTAAATAATAAATACCATAAGCAAAGAAAGGGACACCTAAAAGGAAAAGTAAAACATAAATTGTATCGACCATTTTATCCTCACTCGTTTCTTTCAAAATTTGAATTTAAACATGCCGCACTGTGTTGCGTTGAAAAGTCACTGTGTGGCATTTCTGGACAGTCTTCTTAAACTGTTAATATTCTATCATCATCTCAAAAACGTAGCAAGACAAAATTTAAAATATTCATAAAATTTTAAGGAAATGGAAAGGTTCATTTAATATAATGCTCTATTTACACGATGAAAATCGATTACAAAACCTTTAAGGTATTGATAAATTTAAAAAAGGCTTAAAGGCGGAGGATTGGCGTTAAGGATTAAAAAAGAAAATGTCAATAATTTTAAGTGCGTATTTTTGAAAAAACTTGGTTCGTTATTTTTAATGTGATAAAATAAAGCTACACAGGCGAAGATATGACGGTCTGTGAATAAATTAGACGCTGCATCTTTAAAAAGAGCGGCAGTTAGGAGTTTTTATTATGTCACAGGTAAACAAAAAGACTGCACAGATGACACAGCTTACATTGCTGATCGCCATACTGGTGGTACTTACCTTTACCCCACTTGGTTTTATTCAGATTCCTCCGGTTGCAATTACAATTTTGCACATTCCGGTGATTATCGGCGCTATTGCAATGGGGCCGGTTTGCGGTGGTATTTTAGGTTTGGCCTTTGGTATTCTAAGTATGCTTAAGGCCACATTTATGGGTGTTTCACCGGTAGATCTGATGTTTTCACCTTTTGCAAGCGGAGCCCCGATTCAATCTCTGATTATGTGTATTTTGCCGAGAGTTTTGTTGGGGGTGATTGCAGGATTGCTGTATGAAGCTTTAAAAAGCCGGCTGAGCAATGATGCTTTAAGCATAGGCATCAGCGCGGGTATAGCGACCTTATGCCATACAATCATGGTTATGGGGTGCTTATGGTTTTTCTTCAGCGCAATTCCGTTAAAGGAAGTTTTTCTAACCATTGTGGGCGTGAATGGTTTACTTGAGCTTGGCGTTGGCATTGTTATTACGATTGCTGTGTGTAAGCCGTTAATGAAGTATTTGAAAACGAGGGTTGCTGTATAGCATCAGAAATGAGATAACAATGCAGGAAATAAACCTTAATGATATTGAAAATATCCGAATTGGCCATGCGCAGGATATGGAAGGCGGGACAGGGTGCACAGTGATTATCAATGAACAGGGTGCACCTACAGGGCTTGATGTAAGAGGCGGAGGACCAGCCTCCAGAGAAAGTGAGCTTTTGAACCCGGTAGCTGCTGCCCAGGGAATCCATGCTGTTTTGTTAAGCGGCGGCTCTGCCTTTGGTCTGGACGCTGCCGGTGGCGTCATGGAATATTTGAGTGAGCGCAACATTGGCTTTGATACGGGTGTGGCAAAGGTACCACTTGTCTGCCAGTCGTGTATTTTTGATTTAGTTGTCGGCAAACCGAATGTTTATCCAGATAAAGCGATGGCCTATCAGGCATGTCTTGATTCAGAAAACAGAAAAAGCATACAGAACGGTAATATTGGAGCCGGAACAGGTGCGACCGTTGGCAAATATCGAGGAGTCCAGACGATGATGAAATCAGGCATTGGGACCTATGCCGTTAAGCTTGGCGATTTAAAAGTAGGTGCTATTGTCTCCGTCAACGCCCTCGGGGATATTTTTGATATTGAGAGCGGCGATAAGCTTGCAGGGATGCTCTCAGCAGACCTTTCTGTATTTGAGGATACCGAAGCCGCTATGTATGAGGATATTTCCCGCAAAGAGAATCTGTTTACTGGAAACACAACCATAGGTGCTGTGATTACCAATGGGAAATTTAATAAGGTTGAAGCCAAAAAAATAGCAGCAATGACCCATAACGGTTACGCACAGGCCATAAGGCCTGTCCATACCACAGCGGACGGCGACAGCATCTATGTCATGTCTGTGGGCGAGGTGGCTGCAGATATTAATGTGGTTGGAACATTGGCGGCACGCGTGATGGCAATGGCCATAAAAAAAGCAGTGCTCGAAACAGAACCATTATATGGGTTGAAAACAGCGTCAATGCTGTTACATAAATAAACGAAGGAGCATTTTCATGGCAATAAAAATGATCGTTACCGACTTGGATGGCACGCTTTTAAACACTCAGAATACAATTTCTGAGAAAAACAAAGCAGCTTTTAAAAAAGCTAAAGAAAAAGGGATCATTCCTGTAGTGGCAACAGGCCGGATTGATAAAGAAGGTTGGTTTGCCGCCGAAGCCATTGGAGGGACTGATTATATGCTCTCCGGTAATGGCGGCGTGGTTCGAGACTATAAAAAAGATATTGTGATCTTTGAGGATGCTCTTTCAAAAGAGATTATCAGACAGATAATTGAGCTGGTGGATCAGTACGATGGCATTTTTGTCCAGGCGCATACCATTCATGGATGTGTCTGTACAGAGAAAACATTTCCTGAAATGCCGACAGCAGGATGGGCGGATGAATATGTACGTCAATTTAAGGAACAGCAAATTGTGGTTGAGGATATCGAGGACTATTTAGATAAAAACCACTTGGAGGTCAGTAAATTTGTCATTTCATCCACCGACTTTGATAAATTGGATGAAGTCCAGAAAAGGGCGGGTGAAATTGTGGATTTAGTACCCTTGCGCCCAATGAACTATTGCCTTGAATGTATTCCAGAAGGCGTTGATAAAGGGTTAGGACTCACAAAGCTTTGCGAATATCTGGGAATAAGCCTTACAGAGGTCATGGTAATAGGAGATAGTGACAACGATTTGGAAATGATCGAAATAGCAGGAACAAAAATTGCCATGGGAAACGCTTATGACTGTATCAAAACA
>CAUEUD010000201.1 GCA_959020865.1 Eubacterium limosum | reverse complement strand
CTCTTAAAAGTTAATGGTTTTCAATCAAAAACAGTATATCATAAAACACTTGTTTTTAATATCCTTTCAAAAAAAGGTATACGTCAAAACGACGTATACCGCTACATATTGTGGTTTATTTCATTTTATAATCCGAATTCCACTAAAAACTGCTCACCAGCAGCATAATATTAAGCGCTGTAACCAGCAGTCCGACGATCAGCAGGATCGTAAAGTCGATCTTGCCATTGGCAAATTTCCCCATGATTTTCCTGGAGGTCGTCAGGTAAATCTGCAGGAAAATCGTGATGGGCAGTTGTATGGACAGAAGCATCTGGCTGTAGACCAGACCCATAAAAGGATCGGTGACAAAGAAGATGATGACCAGCGATGCCAGAAAGATACCAATGATCCCCAGCTGGCTGTGGCGGTCATGAATATCGTAGGGCTCCTTGAACATCCCTGCAACAATGGTGCCACCCGCCATTCCAGCGGTGACAGATGAGCTGATTCCTGCCAGCAAAAGGGCGAAAGCAAAGAGAAGCGACGCGCCCGAACCTACCAGCGGCTTGAGCATATCCGCCGCCTGCGAGAGCTCTGTAACCTGAAATCCCGCTTTATAAAAAGTCGCTGCCGCCATCAAGATCATAGCACTGTTGATGGCCCATCCGATAATCATGGAAACCAGCGTATCTGTAAACTCAAATTTCAGCTGATTTTTAATAACGGATTCTTCCTTCGTGTTCCATTGGCGGCTCTGGATAATTTCAGAGTGAAGAAAAAGGTTGTGCGGCATTACCACTGCACCCAGCACACTCATGATGACCAGCATGGAACCCGGCGGCGTGGAGGGCTTAACCCAGGAAACAGCAGCAGCGCCCCAGTCGACATGGACCATGAGTATTTCGATTAGAAAAGAAATACCGATCAATGACACAAACCCGATAATCCAGCGCTCCAGTTTTTTATAGGAGTTGCTTAAAAGCAGAAAAAGCGCCAAGGCGGTTACCAGGATCGAGCCAATTTTTATGGGGATCGAAAAAAGCATTTCCAGCGCAATGGCGCCGCCCAGCACCTCCGCCATAACCGTGGCGACAGTTGCCAAAACCGCGGTCGATAAAACTGGTACGCTGAGCCACTTGGGCAGATACTGGCTGGCTGCCTCCGACATGCAATAACCTGTCGCAATCCCCAGATGGGCAGCGTTGTGCTGTAAAATAATGAGCATAATGGTCGAGAGTGTTACCATCCACAGCAGCGAATAGCCATACTCTGCCCCGGCTGCCACATTGGAAGCCCAGTTGCCAGGGTCAATAAAGCCCACCGTAACCAGCAATCCCGGGCCAATGTATTTTAAAATTTCAAGGCCGCCTTTATGCTCACTATGAGGACCGCCCTGAAGCCATTGCCTGATTCGATTCAAATCGGATGCACCTCTTTCCAGTTACATTAAATCGGTATACGCTGTTTCGGCGTACACCGCTAGATATTGTGGTTTTTGTTCAAATCAATCACAAAACGCCTGTATATCGTTTATCTGCTGCCGATTTTCAGTCCGGGCACAGCGTTTAAATACAGGTCGCTTTTTACATCATTGATATAGTTATAATAAGCCATAGAGCCGATCATTGCCGCATTGTCAGTACACAATATGGGCGCCGGGTAATAAAGCGCAAGGCCGTTTTCCTTTGCCTTTTCCTGCATCATTTCCCGCAGCAGGCTGTTGGCCGAAACTCCGCCTGCCATACAGATTTTATTCACCTTTTGCTCCAGCGCGCAGTGAATGGCTTTTTCAACCAGCACCTCAATGACGGCCAGCTGAAAAGAGGCTGCCACATCCTCCACGACAATGGGCTCTTCCTTCATCTTTTTGCTGTTCAGGTAATTCAGCACCGCGGATTTTAAGCCACTGAAGCTGAAATCATAACTGTCCTTTTCTAAAAACACCCTTGGGAACTCAACCGCATGGGGATTTCCTTTCTTTGCCGCTCTGTCGATGGCAGGGCCGCCGGGATATCCCAGCCCCAGAACCCTCGAAATCTTATCGTAGGCTTCCCCTGCTGCGTCATCTCTTGTTTTTCCAATGATTTCAAAGGTCTGGTAATCGCGTACCATCACCAGATGGCTATGGCCGCCGGACACCACCAGGGTTAAAAAGGGCGGCTCCAAATCAGGGTACTGGAGAAAATTCGCGGCGATATGCCCTTCGATGTGATTGACGCCAATTAAAGGCAGCCCCAGGCTGTAGGCTAAGGCCTTGGCCTCAGAAACGCCGATCAGCAGCGCGCCTACCAGCCCCGGGCCGTTTGTCACCGCGATGGCGTCAAGATCAGAAAAAACGAGACCGCTTTCCTCAAGAGCCTCTTCGATAATATACGGCAGTTTCATCACATGGTTTCTGGATGCAATCTCAGGCACCACACCGCCGTATTTTTTATGAATATCAATCTGTGAGTAAATCCGGTTGGTCAGTACTTTTCTTCCGTCCTCGACCACTGCCACCGAGGTTTCATCACAGGATGTCTCAATGCTTAATATTTTCATAAAACTCACTTTCTAAAATTTTCTTTTTGAATTTTTCATAAACTTTCTCTGGGTAAGACGCTGGCTGAAAAAGCCGCCGCCCACTGCGCAGATCAGGTAAACTACTGCTGCGATAATGACGATTCTCAAGCCCAAAGCGATAAAATAAGGCTCAGGCACAATGTTGATCAAGACACTCTCACTCGGGTCCAGATACCAGTAGTCATTGGTGAAAATCAGTCTGTGCGCTGCCTGAAAAACAGCTGTAAAATCAAAAACAGCTGCCAGGCCGGACGCCAGAAGCAGTACCAGACCGAAAACAGAACCGCCAAACACAGCTTTGGCCATCGCAGCCCGGTTCCAGAAAAAAAGCAGAACAAGCCCTGCCAGAAGCAGAACACCGCACACTGCCTGAACGATCACCGCTGCCTTTAAAAGGCCGCGCACATCCTCCATATGAATCAGCTCTTCCTGATTGAAAAGCGGCATGTACAAATCATTTTCCTTCTCGGCATAGATATTAAAATCCTCACGCTCTCCTTTCAGGAAAGAAAAAATCTGGTCTGTCACAGCTGGCAGCTCCTTAGAAGCAATGCCGGTTGTCTGGGACACATTATTTTTATCCAGCTGATCCAGAAAAAAGCCGCGGTTAAACACCGCAAACTCCATTGAGGTTATAAGCACAAAAACAGGGAAAACAATCCCTACGATAATTGCTGTCACTAAAGATTTTTTATCCAAGATCACCCCTCCTCATCATAAGGCCGTTCACGTGGTCCGGGTAATAGTTCTCACGAATACTGGTGGCCGAGAAACCCATTTTTTTGTAAAGGCAAATCGCGGCTGTGTTGGTTTCCTTGACTTCCAGGGTCATACAACTGCATCCCCGGGCTCTGGCGGTACTGATCAAAGCCTCCATGAGCAAAGTGCCCAGACCATTTTGCCGGTATTTCCCGAGAATTCCGACATTCATAACCTGCGCCTCATCCACCACGCACCAGATTCCCGCAAAGCCGACCACCTGTCCCTCTGCCTCCACCACCAAATATTTGGCAATGGGATTATTGTATTCATTGATATAGGACTCGAGCGACCATGAACCCAAGCCGCAGGCCTGTCCAATTTCGTATAATCGGGGAGCGTCCTGCTCCTGCATCTCGCGTATTTTTGCTGTCATCCTATTTTTTCTGCTCTTCGGCATAGGAAGGACGAATATAAACCGGCTCGACGCTTTTGTAATCCTGCCACTGTTTTTTAAGGGCGCGCTCAACCGCCAGAGTGCCCGCCGATGAAGCCCGGTTCATGGATAAATGCTGCTTCACCTTAATGATTCCCGGCAGGGCCTCGACCATTGTTTCATAAAAACGCGGAACGCCATCTCCCAGCAGATAAATCGGGCCATCGGCATAATTCTGCAAAATTCCGATAAGCGCCTCGATATCCATAACAGAGTCCTCAAGCTCGACCACCATGCCCTCCTCCTCGTTAAAACGGAACAGGCCTGTATAAACCTGGGACCGCTGGGCATCAAGGATCGGGCAGACAACACCGTCTGCATAGGGCAGGTTATAGGCCAGTGCTTCCAGAGTAGAAACTGGGATCACCGGCTTATCAAGGGCCTGAGCGAAGCCCTTGACCGTCGCCATGCCAATGCGCAGCCCTGTAAAGGAGCCTGGCCCGTTTACAATACCAAAAGCGTCCATATCCTGAATGGTCAGACCTGCGTCCTTCAGCATATGGTCGATGGCGGGCATCAGTTTTTCAGAATGTTTTTTCTGAAAATTGACGATGGTCTCGCAAATCAATTTATTTTCATCCACCACCGCCGCGGTTGCGACGATCGTGGCGGTATCAACTGTCAAAACTTTCATGGTTAACCTTCTTTATCTTTCTTTTACCTTTTATTATAGCCCAAATGATCTGAAAATAAAACTAAAAAAGCCTAAACTGCAAAAACAGGTGCATGCCCGCTTTGGCATGCACCTGTCTAACTTACTTTGCTTTTAAATTCTAGTCCTCTCTTTTTTGAAGGCGCTTTTCAGCGGTATGAATTCCCTCCTCATAATGCTCGATCTTCAGGTTCAGACGCTCCAGCGTGCTCTGCATTTCCTTCATGCGCTCAATCAGCACATCCCGCTGTTCCACCAGAATGGACTTGCGGGCTTCGACAGTCCTGTCCCCCTGCTGAAAAAGAGCAACATAATCGATCAAGGCCTCAATGGGCAGTCCAGCCCCGCGCATACATTTGATAAACTCGACCCAGCCGCAGTCATTTTCTGTAAAATTACGAATCCCGCTGGCGTTTCGGTTTACTCGGGGGATCAGCCCAATCCGTTCATAATAGCGGATCGTATCCGCGGAAAGATTATATTTCTTTGCCACTTCTGAAATGGTCATGCCTCTCTACCTCCAAATTAAAATTCGTTTTGTCTCTCTATACAGCATAACACCTGGAGTCCACTTCAAGTCAAGCAAAATTTATATTTCTTCTTTATTATCTTTTGGAATCAGCCTCAGCTCTTCGTCAATGGTTGTGAGCAGGCTGTAGGGATAGTACTCATCAGGGATCAGCTTCTGCACCTTGCGCATGGTGACCCCCATACTGACGATCATATCCATGATTTCGCCATTCAGGTACTCGTCCGGACAGTATTTCGCCAGCACAGCCCTTGTTTCAGGATTCGCCATCAGGTCACGAACCGGGCAGTCTACTGTGTAAAAGGCATTGTCTTCTTTTTTGCCAAAAATACCCTCCAGCATAGATTGGAACCAGTTCTTCTTTTCTTCCTTATCCTCAAAAAGGCAGCGGATGTCAAAGGTCTCGCTGTCATCTTCACCGTTGACAAATTCCAGAATCCGGTCCACACTTTTATCGCTCAACAATCCATTAGTAAAGGTCACAATTTTAGAAACCGGCGTACCGTGAAGCATTGTCATAAAAAAGGCGTCTCCTGTATCGATGGTTTTGCCTGTCACACTCTGAAACTGGGACATGATCATCTCGATCACCTGACGCCCCCTCGGATTTGCCATGAAGTCATCCATATAGGAATAACGCGTGAGCTTTGGAAGTGGCGGCGCGGGCAGCGCTATCTCCGCTTCAAGGCGGATATCCCGGCTCGATGCGCCAATGAAAACCAGATGTGGTCCTTCCTCCTGCGTCCAGGCATTTCTGGTCGGGTTAAAATAAGTGAAGTCATCTTTAGAGAGCTCAAAGGCGACCACCTTTTCCTCTCCAGGCTCCAGATCAATTTTAGTAAAGCCCTTCAGCTCCCGAATCGGACGCTGGACCTTACCGTCCAGCTTTCCGGTGTACAGCTGAATCACCTCTTTTCCCGCGCGCGCTCCGGTGTTTTTGACACGGCAGCTGGCGATCACGGTGCCGTCATCCGCCGCTGAGGCCTTCATTTCACTGTACTCAAAGGTGGTATAGCTGAGTCCAAAGCCAAAAGGATAGCGCACAGACCGGTTCACATAGTCATAATAGCGGTATCCTACAAAAATACTCTCGCCATAGTTGACACTGTCCTCTGTTCCCGGAAAGTTGATGTAGGCAGGCGTATCCTCCAGACGCATGGGAATGGTCTCTGCCAGCCGCCCCGATGGATTGACGCGGCCGAAAAGAATGTCTGAAACGGCAGCGCCTACAGCCTGGCCGCCCAGCCAGGCTTCCAGAACGGCCTTTGGCTGATCTTCAAATTCCAGGTCCACCACGCCGCCGTTGAATAATACAACGATGGTGTTGGGCTGTTCCTCACAGACACGCCGGATCATTTCCAGCTGGTTTTCGGGCAGCTTAAGAGAGGTGCGGTCATAGCCCTCAGATTCCATCTTATCTGGCAAACCGGCAAATACCACTGCCACATCGGCCTTTCCGGCCGTTTCCGCTGCTTCTTTTACGATTCTCCTGTGCTTTTCATCAGAGCTGTCGGAATAGCCCTGGGCGGTCAGCAGCTTTACCTTTTCTTCCGTCTCAGCGGCAATGGCGTCATAGGGCATGTGCGGGGGTTCGATTCCCTTCAGGCGTGCTGCCTGGGACGTATGTACAGTT
>CAUEUD010000200.1 GCA_959020865.1 Eubacterium limosum | reverse complement strand
GGAAAAGGCTCGCATCCCCAAGCGAGCCTTTTCTTTTGCTGCCGATAAGATTAGAAGTTTCTTGCAAATCGGCTTTAAACCCACATAGGGTTGTGTTATAATAAGGCCGTTATTTCATTACATAAATGTAGAAACCGGAGGAAAATATGGATTACAATAAAGAAGCGCTGAAAGCCCATGAAGCGTGCAAAGGTAAAGTAGAAGTCGTTTCTAAGATGAAACTTGAAAATAAAGATGATCTGAGCATCGCCTACACACCGGGTGTTGCCGAACCCTGCCGCAAAATCGCGGAGAATAAAGAGGATGTTTATAAATATACTGCCAAGGGGAACCTGGTCGCGGTTTTATCTGACGGCTCGGCGGTTTTAGGCCTTGGCAATATCGGCGGTGAAGCCGCTATGCCTGTTATGGAGGGCAAGGCTGTCCTGTTTAAATCCTTTGGCAATGTCGACGCATTCCCGATCTGTGTGAGCACACAGGACACTGATGAGATTATTCAGACAGGCATCAATATTGCGCCGACCTTTGGGGGAATTAATCTGGAGGATATTTCTGCGCCGAAATGCTTTGAAATTGAGGAAAAGCTTCAGGAAGCCCTGGATATTCCGGTTTTCCATGATGACCAGCACGGTACGGCCATTGTTGTCTCCTCTGCGCTCATCAATGCCCTGAAAATTGTTAAGAAAGACATTTCTGAGATCAAGGTAGCCATCAGCGGCCCAGGGGCTGCTGGGACAGCCATTGCAAAAATGCTGATGTCCTTAAATGTAAAAAATATCGTCATGTGTGACCGCACTGGCATCATTGATATCAGCCGTGACGGCATGACGGGCCATAAGCTCTGGCTGGCTGAGCACACCAATCAGGAACACATTACCGGAAGTCTGGAAGATGCCATCAAAGGCGCTGATGTCTTAGTCGGTGTGTCTGGCCCTGGTATTGTCACAGAGGAGATGGTCGCTTCTATGAATAAAGACGCCATTCTTTTTGCTATGGCGAACCCTATTCCTGAAATTATGCCGGATCTGGCTAAAAAAGCGGGCGCGCGTGTCATTGGCACTGGCCGGTCTGATTTTCCAAACCAGATCAACAATGTCCTGGCGTTCCCAGGGATTTTCAGAGGCGCGCTGGACGCAAGGGCGTCACGCATCACTGAAGGCATGAAGGTAGCGGCAGCCTATGCCATCGCTGACCTCGTAAGCGCAGAGGAACTGAATGAAGACTATGTGATGCCGAGCCCTTTTGATAAACGTGTGGCGCCGGCGGTTGCCAAGGCTGTTTACGATGCCTGGATGAAGGAAGTAAAATAAGAAAAAAGCTCTCTCTGGCTGTAGATAAAACTGAAAGTCTGCGGCAGAGTTAAGGCAAGAAGCTGTTTTAGGTGGAAAGTGGAAAGTTGAAGGTGGAAAGTTCACGACCCCTTTGGCTGACAGCCAAAGCAATTAAAAACGCGGCCACAGGCCGCATCGCATCAAATCTGCCAACGGCAGATTTGCACCTGAACTTTCCACTATCCACTTTCAACTTTTAACTAAAAAGTCCTCTTTTTAACGCTTTGTCTCTTTATGATAAAGTTTTTTGATACGCTAAAGCTCTCTCATGCTGAGGGAGCTTTTCTCGATTAAAGGGCGTATTTTTTGTCTGTCTGAGGATGACTCGCGAAGTAGGATTTTATGCGTGTTTTAACATTGTTTTGAAGATCGTAGTAGTAAAGCGGATAATCACCAGTGTGTAAAACACCGGAGGGGAAGGCTTCCTCCTGTCCGATGACCTTAAAGGCATCGGGGTCTGCGGTGCTGCAGATCACTGTGCCGCGTTCCAGGTCAAGGGCCGCGTCGGCATAGTGGGGAAGATCCTGCATGCCGACGAGCGCACCGGCGCTGTCACGTATGACCAGGCGCGAGCCAAGGCTCTGTGACGCTTCGGCTTTTTTGTCGGTGAGGGTCCAGGTGATGGGGTTGATGGATACTGCGTCTGGGAGCAGGGTGATGTTGTCACCCGTGACACCTGGGGATTCTGTGTTATATGAAATGATAACGCCTGTGTCTTTTGCTCCCCGCGCAAAGGTTAAATGAGGATTGTCTTTTAAATATCCCCGGGTGATGGAGTAGCCGATCACATAGGCGGCAATCATCCGCTCCTGAACCTCTGGATGCTCTTTTAAATAGAGGCTGAGGATAAACTGGAGCAGCAGCGAGCCCTGGGAATGGCCGGCCAGGATAAAGGGGCGGCCGTTGTTATGGTGCTTAATGTAATAATCAAAGGCTGACAGCACGCAGGTGACAGGCCCTTTTGTGAAAAGCAGGTTGTTTTCCGGCGTATTGTCAAGAAGGCATTCGAGGGCAGCCTGGCGGTACGCAGGCGCATAAAAATTGCCATAGGCTGAAAAGACAGAGGCCTTTGTCTGGAGATGCTCTGTGGCCCGGATACGCATGGCCTCATTGTTCACCTCGCAGATATTGGGACCATGCGGGGTTTTATAGTAGGCTGTGGGGTAGAGGTAAAAAATATCGACGGGCTTGTCGTCAGGCTTTGCTATTTTTTTAGGAAGACATAGCCAGTTTTGAGTGAGGCTGTAGTCGACCGGGGTATCTAAATCGGGAAGATATGGATGCTGTTTCATACGGACTCCTTTTATTTTATAGGATTGTATTATTAGCTTCTATTATAGCTTAAATATTTTTTTACAGCAAATGAAAAAAGGCCTTGACCTTTACGCTGCGTCAACGTCTATAATGGGTGACAGGAGGAGCAGAATGATGGAATATACGGTTAAAAAGCTGGCGGCCCTGGCAAAGGTCTCGCCGAGAACACTGCGTTATTACGATGAGATTGGGCTGCTGAAGCCAGCGCGTATCAACAGCTCAGGCTACCGGATCTACGGGAAGCATGAGGTTGACCGCCTTCAGCAGATTTTATTTTACCGGGCGCTGGGGATTGAGCTGGCAGAAATCATACAGATTTTGGACGCCCCGGGCTTTGACAGCCTGGCCGCTTTAAAAACCCACAGGGAACAGCTCCTTCTTAAAAAGAAGCAGATTGACGATTTGATCAATACTGTGACCAAAACGATTGAGAGCAAGGAAGGAAAAACGACAATGGAAGATCACGAAAAGTTCAAAGGCTTTATCCAGAACAAGATTGACGAAAACGAGAACCGTTATGGTGAGGAGATCCGTAAAAAATACGGCGACGAGGCGATTGACAGAAGCAATGCCCAGTTTAAGAACATGTCACCTGAAAAATACAGTGAATTTGCAGGCCTGGAAGAAAAAATCCTCGATCTTTTAAAGGAAGTAACCCGTCTGGGAACCATCGACAATCCGGAAGGTGAGGAGCTTGCCCGGCTTCATAAACAGTGGATCACGCTGGCGTGGGGAAGAACCAGCCCGGACGCGCACCGCGGGCTGGTTCAGATGTACACAGAAGATGAACGCTTTAAGGAATATTATGAAAGTAAAGCGGGAAAGAACAGTGCAGAACTGCTTAAGCAGAGTGTGCTGAAATTCATCCGGTAAACCCTTAAGTCTATGAGCAACAGGGCCCTGCAGAGAAGGTAAGTCTGCAGGCTCTTTTTATTTTTGCGTAAAAAAGGGTTTAAAACAAATAAACATAGTTTATCAAAAAAAATCTCAGCCGATTTTGATCTCCGAATATAAAATGATATAGAAATTTTATTTATCAGGAGGAAATCATGAAAGAACAGAGAAGAAACATCTACAAGCGGAAAGACGGCCGTTATGAGGGGCGTTACATTGTAGGGTATGAAGGCGTGTACGGAAAGGCCCTATACCGGTCGGTCTACGCCCATACCTATGAGGAAGCGGTAGAAGTTTTGGAAGAGGCGGAGGAGAGGGTTCACGAGGAGGTTGAGCTTCAGCGTCTGCTGCGCAGGCAGAAAACACAGCAGCAGACCACCGGGATTTTACAGAGAGCCTTCAGCCATGACGAGATGCTGAAGGTGGTCCGGACACTGACGCTTCAGGAATGGATGATCGAGTGGCTGGAGGGGCATAAGAAAAATACGATTCGGCCAACCTCCTACATGCGATACTACAATGTGATCTACAAGCATATCATCCCGCAGATCGGCAGCTATAACCTGCTGGAGCTGACGCCGGATATCATTCAGAAATTTGTCAAGTATTTATGTGAGGACGGGAAAAATGACGATACAGGCCTGTCGCCCGCAACGGTCAGGAGTTATATGATGATTCTGAAGAGCGCGCTGGAGCTGGCAGTGGATCAGGAGCTGATGATCAAAAATCCCTGCAGAAAGGTGTCGCTGCCGCCCAAAAGATTCCATAAGCCGGTTTATCTGGAGCCGGATGAGTGTAAACGGTTGGAGTATGTGCTGCTGCACACAGATGACAACCCCAAATCCGTCGCGATTCTGATGGCTTTGAAAACCGGGATGCGGCTCGGTGAGCTGGCGGCCCTCAAATGGGGCGATGTTGATTTCTCCAACCGGGTGATACATGTGCGGCATTCGGTTCAGCGGGTTAAGACCTTTGAACCGGAGGGGCCAAAGACCAAGCTGGTCGTTTCAGAGACGAAGACGACCAACTCTGTGCGGGATATTCCCATGAACAACGGGCAGTATGAGTATTTAAAGGCCTATCGCCGGATGGTCGTAGCCGACTCGTGGGGAAACATCAATGAAAACACCTTTGTCTTTCAAAATCAGTCGGGGAGCTTTATTGACCCGAGGGTGTACCAGCAGTATTTTAAAGTCGTTCTGAAAAAGGCAAAGGTCAAGGAGGTCAACTTTCACGCGCTCCGCCATACCTTTGCCACCATCGCCGCCAGCAAAAATATGCAGATATCTGTCTTGAGCAGGATATTGGGACATTCCAACGCAGCATTGACATTACAGCTATATATCCATTCCATCACAAATCAGGACAGGGCCGAGATGTCTAAAGTAGATTGGGAATATTCAGCCTGATCTTTTTTTACAGGCCAAAAAGACCGTATAATGAGGACACTTGTACCCGCAACTTGTGCACTAACATGAAATGTGGTAAAATAAACAGGTATATTTAGAAAAGGGAGGGAGAAAATGAGTTTTTCTGAAATTATTGCGGTGGTCAATGACTTTGTGTGGGGACCATACATGCTTGTGCTGTTAGTGGGTACCGGTGTCTTTTTGACCATACGCCTGAAGTTTTTGCCGTGGCGGAATCTGGGGTATGCCCTGAGATCGGTGTTTACCCGCGCGCCCAAGGATGAAAACGCCAAGGAGCACAGCGGGGATATCTCGCCGTTTCAGTCTCTGATGACCGCTCTGGCCGCGACCATTGGCACCGGCAATATTGTCGGTGTTGCCACCGCCATGGTATTGGGCGGCCCGGGCGCTCTGGTGTGGATGTGGATCAGCGCGCTGTTTGGGCTCTCCACCAAATACGGCGAGAGTGTTCTGGCGGTCAAATACCGTGAGACCAACTCGTCTGGTGAGATGGCTGGCGGCCCCATGTACGCCATGAAAAAGGGCTTCAAGGTTAAATGGCTGGGAAGTCTGCTGGCATTTTTGTTTTCACTTTTTGCTGTTATCGCGTCCTTTGGTATCGGTAACCTGACACAGGCGAATTCCATCTCCGATGCGGTACAGAATACCTTTGGGGTACCGACCTGGATCACCGGTGTTGTCCTGACTGTTTTGGCGTTGATCGTCCTTTTGGGCGGTATCAAGAGTATCGGCCGTGTCTGCGGTTTTATTGTTCCGATCATGGCGGTGTTCTATTTTGTAGCCGGCATCCTTGTCATTATCATTAATTTTCACAATGTACCGGCTGGAATCGTTGAGATCTTCCGCATGGCCTTTTCACCTCAGGCAGTTGCCGGCGGTGTGGGCGGCTCCATCATTGCGAGCATGCTTTCAGCCATGCGCTGGGGCGTCGCGCGGGGTGTGTTTTCAAATGAAGCGGGTCTTGGCTCTGCGCCGATAGCAGCGGCAGCGGCTAAAACAGACCACCCCTCAAGACAGGGCTATATCAATATGACGGGTACCTTCTTTGACACACTGGTTGTCTGTACGATCACCGGCCTTGTTATCGCGTCCTCAGGCGTTCTCGGGACAACCGACGCGGCAGGCGAGCTCTATACCGGAGCGAACCTGACCATCAGGGCCTTTGAGTCAGCCATTGGATCAGTGGGCGCTCTGATCGTCACCATTGGTATTATGCTGTTCGCCTTCTCGACCATACTGGGCTGGGAGTACTATGGCGAAAAGTCACTGGAATATTTGATCCCCTCAACTGTGGCGGTTAAAATTTACCGGTTTGTCTTTTCGGTCGTCACATTTTTTGGCGCGACAACGGCACTGCAGATTGTATGGGATTTTTCCGATACTATGAATGGCCTGATGGCCATTCCAAATCTTATCTGCCTGTTGGTGCTCAACAAGGTGATCGCCCAGGAATGCTTTGATTATCAGGAAAATGTCCTGATTCCTGGAAGGGAAATGCGAAAGCTCAAGAAGCAGAAGAACTGAAAAAACCCGCCTGTACATAGGTGCAGGCGGGTTCAACGTGCCAGAAAACTTTACCATAAAGAGACAAAGCGTTAAAATGAGGACGGTTCAGTTGAAA
>CAUEUD010000199.1 GCA_959020865.1 Eubacterium limosum | reverse complement strand
AGGCAGGGATAACATCATGGAAAGAAGCCCCTTTGCCTTGAGGGATAGTTCGTGGCGAAAACTTTAAGTTTTTTCATTTACGGGGAGCCATCGATTATAAAAAGCTTTCACTGCCACATCGTGCCATGATGGCAATGATGATGAAAATGTTAAAATCAAAACCTGAGTCCCTTCAGGAAAATGAAGAGTTTTTTGCTAGCTACGGGAAAAGAACAGATTTTAAAGATAAAAGATTCCTCATCCCTATCCTTGAATATGTTAGGCAGCTGTCAGATTAAAACAGAATTTAAGGGACAGCATCATTATAAATATGTTATAATGTTTCCATAATCCAACATGCGAGGGGAAACACTATGAAAGTCATTATACAGGATTTGTCGGCGGAAGTTTTCAGTACAATCTGTCCGTCGTCTCTTGATAATATCCGGGTAATCACAAACGAAAGTGATCGGATCAAACACTGCATTGGCTGTTTTGGCTGCTGGGTAAAGACACCGGGGATCTGTGTTATTAAGGATGGATACGGTGAGTTTGGAAAGCTGTATGCTGAATGTGACGAGCTGACCATTATCTCAAAAGTGCAATACGGAGGATACAGCGCTTTTGTTAAGAATGTAATGGACCGGAATATTGGCTATCTACTGCCCTTTTTTAAGGTTCGCAAAAATGAAATGCACCATGCTGATCGCTATCCCAATCGCCTTAAAATGACAGTGATTGGTTATGGGGAAGATATTACCGATGAAGAAACCGAAACCTTTAAGAATCTGGTGGCTGCCAATGCTTTAAACCTTAATACACAGGGCTATCGTGTTATTATGGTAAAGAGTCCTGAGGAAGTAAAAAATGTACTGGAGGCTTTGTAATGAAAATAACGCTGATTAATGCCAGTCCTAAAAAGCGCGGAAGCTTCTCGAATTACATTTTGAATGAGCTGATGCCGCTTGTCAAAACAGAGGCTGATCCGGAAATTTTGTCCATGTCTCTGTGGGATGATGATTTTTTTAATGATCTCTGCAGCAGTGACGCATTGGTCTTTGCGTTTCCGTTGTATGTGGACAGCCTGCCAGCAAGCTTTTTGCGTTTTTTAATGCACTTTGAGGAAAGGCTTAAGACTTCTCCGGCAGATATCTGCGTATACGGGATCGTGAACGCTGGATTTCTGGAAGGACATCAGAACCGTTATGCGCTTGAGATTTTATCGCATTTTTGCCGCAGGGCAAATCTGACCTGGGGTGGTGGTCTGGGTATTGGAGGAGGCCCCTTTCTCCATGGTATGGCGAATGTCTCATGGAAATTTTCTGCCAAACGGCCGGTTTATGATGGACTGGTTCAGCTTTCGGATGTCATTAAAAACGGACAGGCTCTGGAAAAAGATCTGCTGATCACCCCAAAGATTCCGAGAAAAATATATATGGCTGCTGCAAACCATCAGTGGATCACTGAAGCCAAAAAAAATGGATTGAAGAAAAAAGAGCTTTATAAAAAGTAAAATGCATAAAAGTACCGGGTCTGCCGGTACTTTTTTAGTTTTACAGCAGACTTGACAGGAGCTTCAAAATGCCGTATGCTGTTCTCATCATTGTTAAGGGAGACCAAAAATGAAATATAAATTTCCAAAGGTAGGAATGCGAATGGTAAAAACAGCGGTAGCGGTTTTTATCTGTCTGCTCATTACCTTTATAAGGCCTGAGAGTGTGCCGATATATTCTACCATTACTGCAGTACTTTGCATGCAGCCATATTTGTCAAATACAAAAGAGATCGCCATTAACCGAATCGTAGGAACATTGATCGGCGGTCTTGCGGGTATGCTTGTACTTATGTTTATGCGAAACTATGTACCGTGGCCCACGGTACAGTTTATCATTGTTTCACTGTGCATGATTCCGCTGATCTATGTGACGCTGGTTATCAATCATTCGTCAGCTTCTGCCTTTACCTGTATTGTTTTTCTTGGGACAACCATTGCCGCAACACCGGGCACAGCGCCTTATATCATTGCCTCCTATCGCATGATTGATACACTGATCGGTATCCTGGTTGCTCTGGTGGTTAATGCCTTTCATCTGCCGGTACACCGCAATCGGAGTGTCCTTTTTGTTTCAGAGCTTGACAATACTCTGCTGCATTCTGATGGAAAAATAAGCTCGTATGCAGAATTTCATATTAACCGAATGATCGATGACGGCGAATGGTTTACAATTGTTACAGACCGTACACCGGCCACACTTGTGCCAATTCTTGAAAATCTAAACCTGAACCTGCCCGTAATCGCGATGAATGGCGCTGTGCTCTATGATGTTCAGGATCGCTCTTACTCTTTTTCACTGCCAATGGATCGCGAGGTGAGCGATGCGATCGAGGGCGTCTTTGAGGATGAAGGCCGCAACTGTTTTGTGCACGCTATCATTAATGAGACCATGCACATTTATTACGGCGATTTTAAAAATACGGCTGAAGAACGTTTTTATCACCGGCTGCGCCGTACAAGCCATAAGAATTATGTTTTTGGCGGCTTGCCAGAGGATCAGCAGGCGGTTAACATTACCTCGGTCAATGAAGCATCTGTGAACAATCGAATTCGGAAAAAGATTGAAGCCTTGGACATTGGCAATCGTATCGAGATTATAAATACACCCAGCCATGACGCAGAGGGTTACACGGTTATGGATATTTACAGTGCTGAGGCTACAAGGGAGAACGCGATCCTTAAAATGAAAAGAGATTTGTCGGTGGATCAGATTGTAGCCTTTGGCAGTTCAAGTCTGAACGTGCCGATTTTTAAGCTCGTCAATCGCGCATATGCGGTGGATAATGCAGCGCGTGCGTTAAAGGAGGCTGCGACCCAGACCATCAGCAATAACGACAGCGACGCGGTCGTGAAAATGATGGAGAAAAAATTTTATCGTAAAAAAGATATTTAATCCTACTTCGGCAGTATATTGGCTTTGAAAATGTGCGTTTTCATCTTGCCGCCCCGTATGCTGGGATGCTGAAGATTGGGAGTCATCCAGGAGTGGATTAAAGCGGCTGTTACGATTCTTAAAAACAAACAAAAATACGGCAGTAAGCTCTTTTTTCAGCTTGCTGCCGTATTTTTGTTAAAAGATTAATTCGATATGATCTTTATTACAGTTTTTACACTGGATGGTCATAGACTTAAGCGCATTATTTTCGATAGTCGCCTCGTCAACAGAAAATTTGTGTTCATCGAGTATTTTTTTTAAATCTACTACGCTGTTTGGCTTTTCGTCAATCTCTACTTTGTTTCCGCAGACACTGCATTGAATAATGATTTTCATAGAAATCCTCCATTTATTTTATAGGGTTAGGTAAGCTTACATCCTTATATCTACCCTTTAAACAGAGAAAACAACAGACTCAAAGTCCCTATTTTAAAACGACCCGTTCATTTTTGCCAGTCATAAAAGCAGAAAGTGCCCGGTAATTTTTAGAGAAAATGCTGCCTTTTTTCCAGATGAATGCAAAATCATGGGTGATATCAAACCCCTGGATAGGGATTTCCCTTAGCGTTTTGCCTGCCAATTCCCTGCCGGCAGCCACTTCGTACAAAAAGGTGACTCCGCAGTTTTTTTCGGCCATTTCTTTTAAAGCATTGACATTATTAACCTCTATAACTTTTGAAAAATCTGTAATAGCATAATTATTCAGTTTCAGGTACTGTTCAAGGATATTGCGGCTGCCAGAACCAGGCTCCCGCACGAGCAGCGGTTTTGAAAATAAGGCTTCAATGGGGCATGGGGCTGGCAGTGCCTCAGCATCTGCGCTTTGGACGGCAATAAAACGTTCGGTCGAGTAGACCGCATAGTCATAATTTTCTTTAGGAAAATAGCCTTCGATGAGAGCAAAATCAAGATCGTTGTTGTCCAGCTGCTTGAGCAGCGACTGGGTATTATCAACCGAGACGCGGATTTTGGCCTTGGGATATTGCTCCAGACAACGTGATAGAATACCGCTTACCACAAATTCACCGATGGTAAGCGTTGCTCCAAAATTTAACGATCGGATATGCAGACGGCTATTTTTCAGATGTTCTCTCAAAATCAGATCATCATGCTTCATGGCTGAAGCGGTGTGGAGCAGGGCAGTACCTTCAGGCGTCAGTTCCATTTTTTTGCCATGAAATTCGAAAAGACGAATGCCGTAATCCTCCTCGATGTAATGAATATGCTGTGAAACAGCAGGTTGTGTTATGCTAAGTGCTTCTGCGGCACGGGTATAATTCATGTATTGACAAACCGTTAAAAAGGTATTGATTCTAAAATCTAACATTTCGGCCTCTTTCCTATACTTTTGTTTAACTATAACATATTTTTATGACAGCATAAAGATAAATAATTTTTCATTATTGATAAAAAGTGATATCCTTCTATCATAGCATAAAACATATTTACGAAAGAGGAAAAGACACATGAATTTTATTACAAGAAGCTGGAAAGGCATTCTGCTCTGTCTTGTTATCGCAATACCAGCATGGTTAGCAGGGCAGGCGCTTCCTGTTATCGGCGGCCCCGTCATTGCGATTCTGGCAGGAATGGTGATCACACTCTTACTAAAAAATAAAGAGCCTTTGCAGGATGGTATCACTTTTGTCTCAAAGAAAATTTTGCAATATGCGGTTATCCTGCTTGGCTTTGGTTTAAATCTCTCAGTTGTTCTCGAAACTGGGCGGCAGTCATTGCCTATTATTATTGCGACGATCTCGACCTCTCTGATTCTTGCTTTTGTTCTGCACAAGGCATTAAAGATTCCAGGGAATATCTCCACACTGGTGGGAGTTGGCTCCTCAATCTGCGGCGGGTCAGCCATTGCTGCGACTGCCCCGGTTATTGAGGCCAGTGACGAGGAAGTGGCGCAGGCCATTTCAGTTATTTTTCTGTTTAATGTACTGGCAGCGGTTTTGTTTCCGGCCTTTGGCACCATGCTTGGCTTTTCAACCACTGATGGCGGAGCCTTTGGCGTGTTCGCCGGGACAGCCATTAATGACACTTCGTCCGTTACTGCGGCGGCTGCAACATGGGACAGTATGTATCATTTGGGAACAGCGACGCTCGACAAAGCCGTTACAGTGAAGCTGACAAGAACCCTGGCCATTATTCCAATTACACTGGTACTGGCTTTCTGGAGAACACGGAAGGAGGAGGAAGCCGAGGGCGGTAAGGTAAGCTTTAAACAAGTCTTCCCGTTTTTCATTCTGTTCTTCATACTGGCCTCGGTCATTACAACTGTAATGACCTCCTTCTTCGGTGTTCCCATAGAATTTTTTACGCCGCTCAAGGAATTAAGCAAGTTTTTTATTGTTCTTGCCATGGCGGCCATCGGTTTGAATACCAATATTATCAAACTGGTAAAAACCGGCGCAAAGCCGATTTTTCTCGGGCTTTGCTGCTGGATTGGCATCACCTTTGTCAGCCTGATGATGCAGCATTTTCTGGGAATATGGTAAAAAGTTAAGATTCTTTGAATCAAGGAGGTTTTCAAAGTGAGTTATACATTGAGTTTTTCTGAGGCGAACGGCATTTTTGACACGCTGCAAAAAGAGTATGAAATCTGGGCGCCTAAACGTTTTATCGGGAAGGGACGATATTCTGATACAGATATTATTCGTTACGATAAAGTGAACTGTGTGGAGGAAATTGAATTTAATGAAAAATCTGATTTTCCTGCCAAAGAGGTTTTGACGCCTATTTCTGAATCGTTATTTTATTTTACAGAGGATGCGTTCATGGAGAGCAGGGGAACCTCAAAAAAACTTTTGATTTTCATGCGGCCCTGCGATGTTCATGCAAAGTACCATCAGGAAAAAATCTACTTGGAAAATGGCGGGTTTGAGGACAGCTACTACAAGCGTATGAACGAGAGAGTAAAAATTGTTTTGATGGAATGTAAGGAAGGATGGGACACCTGTTTCTGTGTAAGTATGGGGACGAACAAAACCGATGATTACGCTGCGGCTGTTCGCGCAGGACAGGATACGTTAAGCCTTGAAATCAAAGATTCTGAGCTTGTTCCTTATTTTGAGGGCTGTGCATTCTGCGATTTTAAGCCTGAATTTATTGAAAAAAATGATCTGACATTGGAGGTTCCGGAAATTAATGACCGGGAGGTTCTGGCTAAACTGAAAGTTCACCCCATGTGGAAGGAATTTGATAAGCGCTGTGTCTCCTGCGGTGCCTGTACGTTAGCATGCAGCACCTGTACCTGCTTTACAACAACTGATGTCATCTACAATGAAAACACAAATGTCGGTGAAAGAAAACGTACTTCTGCGTCCTGTCAGATCAGCGGATTTACCGATATGGCTGGCGGTATGTCTTTCAGACCAACCGCTGGTGACAGAATGCGCTATAAGGTACTCCATAAATTTCATGACTATAAGGCTCGGTTCAAAGACTACCATATGTGTGTAGGCTGTGGGCGCTGTATCAGCCGCTGTCCTGAATTTATTTCAATCACAGCTACAGTTAATAAGATGGCCCAAGCCATTGATGAGATACAAGCTGAAACAAAAGCACAGGAGGTACGTTAAAATGGCAAACATTATGCAGCCACAGGCCTGTAAAATTATG
>CAUEUD010000198.1 GCA_959020865.1 Eubacterium limosum | reverse complement strand
TTTAATACTTTTTTCCATCGCCGTTTACCATTCTCAGACAAATATTTACACCGTTCAAAACATTATTACTGTACGCATCCGCACCGATAAACTGGGCGATTTTTAAATTTGTCGCAACACCTCCGATAATAATATCCAAATCCGGCCCTGCTTTTTCTCTGATTTTCTCCACAGTTCGCTTTGCATTATTAATGGCTTCTGTCATAATAATACTGATACCGACAATATCGGGAGCATGTTCCTCAATCGCCTGCACAAAAACTTCCGGCGGCACATCCACACCCAGATCAATAACGTCAAAGCCCGACATGGAAACCGCATTTTTAAAAATGGATTTTCCTATATCATGTACATCCCCTTCGATGGTGCCAATCACCATCAGCCCCTTCTTTTCTTCGGATTTCAAGTTCTCAGCAAGGCTCAGCTCTTCCAGACTCATTACTTCCTCATAGAGGATTCCAGACATCATGAGATCATACATCACATACTCGCCTTTTGAATATTTTTCACCGACCTTATCCAAACCTTCACTCAAAGCAGCAATAATATCAATTTTAGGAATTTCTGCAACAATCGCCCTTTTGACGATTTTGATCACCTTTTCCTCATCTAACTCAACGATACCCTCTGTTATCATATCCAGCAAATCCATGTCGTTCTCACCGCCTTTACCAATAGAAAAATTCTGTATTATTACTATTATACCATATTTTCAATGGTTTACTGACAAGATTTTTGATTCAAAATTTTATTTTTAAAAAACAATAAGGAGATACGGTCTGAAACAGACCGTATCTCCTAAAATGGCCAGAATACTGGAATAACAACCATACAGACACCCCAACTCAGCACATTCAGCCAAATGCCAACGCGCAGATAATCCTTAAATTCATAGCCGCCATAGCCCATAACATAAGCGTTGATGGGTGTCCCAATGGGCGATGCAAAGGAACAGCCTGATGCAAAGGTGACCGCCATAACTAAACTGGCAGGATTAATGGACAGACTTTGGCCAATCGCGATAGCAATGGGTACAAACAGTGCACAGCAGGCAGTGTTGGACATCACCTCTGTCAAAATTGAGATCAATGCAAACAGAAGGCCTAAGAACAGGACCGGCGAATGATTCTGACCCATAAGATTAATGAAAAACTGCGCGATTAAGTCAGCTGTCCCTGTGCTGATCATGGCCTTTGCCAAAGGAAACATACCAGCCACCAGAATAAGAGTCGTCCACTCTACGAGCGTAAAGGCCTCCCTGTCAGTAATCACCTTTAAAACCAAAAGAGCCAGAACACCGCACAGAGCGGTTATCTGAAGCGGAATACCCGTGATGCTTTCAAGCAGAAACCCCAGAATGACCAGGCCGAAGATCAGAACAGATAAATACCGCTTTGCCTTGGACGATTCCGACGGTTCTGCTGTACTTTTTATCTGACGATCAGGATCGAGCGCCTGGTTGGGTAACAGCCGGTACCCCCAAAAATACATAAACAGAATAATCGCCAGCGAAACGGGAATGCCCGCCTTGGCATACTCAAAAAAGCCGATGGTTCCCAGACCATTTTCCTCAAGCAGAGTTCTCGCCACGAGGTTGGCAGGCTTGCCGATCAGGGTAATCATCCCTCCGGCCGAGCAGGCAATCGCAATGGGCAGCAGAAGTCTGGGCAGCCGGTATTCTTTATTGGCCTGACAGACGCCAATGGCGATGGGTACCAGAATGCTGATGGTCGCGATGGCCGACATAAATGCTGAGGCGGCGCAGGCCAGCAGCATAAAAACAAGCATAACATTTCTTTCCTTTGCGATGTGCCTTGTAATCCGCTCTCCCGCCGACCGCGCTGCCCCGGTTTTAAGAACGGCGCCGCCCAGAATGAACATGGCGCCGGCAAGAATAACGCTGGAATCGGTCAAACCCAAAAAGATGTCCCCCATACTGATGACCCTGCTGAAAAACAAGAGCACATTGATCAGAATAACCGTGGCTGTTAAGCTGATCCACTTTGTAAAAAACAGCAGAACGGCCAGTGCCAGGACACCCAGGATCAAATACTGCTGCGGCGTCATTTTTCTACATTCCTTCAGCCATGAGTGCCTGTGCACACTCGGCATATTCCGGTGAGTCGTTTCTCTTGCTGAGCAGCAGAAAATAATGTCTGGCACCTACGCTGTCCTGCTTACAGTAGCGACAGAGCACTTTTAAATAAAGTCCCTCAATGCTGTTCCTCTTTTCCTTCAGCATTTGGTCTGCCAGGTATTCTGCTGCCATAAAATCCTTATTGCTCAACCGTTCTTTTGCTTTTAAAACATAGTAGGCCTGCGGCATGTCTGATATAAAAACACGCTTGCTGTCGATCAGACGATTAAGGTTTTTGAGCATCTGCTTATCTCTTGAAAAAGAGTAGGCTTTTATCATTCTTTTGTAGTATTTCATATAACGGCTGTCATAAAGGTACCACAGACAAAGGCCAAAGGCGACACAGCACGCCGCCAGATAGACCCGGTCGTTCTTGAAGAAAAAGGACGAAATAAACGCTGCGACGATCAGGCTTACCTGTAGATGCGCTCTTTTTCCCAGCAAGCAGGCCGGCTGGTTCTTAAAAACAAAATAGCGGTCATTTTTAGGCGTCAGCCCTTTATCCAATTCTGGTATCTGAATGACTGAAAGATACTTTTCCTTTAAATCTGCCAATGTGAATGCCTCCCCTTTTTGAAAGGGGGCAACGGCCCCCTTCGCATTCCCTAGAACATTGCAACTACAAAGCGCATAATGATTCCAACGATGATCATACATAAAAAACCAATAATATAGGTTGGAAAATAATATTTTCCCGGCATTTTGATGATCGATAAAATTCTTCCAGTATACTGGAGCTGGCCGCCAAACAAGTAGATCATCGGGATCAGCTGTGCCACAGCCTTGCCAGTGATGATACCGGATTCGGCCAAGGAGCACATGGTTGCAATACCGCCGGGACAGGACAGCCAGCCTGTTACCAGGCAGACGCCCGCTTCTCCCGGCAAACCGAAAATTCCCATGAGCGGACTGAAAACATTGGACAAAATGTCCATACAGCCTGTTAAATTTAAAATCTGGATAAGCGTAAAAGCCATGATGAAGTTTGGCGTAAGGTTGAACAGTGCCATCCATATCCCTTTTTTTGCGCCTTCTGTAAAATCAGTTAAAACATTGCCTGTAGGATCTTTAAAGTTCATCATTATGCCTCCTTCGCTTCTTTTTTCCGACTTGTCAGCAGAATGTAGAGCCGCATCATATTACCTGCCAAAAACTTCCCAAGCACCCCGACCAGAAGCACCAGCCAGAGTCCAATACCATATTCATTCAGATAAGGCACATAGGTACCGGCAAGGGTAAGGGCACTGCCAATATATCCTGAAGCCACAAAATTAAAACATCCAAAGATCGCGAGCTCTCGGTTGTTGATTAAATCGTTCTCAACCAGGTCCAGGGTCAATGCTGTCCCGGCATCTGTGGACGCTGTCAACCCCGCGACCAGTGCCAGCGAGCACCAGCCCGGAATGCCAAGCAGGGGTCTTAAAAGTGGATTAAGCAGGCGCTGACCTGCCTTTAGCCCATCCATCCCCTCAATGACATTGATCAGCGCGAGGGCCAGACTGATGGACGGCCAGACGGTCAGAGCGTACATAAAGCCATCGCGCGCACCGCTGCCACCGCTGCCCTGAATGTTTTTTACGCCTTCGCCAAGAGCGCCAAATTTACCTGTCAGGTTTGAATAATCCCAAAATTTTAAAAACGTTGGATTTCCTGTCAGTATGCCTGAAAACATGATAATGCCAAGAATCAACGCGATGTATCCGATTGGACGAACCTTGGGCTTTTGCAGTTCATCGATTAAAGCCGATTTATTATGATCGATTGCTTCCATTTCTCTCTCCTTTAAACTCTCAATAACGCGATAACATTTGCCTCAACTTGCTTTCTTTCCTGTTCTTTAGTGAGCTCTTTGCCGTCTGCCTTTTCTCTGACATAGTCTTCAATCAATTCCAATACTGTTTTTTCCTCCATCTCAACTCCTCCTTTTTAGTATCGACCGTATTCATGCGCAAAGGTGTTGACAGCCTTTAAGTTATCAACATTCAGATCCTTTGGCCCAAGGGGCGGCTTGTCAACCGTAAAGATAAAACCGCCGCCGGGTGCGCAGGCGTCATAAACTCGTTTTACCTGGTCGATGCAGGCCTTCTCAGTTTCATGCTTCAGCATTGCCAGCGGCATGCCGCCTGCCACAGTAATCTGGTCCCCAAAACGTTTTTTAAAGTCGATGATGTCATCACTCTCCAAGATAGCAATCAGAGCACCCTTTGGTATTTCTTCAAACAGATCAAAGTGCTGTTTCCAGGTGCCTTCAAGAAAAGCCATATACTTTGTTCCATTTTCGTGCGCTGCCAGAATACAGCGCTTCATGTAAGGCCAATAAACCTTTTTAAACTGCTCCTTTGATAAAAATGTCGGTATGTGACAGGTGCTTAAAAGCCATGGAAACGGCTCCTCCTGACTGCTTGGAATGCTTTTTTCATAGTACGGCGTTAAAGCCTCAACCGCTTTCTCCACCTTATCGCTAAAGCGCCGTATATCCTTAAGCGTCCCCTTAAAGCCGCGGATAAAATCAAAAAAGTTATCGCAGGGGTTTGGCGCGGAACGGCTGGACAGAATGGGCATGGCCATCTCTTCCAGAACATACCTGCGGTTCTCGGCGCTGTTCTGCTTGAAGGCAGCAATGGTGTCGAGCAACTTTTTCAATGCCTCATAATTTTCTGGATAGGGCTTTTCAAAAGCCTTTATTTTACGCGCTGCGATTTTGTTAGCAATAAAAGCAATGGGATCCTCACAGAACACATCGTATTCGTCATCGGTCATGGATGAGGTCTCCCGATGCTGAATGGTCACGCCGTCTTCCGAGACAAAATAGGTCGGGCTTTCCACATCAAGGTATGCTTTAAAAGGATGGTTCAGTCCAAAAATCGACAGACCGTCAAAGAAAAAGGCTTCATTGGCTCTCCGGTAGCACTGTCTTTCAAGTTCCGGGTCCTCAAACACATCCCACGAGGTTTTGCCACAATAGGCAATGGCGTAAGAATTGATCTGCGACATAATTGGCACAATATCCGGCTCCTCAAGGTTGCTTGTTGTGACAAAACGATTGATTCTTTTCTCTAAAAGCTGTTTTTTATCGACATTTTGCATTTATCTCTCTCCTTAAAACAAATAAGACATAATTAGACGGAAAATCTGTTCCTGATACTGCTCAAAGCGATCCTTTGCAGCCATCCGATTACGCTCATCAAGATCTGGGTGCATCTCGACAAATTCATCCCAAGTGATATAGTATTTCGATTCTCTCTGCCATTCCATTTTCAACACCTCAGTACTTTCCATATTCTCTTACAAAATCCAGTACCGCCACAATGTTCTCACCGCCGCCATCATAGGTTGCCATGACCTTGTCCACATCAAAAGCATAGTTTCCGCCGGGCGCCAGAATATCCATCAGCTCTTTGGCCTTATCCAGACAGAGCGATTTCTTTTCTGTCGCGAAAAACGCGGACGGATACAGGCCTGAGATAATGTGCTTATGGCCAATTTTGTCCTTGATCTGCTGCGGCTCCCCATATTCAAAGCGAATCCGGAGTCCCTTAGGCAGATCAGCCAGATAGTCGAGATACCGTGTCCAGTCCTGCTCACAGAAAATTGAGATTCCCTGCCCGGATGCCATAATCTGCTCGATCATGGTCTTAAATGTGGGCCAGTAATATTTTTCAAAGTCCTTTGTCTTCATATAAGGCGCCATATGAAGCGGAATATAACACTCACTCATAATAGTCGGTCTGCTTGTAATCCCCAGCTGGACCATCAGTGGCAGCACTGCCTCGCAGGCCTCCTGGACCATCTTGCCGCAGCGTCTTATATCCATCAGAGTTCCGGTAAAACCTCTCAGAATATCCGCGATAAAATCAAACGGTGCAAAAATGGCTGACTTTGCATCCGGGTTAAAATATCCAAATTTTCGACTGATCTTTTTGCTGATTGCGCCCGCTGCCTGATCGTCATCTCCTTTGGCCTTCATGCTGACCGCAAAGTTCAGACTTTGGAAAATATTTCCGCCATCAAAGGCTTTGTAAAGCCTCGGCAAAATTTTTTCGATGAGAAAATCATAAGGGCTGGCAATCAGCTCTGGGTATTCCTCCGACTGCATCGGTGCGATTTCCGGATGTTGTAAAAACCCACTAGACGCAATTTTGAAATAAGTTGAATCTGTAAAGGTATAAAAAGCCGGAAACCTTCTTGACCCAAAGGGATTCTTGTCGGCAAAAAAATCTTCGCAGATTTTATTGGCAGCGGCTTCCATCTTTTCAGGGTGCCATTGAGTATCAATCAGATCCATTCCCGCGTACTGGATGCCAAATTCATTGTTCACTTTAATTGTAATCGGAACGCGCTTTGGTTTTTTCAAGGTATATAAATCCTGAAACAGCTCAGTGCGCTCTTGTTTCATCTCTTCAGCACTAATCATTAATGCAATCCCCCTCTTTTTTGTATTTTGTTTTCGAAAACTAATTATTTTATATCACGCT
>CAUEUD010000197.1 GCA_959020865.1 Eubacterium limosum | reverse complement strand
GATAAGAACGCGCCGGACGCGTCGGCCTTTTATGTGCCGGGCGAGACGCTGAAGCGGATTGAGAAAATCGCCAATGATCTGGGTTTTGAGGCGGAGATCGTCAATCTGGAGGCGGCAGCGCGGCCGGCGGTTTCAGGTCTTGACTATCTGGAGCAGAATCTCTTTGCCCTGCGGCCCCGGCCTTATGAAGAGGAACCCGGGGATCTGGCAGTGGTTCAGTGCAAAAACATCTGGAACGAGGTGGAAAAGGGCGCTCAGAAAATCGTGGAGCTGGTGCGGGAGCGGGGTTTCCGCTATCAGGATATCGTGGTGCTCGCCGGCGATATGGATACCTACGGCGGCGCCATCAAGCGGGCCTTTTCGGAGTATGGCATCCCCTTTTTTTGGGACGATGTGAAAAAGGTCACAGAGAACAACTTTCTGGAGGCGGTGCTGGCAGCGCTTGAGACGAACCGGAGTCACTATGCCTATGAGGATATCTTCACCTTTGTCAAAACCGGGTTTGCGCCCATCACGCCTGAGGAAGCCCAGGAGCTTGAGAACTATGTGATCGAGTATGGCATCCGCGGAAACGCCTGGGAGAAGCCCTTTGATCGCCCAAGCGCCAATGAGGCGGTGTCGCTGGAGGCGCTGAACGCGAGCCGTGAGCGGCTCATGGCCCCTTTTATGACGCTGCGCAAAAGTCTGAGAAAATCGAGAACCTACGCGGATAAAACCAGAAGCCTGGTGCATTTTTTGGAGGATATCAATGCGCCAGAAACCATTGACTGTCTGAGCGAAGCGCTGCGGGAGCGGGGCGATTTTGACAGCATGGGCCTTTACAACCAGATCTGGAACATTCTCATGGAGGTGTTTGACCAGATCAACAGCACCATGGGTGGTGAGAGCACCACCCTGGAGGAATACATTTCGGTGCTGAGCGGAGGCTTCCAGTCCTACACTGTGGGCGTGATCCCCAGCCGCCAGGATGTGGTCAACATCACTGACCTGATGCGCAGCCGCCATACAGAGATGAAAGCCCTGCTGGTCTTTGGCATGAATGAGGGTGTCATCCCGGCAAACAGTCCTTCTTTTAACCTTTTGTCGGAGCGTGAGCGCAGTCAGCTGCGAAAACAGGAGATGGAGCTCCAGGACAACAGTGATTTCAGACGGGCTCAGGAGGATTTTCTGCTCTACACCCTTTTCGCCGCGCCCAGCGATTATCTGTACCTGTCCTATGCCATGGCGGACGCCGAGGGCAGCACCATTCCGGTATCCCCGCTCATCCCCAGGATACAGGCGGTTTTTCCAAAGCTGACCATCACAAGCGCTCTGGAAAACACCCTCTCAAAGGAATGGGAAGCCGTGGCGACCCCGAGGGGCACCATCTCCTGCCTTATCGACCATCTGCGGGAGCTGCGCTATGGAAAGGGCACGGTTGTGCCAGAGGAGACCAGGCGTCTCTGGCAGGCTGTCGGTAAATGGTATGATGAAAACGCCCGCTATCACACCGCTTTCCGGCAGATTCAGGAGGCTCTGGATTACGACGGTGTGGATGACCGACTGAGCCAGGGGCAGGCCATCCGGCTCTTTGAACCGCCCATTCAGGCCAGCGTGTCGCGTCTGGAACTCTACCGCAAGTGCCCCTTCTCCCACTATGTGGCGTATGGCCTGAGGCCCGTGCCCAGACAGGAGTACGAGGTGGAGCCGCCGGACATCGGCACCGTGCTGCATCATCTCATCGACGCAGTCTATAAGGAGGCCGAGCGGGAGCAGGTTTCCGTCAAGGATCTGAGTCAGGAAAAGACTGACGCCATGGTGGACGCCATTCTGGACGAAACCCTGCCGCAGGTCAGGCATCAGGTGTTTAACAGCACTGGCCAGTACCAGTATCTCGGCCGCAAGCTGCGCCGGGTGAGCAAGCGCACAGTCCGCGTGCTGGTGGACCATATGCGCCGCGGTGAATTTGACTTTAAATACAGCGAGCAGCAGTTCAGCCAGATTTTAGAGCTGCCCAGCTTTGAGGAGACCGTCAAAGTGCGCGGCGTCATTGACCGCATCGACGTCTACCAGCGCGAGGGCGACACCTTTGTGAAGGTCATCGACTATAAATCCGGCAATAAGACCCTGAATCTGGCGGAGATCTATTACGGCCTGTCGCTTCAGCTGGCCGTCTATATGGAGGCCGGGCTTGAGATTCTGGAGGGCGACAACCTGATCCCGGGCGGCACCTTCTATTTTCACGTGGACGATCCCATGCTCCAGGTAAGCAAGCTCGACCCGGAAACACTGACCGCGGCCCTCAACGATTCCTTTAAGCTTAACGGCATCTATCTGGATGACCCGCGTTTTACCAAAGCCATGGACGCAGAAGCCGATAAGGATTCTGAGGTCATCAGCCTGAAATCCCGGAACTCCAAGCTGAGCCGGGATGAGTTTGAGGATCTGCTGGACTACGTGAAGCGCGTGATTATCGAGATGACCGAAAAAATACTGGGCGGCGATATTGCGGTCCGCCCCTATAAAAAGGGCAAAGAAACCGGCTGCGAGCACTGCCCTTACAAGGGCATCTGCCAGTTCGACGAGAGCATCGGCAGGGCGTCCTACGACGTGCTGCGCACCAGCATTTCGCGGGATGAGTTTATCCAGAGAATAAAGGAAGGAGGCAAAGACAATGAGATGGACTGAGGATCAGCTGAGAGCCATTGAGACCAGAAAGAAAAACCTGCTGGTGTCCGCAGCGGCCGGTTCGGGCAAAACCGCGCTGCTCATCGAGCGTATCCGCCGCATTGTGGTAGAGGAAAAGACCAGTGTGGACGCTTTGCTGGTGCTTACCTTTACCCGGTCCGCGGCGGCGGAAATGAAGGAGCGTCTGAGCGCTGCCCTCATGGCGGAGCTTGAGAAGGAGGACGTGGATTCGGATTTTGTCATCGCGCAGATCAGCCGCCTGGGCGCGGCCTCCATCTCCACCCTCCATGCTTTTTGCAGCCGTCTGGTCAGGGACTACTTTCAGGAGGGCGGCATCGACCCGGAATTTAAGCTGGGCAACGAGACCGAGCTCTCCATCATGGTTCAGGAAGCCCTGGAGGACCTCTTTGAGGAAAAATATCAGGAGATACCAGAGGATGGCGAGACGCCCTTCAGCCATCTGGTGGATATGTTTACCGGCAATCGGGACGACCGGGAGCTCAAGAGTCTGGTGGAAAATTTTCACTATTTTCTCGTGACGCAGCCGGATTCTGAAAAGTGGTGCGCGCGCGCGCTGTCCTATTTTGGGCTGGACGCCGGAGGGTTTTGGAAAAGCCCCTGGGGGCGGGAGCTGGACAGCCTGATCCGCACCGATATGGAGGGGGCTTACGAGCTTCTGGAGAGGGCATACGCCCTGTGCCGGGACACCGAGGGCTTTGAGAAAACCGCCGCCCAGCTTCAGGAGGATTTTTTCGCTGTGGGGCTTGCCATCGACGCGCTGGAGGAGGGCTATGACGATTTCAGAAACGCCCTTTCCGGTATCCGCTTTGCCCGCTACAGCGGCAATAAAAAGGCCGACGCCGAGACCAGTGACCACATCAAGGATCTGCGAAACGAAGCCAAGGGCATCGTTCAGGGACTGCAGAAACGGCTGAATCTTGACCTCACAGAGGCCCTTGCCCAGCTGGCGGAGATGAAACGCCCCATGGCAGACCTGGTGGCGCTGACAAGGGATTTCCAGAAAAAATATCAGCTTAAAAAAGCAGAAAAAGACCTGCTGGATTTCAACGACCTTGAGCAGAGCACCCTGCGTATTTTACAGAATCCGGCCATTGCGGCGGAGGTGCGCGAGCAGTATGCGTACGTTTTTCTGGACGAATATCAGGATACCAACGATATGCAGGAGGCCATCATCAAGCGGATTGTCCGGGACGATAATTACTTTATGGTCGGGGACGTCAAACAGAGCATTTACCGCTTCCGTCTGGCCGACCCCACGATTTTCATCGGAAAGTATCATGCCTTCAGCCAGGAAACCGACGCGCTCAACGACCTCATTACCCTGAGCCAGAACTTCAGAAGCTGCCAGGGCGTGGTGGACGGCGTCAACACAGTGTTCGAGGCCATTATGAGCCCGGCGCTGGGCGAGATCGAGTATGACGGGCGGGCGCGGCTTTACAAAGGCCTGGATAACGAGGGGCCCTATGTCAAAACCCAGGTGCATGTCATCGAAAATAAAACCGATGAGGATACCGACCCCATTGTAGGCGAGATGCCCGCAGTGGAGATGGAAGCGCGCTTTATCGCAAGAGAGATACAAAGCCGGGTGGGAAAACCTTTTTACGATACCAAAACCGGCGGCAGCCGCCTGCTTCAGTACCGTGATATCGGCGTGCTGATGCGCTCAGTGGCCGGACGGGGCGACGTCTACGCCAAAATCTTTTCAGAACTGGGGATTCCTGCCTATTTTGACGGCGGCGAGCAGTATTACGAGTCCATGGAAATCGGTGTGGTGATGAACCTTTTAAATCTCATCGACAACCACCATCAGGATCTGCCGCTGCTCAGCGTGATGACCTCGCCCATCGGCGATTTTGGCACCGAAGAGTGTACCGAAATCCGCCTGTTTCAAAAAGAGGGAAGCTACTACGCCGCAGCGGAAAAATACAAAGATGAGCGTGAGGACGCGCTGGCCGCCAAACTGAAAGCTTTCTACCAAAGGCTTGACGCCTGGCAGTGGGATTCGCGGGTCATGGACATCGAGGATTTTCTGTGGAAGCTGTACCTGGACACAGGCTACTACCATTTTGTGGGCGCTCTGCCCGGCGGTGAGCAGCGGCAGAACAATCTGCGGGTGCTCCTGAAACGCGCCGGAGACTATAAGCGCTCCACCCTGCGCGGCCTGTTCTACTTTATCCGGTTTATCGAGCGCATGAAAAAGCACAAGTATGATCTGTCTCCGCCCGGTGTGCTCAGTGAGAGCGAGAATGTGGTGCGCATCATGACCATCCACAAGAGCAAGGGGCTGGAGTTTCCAGTGGTTTTCCTGTCCGGTACCGGCAAGCTGTTCAACAAGCGCACCCGCAACCGGGATATCCTGTTCCACAAGGATCTGGGCATCTGCCCGGATTACATTAATCTGGAGCTGAGGGCAAAAATGCCCACGCTGGCCAAGAGCATCTGCCTTGAGAAAAACGAGATGGAAACCCTGTCCGAGGAAATGCGGCTGCTCTATGTCGCCATGACCCGCGCCCGTGAAAGCCTGGTGGTGGTGGGCATGGTCAAAAATCTGGAATCCAGGCTGACCGCCTGGTCAGGCTCCGGCGATCTGTACCATCTCAAAAAAGCAGGCGGGCTTTTGGACTGGATCATGCAGGCGCTTTTAAGAAACAGCGCGCCGGAGATTGCCGAGGAGGAAAAACGGCGCCACCTGAGTCTGCCAAGCTATGATGTCTATTTTTATACGGCAGAGCAGAGCCTGAAGCACCATGTCTCAGAGGATACGGTCGAGGAGCTGATCGAGGAGGCTCAGGCGCCCTCAGAGGCCATGTGGCAGGAGGTCTGCCGCCGCCTGAACTACCGTTATCCCTTTGAGGGACAACAGGAGCTGCCCGGTAAAATGACTGTCACCGAGGTCAAAAGGCTGAGAATCCAGGCCGAGGCCCTGGGCGTTCCGGAAATCCCTGAACGTGTGGCGCTGCCGTCCTTTATGGTGGCCGACGCCCGGGAAATTACCGGCGCAGAAAAGGGTACCGCCCTGCATTTTATGATGCAGAGCCTGCCCCTTGATAAGCTGCGCGCTGTGGCAGGAGATACCGGGGCCCTTGATGGACTGCTTAAGGAAGAGCGGCAAAGGCTCGTCACCGAAGAACTCCTGCTGCCAGAGCTGGCTGAGACCATCGACCTTGAGGTCATCCGCAGGTTTTTCCAGTCTGATCTGGGAAGGCGCATGCTGGCCGCAGAGCATGTGCGTCGGGAAGTGCCCTTCAATTACCAGTATGACCCCAGAAAGGTGGTGCCGGACTGGCAGCATGCCGGCACCCCGCTGGTGGTACAGGGGATGATTGACTGCTGCTTTGAGGAAAACAGAAAATGGATTCTGTTAGACTACAAGACCGACCGCTACTTTGGTGAAGCCAGCCGGAAACAGCTCATCGACCAGTACCGTCTCCAGATTAACTTCTACGCCGAAGCCCTGGCCAACCTGACCGGTATGCCCGTCGCCGAGCGGATTCTCTGCCTGGTGGTCATGGGAGAGCAGATAAAGGTGGACCGTTAAAAAATAAGGGTGTAATGAAACGTTACGTCCTCAGAATGTTAAAAAAGTGGCGCAGTCCGAGGCTGTGCCTTTTATCCAGATAAGAAAAAAGGCACAGGCGCTGCGGCAAACGGCCAGGAATCGTGTCGCTTTTAAAGGAAACGCCGGACACTGGAGAGATCAGACATCTGTTTTATTGAAGAAGATACAGGTGTAAAGACAGTACCCGCAGGACGCTTTTTTCTTCCTTAGGTAAGAGGCTCCGTCTCTTGAATTTTTTTGATACGCTGAAGGATGTAACGAAACGTTACGTCTCGAAGAAAACCAACCCGTATCGCGGCGATACGGGTTGGTTTATAACGCTTTATAGATGAACCGTCGTATATTGTTGTTGTCCTAACGATATTATGAA